>CAYUGX010000070.1:0-16591 GCA_964444375.1 uncultured Porphyromonadaceae bacterium | reverse complement strand
CAAAAACAGATTACCGGATACTCGTAACTTGAGCTTTAAACAAGGCGATGCAGAAAATTTGCCAATCGAAAATGAGAAATATGATTGCATAATCAATATCGAAAGTTCTCATCAATACCCAAATCTTATTCGCTTTTACAGAGAGGTCAGACGAGTCATGCATAACAACAGTCAGTTCATGTATGCTGATTTTTTTGACAAGAATGAAATTGAGCAATGTGAACAAGAAGCCTTGAGGGCTGGTTTAGTGCTGCGTCAAAAAACAGATATTACACAAAATGTTTGCTGGGCGCTCGAAAAAACCAGTGAAACCAAGCAAAGGAAGATAGAATTGCAGGCACCAAAATTTGTGCAGCGTTATATCAAAGAATGGGCGGGCACAGTTGATTCACCACTCTATAAGAAATTGATGGCTGGTGATCGGAGTTACATTCACTATGTCTATTCTGTTTAGTCAAAATTCAGCTGAATCAGATCAAAACCTGAACGAAGTCGTATTGCAACTGATTATCCGGTAGGTAATAATAAGCGATTACCTTTCTTTTACCAGCTTGATCAGGAACCGTGATACTGGATTACTTGTTTGATCCATGTTTTTGGATTCAATACTGCTACCTCCATAGTCGAAGCAAGTTGTAACGTTCTTGTGCTAGATTAGAAATCTGGAAACTAGGATTATTATAACCAAATACTGGCAATATTTTCGTAATTTTCTATTGTAACCAAATTCACAAGCCATGAGAAAGATATTAATACTGTTGGTACTGATTTGTTTTGTGTTTGTGAATTCCTGTACTGATTATGATTTGGAAGAGGGTGCATATAGCGAACAAAAGATACAGGAAATTAATTACATGATGGATCAGTGCATGGATGAGGGAAATGTTCCGGGTGCGATCATCGGTGTTTGGCAATTGGATCTTGAGCCTCTTATTATTACTAAGGGTGAAGCGAATATTAAAACGAAAGAAGCCCTTGAAGAGTCTGACCGGTTTCGAATTGCCAGTATAACCAAGACCTTCACAGCAGCGGTGGTTTTGCAATTGATTGATGAGGGAGCTTTCAAGCTAGACGATACAATAAATAGGTGGTTTCCTGAAATACCACATGCTAAGATAATAACTGTCAGGCAAATGCTGAATATGACATCAGGTATCTATGATGTGTTTTATCATGATCCTGCAATTTCATGGAGTGCACAAAATGAACCTCGGCGGATTTGGAAGACCGAAGATTTATACGAAGTCTTGATGCAAGCAAAGCCTGCATTTAATCCGGGTGATAGATGTGTCTATTCTAATGCTAACTACTTCCTGCTCGGATTACTCATTGAAATGGAAACTGACAACGAGCTTGAGGAGGAAATTCAAACTCGTCTATTAGACCCTCTTGAAATGAATTCAACTTCCTTTCCAACTACTCCCCGGATACCCGGAGAATATTCTCATGGTTATCGTGATCTGGATTATGATGGACGATTAGAAGATATTACAACGGTCGATCCTTCTTTATCGTGGGCTGCTGGTGCTATAATCTCAAATCTTTATGATCTGAAAACATGGACACGTGAAATGTACTATGGAGAGTTACTATCAGGTACAATGCAGCAAAAGCGCCTTGACATGCAAACCATGGATGGGCCTGTTTCGTATGGCTTAGGCATCATGAAAATATTTGGTTTCTACGGTCATAATGGATCGATTCTGGGATTTAGTGACATTGCAGTATACCTACCTGAGAAAGATGCGATTATAGTATGCATGATGAACAAGCGCAATGATGATGGGAGCAAAGGTGATCCTGATGCTACTAACCTAATGTTGGAAACGGCTAAGATATTATTCCCGGATGAATTTTAGTTATAGAAATTAGCCCAACGGATCACGGATTGGTTGGTAGCAGGTATACTTATTGGATAAATATGGCGTGTGGGGATAACCAGACAAAAGTCGTTACTTCAAAAGTCGCATTGAGGAAACAAACAATTCCTACCTGGATGATTTTTGAGAAGATTGGAAAAACGACCTCCAATACTAGTTTTCTTCGTTCTCGTTGGAATGTTTGCGTCAATCATGCGTATAACTAGTTGAATCACTTAACCTATAAAGCTATGTCAAAAACAGCATGCATGGCAACATCTCTTGTGCTGATATTCCTGCTTGCGTGTGATAGTAAACAGCTGTCAAGCAGCTTGATGACGATAGATGTTCTTGAAGGCCTGCGAATTGAGAAAGAAGTAAAGCTTAGCGAATTTGTTGAAAGAGTAGAATATGTAAAGCTTGAAAGTACACCGAATAGCTTCATCAAATATCCTGATTTTCAAATCACAGCTAATTACATCATAGCCTCCAGTCAGTATCCCCCAGCTAAAGTGTTGCTGTTTAAAAGGAACGGAGAATTTGTGAGAAAGATTGGATCATATGGCAGAGGGCCAGGGGAGTATCAGCGTGTTCAAGCAATTGCCAGAAATGAGGATTACATTTTACTCCATGATTATAGCCTGGGTAAATTATTAACCTATGATTATTCGGGATCATTTATTAAATCAATTGATTACCTGAATGTTCTCGAAACTAAAATTTTACAGATATTGCCGCTCGATAATAATGGCTATGCCATATGCCTCAAGCGGCCGATTAAAAAAATGGCAGACTTTCCTTTAATAAAGATTATGACTCAGGATCTTGAGTTCGCTGTGGATAAGCTGTTAGTTGAAAATTCAGTGAGAGGTAGTCCCGGAATTATTCAACCAACATTTTATCTGAAAAATGAGAAGATCCACTTGCGGGAATTTTATTATGACACACTGTATGTTGAAAAGGGAGATCAAATGATTCCCAAATGTCTTTTTTTAATACGTTCTAAGCCAATCCCTGGATCTGTCTTTTATGAATCTTCCCAAATGAATTATTCAGGCTATAACAGAATAGCAGGTCATGCTGAGATCGACCAATATCTGTGTATCAACGTACAACAGTCTGGTGATATTTTTTTCGCGGGTGAAACAGTGATTTACGATAATAATACACAAGAGATCTTTAGATTGGCAAAGCTCACTACTTTTGAACCTGATTCTGTTATGAATGAAGATGATGGCTTCCATAGGCTTATCAAGAACCCTAGACCTTTAAACCTGCCAGCATTTTATAATGATATTGATGGTTTTTACCATTGGTCGGTCGCTTCACATCCTATCGATGATAACCACACCAATGGGATGATCTTCAGAAAGCTTGATGTGGCTGATTTGAAGTACTATATTGAAAATGAATATCATATAAGGCAACACATCACGAATCCCGAGAGCCGGGAAGAGTTGATGAAGCTTGTTCAAAATAGTACGGAGTATGACAATCCAATACTACAAATATTCCATTTGAAGAAATAAACACACTGGCTGGTGTGCAGGTGTAATTAGCTGCAGGGCTAGATGTTGCAGCGATTGAAATAGTCAATCTGAATGATACCCTGATTAATGGGAGTAAAGTCACCATGCCTGGAATAAGGTTTTCCTGGGTAAAAACGGTTGAATACCACTTGATGTCACTGCCTATGAACCAGATTTTCTTGACAAATCTTAACTAAAACTTTGTTTAACTTCATGCCTGTAACCTAAAACCCTTGCACCTTAGGCTATTAGCTGGACGAATGTTGCTGAACTGAAACACATTCCGCTTTCAAATGCAATCACATTGAAATTCAATTCTTTATGTAAGTACTTAATGATCCTTACTTTAAGCTGGTTGTACCCCTTAATCCCATGACTATTTTCACCGAGTTGAATTAAGGTCTTGACTGCGATAAGATCCTCCAGGAAATGCAAATCTCTATCCATATGATCTGTCAGCGGCTCGATAGAATATGAATTCTTTTTGATCCATTTCGACCAATCCTTTTTCAATAAATTGTTTTGGTTTTCAATTGATTGTTTGGATTTCTTGTCAAGAGTGCAGTTTGGGAATAGGAAAAGCAGTGCTATGATCAGAGGTAAGATTCTTTGGGCCGTTTTCATTTTCTAAATTAGTATAATAAGAGACTTGCTTAGTGCTTGGTGCGTGAATATCATAACACAAAAAGAGCACCAGACACAATGATTGTTAGTTCTTAGATAGGATGTCGATTTCTCTTTTAATTAACTGGAAGTTTCTCTCCTTTTCAGGGCCCAAGATCTTTTTTCCAAACTCCGAATGGAAGTGATGCATCTGAAAGAATTGAATTGATTGTTGGTGAAAATCCAGGACAGAGGTTTGATGGCTACGTGATCGGTTCCATTCCTGTCTTAAGAGTTCACTTTTTTCAAAATAGTCAGAAGAACCCAGATACATAAGATCTGCGTCACATAGGACTTTATCAATATTACTATATGGTTTTTGGGGAACCTCTGTGGCCAAGATAGCAGCAATACCTATATCAATGGTCTGCTGGTTCAATTTTATCCCTTCACAGAAGGAAACAAAATGTGGAATACCATGTTCTTCATGATTTGTGTATGACTCAAGGTATCCAATATCGTGGAAGAGGGCGCATATTTTAGTTAGGAAGGTATCTTGCTCTGAAAGAGAGAGTTTTGCGGATAAGAACGTAACATTTGTAAAGACTTCGATAGTATGATCAATGTTGTGATAAACTAGATTATTAGGCGTGTATTGGTCAAATCTGGATTTAACAAATTCCATTGCCTGATTGATCTGGGCATCAAAAGTGTTGATATTCACTTTGGTGTTTCCTTTTTAAGATTGCTCAGCTCCTCTGTTGTTTGTCTTAACCGCTTTGACATCTTTTCCAGCAGATTGAAGGCCAGCGAAGGATCCTTTTGGATAGTCTTATAAAAATTACGTTTGTCGATGGTCAAGATTTTAGATGGACCTTTTGAACGGACGGTTGCTGAGCGAACGTCATTTTCAAAAAGCCCCATTTCTCCAAAGAAATCCCTAACTCCCAATTCAGCAAGAAGTTTTGTCTCTGTGCCTTTTTCACTGATAACCTCCACAAATCCTTCTTGTATAACATACAGACAATCACCGGTTTCGCCTTGTCTGATGATAAGGTCTCCATCCTGGTATTCTTTGCCTAACCTGGTACTTGTTTTTAGTTTCATTTTAGTTTCTTTTGAATATGGATATGATAATATTTCCGATAAGGTTTCTTAATACGTAAGGATGCATGACTCGGAGAAAAATACTTTGGTAAGGAGCGCTTCCGGTAAAAGTATCCCATAGCACAGAACTCATTTTCCTCTTTTCTTTAGCTCGTTTCTGTTCATTAATTATTTGTCTCAACAGACTTCTTTTAAGTAGTGGGGATTTTTGAATAATTGTTGTGACCAAAAAGATCAACTTTCCAATGAAATTATCCCTATCCAGAGACCTACACTCTTTTCGATACTGTCGTTTAAAATTCTTAGCTGAAATGCCTTCGAAAAGAGCAGTCTTTGCTGCAGATTTTGCAGTTACATAGGCAGCACCGATGCCATTTTTATAGAGTTTTGATGATGATGAATCCCCAACCAGTACTACACGGTCATCAAAGGGGTGTTTGGCCGGCATGATATTAATAGTTGGGTAACAGGTACAGCATTGAGCAGTGGCAGGATCAAATTCGTCTGGGAAAAGGTTCTTAACCGCATCTGAATTAACAAACTGGTTGACAATGTCTTTATCAATGTCAGAGCCTAAAAGCACTAATGTAACATATTCATTTTTAGGAATCAGAGCACCAAATTTAATCTTAGGTACATCCAATAAAAACACATGCATTGAGTTTCCAAAATAGGTGTCTACTTTCTCTGCATCAAGCTTGTATTCGCATATATACGTTTTTGTAGTTTTTGGTGGTTTAATTTTTTTACTTAAACCAGAAAATAGCTCAAGACTATTGGGATTGAGGCCTATAGCACCAACTACTAAATCGTATTTAGCTTCCTTTCCACTTTTCGTTATAAGAGTAACTCCATGATCGTCTTTTTCAGCCTGTTTTATCCTGTCTCGTATTATATTTGCCCCCTGTACAGCACAGAGTTGCAGGAGGTATAAATCGAAACTGTCGTGATTCCCCGTATTGTATCCTTTTGGTCCACGGCCTCTGAACATGGATGCGATGCGCTGTTCTTCAAAAGGCGTTTCTATATCGGTAGATCCTTGTTCGAGATGCATGGTATAAGATTGAATCCCTCTTCTAATTACTGATTCGGGTAATACAATCCCTTCAGAAGAGAGCAATTGGACCAAGGATTCTGAAACAATTCCTCCGCAGTGATTGCAACCAGGAGGCCCTGATTTTGAGAAATCTTTGGCTTCATATATATCCAGTTCAATTTCTATGTCCATCCGATCGGCAAGTTCAAGAAGGTAATAGGAAAAAAAGCTTCCTGCCGGTCCGCCGCCGACCACGGCTACTTTTGATCCATTCTTGAGAGTTAGATCATCATTGGGATGTTTCATTATTGGCTTTTCTGAATAAAGTACATATCAACCGTTCCTATATTCTTTGCTTCAATTTTGCCCCTGTAAGTACATTTATAAATTTCTTTGACGTCATTAAAAGTACTGGCAGAAATATTAACAAGACCTTCTTCACCATTTGATTCCATTCTGCTGGCAATATTTACCGTATCTCCCCAGATGTCATATGCATACTTCTTTCGTCCAACAACTCCTGCTACGATTGGACCTGTATGTATTCCAATCCTTAAATCCCACATCGACAGTCCTTTTTCCTTTTTTTCACTATTCTTTTGATTGATGTACTCTTGCATTTCAAGGCCTGCTTGAACTGCTTTAATTGCATTCTTTGGGTCCTCTGTTGGTAAGCCGCATGCACACATGTAAGCATCACCAATAGTTTTTATTTTTTCCAGCCCATATTTCTCAACAATATTGTCAAAAGCCACGAAGTACTGATTAAGTTCTTCAACTAGTTCCTGTGGAGATAGATTTCCAGCTATGCGCGAAAATCCCTTGAAATCAGTAAATAATACGCTGACGTGATCATAATATCTTGGTGTAGCTTTGCCGGTTTTTTGAAGCTCGTCGGCAACACTCTTTGGCAGGATATTCAATATAAGCCTTTCAATTTCAGCTTTCTGAAGATCCAGGATTCTATTGATCTTTACTTTCTGCCTGTAGTTTCTGAAGATGATAAATGATACCAAAAGGAAGGTCAGTAATCCAACCAGAAATGCATTCTTGGCGAAACGCTGCTTTTGAATAGTTAGATCTTGTACCTGGATCTGGCTTTTCTGTTGGTCGATCTCATTACCTTGAATTAGTGCAGCGATCCTTTTTTCATTTTCGGCATTATAAATCGTGTCCCTGAGTTCGACATATTCTATCTGGTATGTTAAAGCCGTAGCATATTCATTGAGATTGGCAAAACTTGCAGAAAGTAATCCCAGTACCTCCATTCTTTCATTTCTTGCACCAATGGCTTGTGTTATTCTTTCACCTTCTGACAAATGGTCGATTGCGATCCTGTATTTTTTTAGATTCATATCCACCTTTGCCAGTCCGATCAGAGATTGAGCCATTTCAAGCTTTGCACCTCTTTCAGTAGCCAGTAGTAATGCTCTTTCAAGGTTCTCTCTGGCTTGATCCATATCACCGTCTAAAAGATGAGTTCGACCAATATTCATTAAAACATACGGAGTATTTCCATCAATTTGCACCAGTGCTTCATAAGACAGGTTAAAATAGTATAGGGCTGAATCGACTTGATTCTGTTTAAAAAATATCTCACCCATATTTACTGTGGTCGTTCCGTAGGCTTCAAGATCATTTAATTCGATGCAAATTGGCAGTGCTTTCTGGAAGTAGTCTAGCGCTTCCTTATAGGTTATGGATTTGTTCATGAACACATTACCTATATTTATGTATGCGGTAGCGATTCTTAACGGTTCGTTGATTTCTTGGGCCACTTCTAGTGACTCCAGATAATGATTAATGGCTCTGTTGTCATCTCCCTGATTGAAATATACTGCTCCGATGTTATTTTCCATATTTGACACCCCGACTAAATCGCCAATATTGTCAAAAACCACACGTGCCTGTTCCCAGTAATCAATGGTTTCAATGTATTTCCCCTGAAAATAATAGGCCATCCCAATGTATTTGAGGGCCTGGGCTTCTCCCTTCTCAAAACCCACTTCTTGTGCCAGTTCAAAGGCTTCGGTAGCATACTCCAGTGCAGCGTTTGGTGCAGATCTCCTAAGCTGAATACTAAGTTCAATCAACAGATTGACTTTTACTGAATCCGGGGTAACCTGGGTTAGTTCATTTTTAAGACTATCTATTACGGTTGCTTGGGCCCATAATTGAGAGAATGAGAACAATAGTATAAAGGTCGTAAGGCTAGCTAATTTTTTCATTTAGGTTTATTTGGTCATGCTGGCTTTCAATTACCTTGGCATTTAGCTCAGGTTTAAATTTTACGAGATTGCGAATCATCCCATTAAAGATGAAATAATGAAATGGACTTGTAAACAACCAATACAATCTTCCCCATATTCCATGGGGTCTAAATGTTGCTACTTGATGCAATATATTGTCACGGTCAATTCTGAATTCAAGCCAAGCTTCCCCAGGTACCTTCAATTCTCCAAATAAAAGAAGTCTTCTTTCCTTTTTAGAATCATAAATAACCCTCCAAAAATCCAGAGCCTCACCCCTGGCCAGGTAGTCTTTATTATTTCTTCCTCTACTCAATCCAACGCCACCCACCATCCTATCCATGCCACCACGTATTCTCCATAACCAATTCGCATAGTAATAACCCTGCTCGCCCCCTAGTGCCCAGATATTGTTCATGACTCGGTCAGGATCATCTACAGGTAGGACTTTTATATCCTTGTAGCAACCGAACTCAGGTACCTCGATGTATTTTGAAAGGTTGGCTTCGCGGGTACTATTCATCATTGAATCGCGCCAACTTGATAGCACCATGTTTTGCTGAATCCTGCTGAATGCTCTTCTAATCATCACTTTGTATGGAAAGGGCTTAATACCCAAAAGAATCTCCAATTCATTATCTCGACATATGGTTTCATAACGCATACTCTCAATTAAATTGGTAGAAAGTCTAAATGAAACAGAGGTCAAAAAGAATAAGTAGAAAGGGATCAAAGTGGTATTTATAAATGGAATAATGATAACTCTCCTTTTGAGATTTCTGACTTCTGCATATTGTTTCAGCATGTCAGCATATTTCATCACATCAGGCCCACCGATATCGAAGGTCCGATCATAACATTCTTTAACAAATAGACTTTTAACCAGGTAGTTTATTACGTTACGGATTGATATGGGTTGGGTTTTCGTTTTGAGGAAAAATGGGCCTGGAATAATTGGCAATTTTTCACAGATGTCTCTAATCATCTCAAAGGAAGCACTACCTGATCCGACAATGATTCCGCACTGAAGAATAGTTAAAGCATAATCTCCGCCTGTAAGAATTTCCCCAACATTTTGTCTTGACCGGAGGTGTCTTGACATTTTACCTTCAGGAATAATTCCACTCAAGTATACGACATGTTTTACGGAAGTCTCCTTCAGGTATTGTTTGAAATTACTTGCAGCTTTCGCCTCCATGACATCGAAGCTCTTGGTTTGATAGGTCATGGAATGGATCAGATAGAAAGCAGCATCAATATCCTGAGGAATGATTGAGGGTTTTGGTGGTTTCAGAAAATCTATTTCCAGGATTTCTACCTGGTTACCATATTTGCCATCTACTGAAAAGCGTGTTTTGTCGCGAATACAGCAAATCACATGGTATCCTTCGTCAATTAGAACAGGTAACAGTCTTTTACCAACATACCCTGTTGCTCCGGTGAGGAGGATCTTCTTACGATCAGCTTTTTCCATTTATATCTGAAAGTACAAAATTGCCTACTGTTTTACCAACCTTATTGATTGTTTAGCGGTCTCTGAGCTTATATTTACAATGTAGATGCCTGATTGATACATTGAAATATCGATCTCAAAGATTCCATCAGCGTTAATTCTTATAAAGTGGGTAGGCATTTGTTTTCCGATAATGTCTGTAATTCGAATCTGATCTTCTTGTATTGACCAGCCCATCGCTCTCAAAGTGATGATATCTGATCCTGGATTTGGATAGAGTTCAATAGCTTGCAATGCCTCAATTCCCTCCGGATCAATAAAACCTGATTTTCTGCATTTTTTAGATTTGTTTGAAGCTTGGGAAATGACTGAAGACTTGTGATTTGAGTCATAACTTGATAAATTCCAGTACGTCTTTGATCCATCAAATAGTACATTGAAATAGGTGTCGCCAGGATTAAAGAGACTTGGTGGATCAATGGCCGAATAGTCACCGCCATAAATGTAATTATCAGGAGATCCAAAAGGAACAAACACAGGTACATCATTGTCATTCACACACCTGAAATGTGCTATATACCGGTATCCTTCTTGTTGAGTGCTCAAACGTGTCACACAGTCAAGGTAGCCCCTCAATTTTTTAGTTCCCGGGCCAAATGGATTGATATACAGCTTGCCATTAACAAATTGAGTGAATTCATAATTGCTAGCGTGTAAAGTCCCAACAAGAGGGATTATTGCCCAAATGGATCCTGGAGGAGCATCCAATGGAGCGAGGCACTCAAAGCCTGGCTGCCCTGAAATAACCCAATCACCCTCATTATTTACGAATCCTTCATACTTGACTGTAAAATATTCGTATGGATTTGGGGCCTCAAAGTTTCTTCCATAATCGTTTGCGATAATGGTTAAATCCTTCTTGCTCACTGTTAATGTACCTGAGTTATAGGTGATGTTGTAATTGCTTAATCCGATTCCTTCAGCATCTGATAGAATAACCTCGTAGGGAGATTCAAAAGTCGCTGCTGATTTGGCCTGTCCGTTGGATTGAATTGACACACTCAAGACTTGATCATCAAATAGTATTCCTGTTAGATTGAAATCAGTCGACGTGTCAAAACTATACAACTCACCGTATACTTTCGAATGTTCAAGCCCACTGATCAAGAGAGGTACAGGATTTACAATCAATTCACCATCGTTATAAGTGATATTATAATTTTCAAGGCCCAGACCGATAGCATCAGAAATCTGAATGGAGTAAGGAGACCCGTCAACGGGGGCATCAGCTGGAGCACCAGGGGAGCTAATGGTCACTTCATTCACCTGATCTCCTGAAAACAGACCGTAGGTGTTGAAATCCAAATTATTATTGAAGCTGATCCCAATTCCATAATCTTTATTCTTGCCTATGGCTGATATGCTCAATTCAGCCTTTAAAATGGTCATCGCCGTTTCACTAGATCCAACGTAATTTGGATCTATGACTTCAGCATTAATTTGATAATCCCCGGCATTTCTTGGTAGGGTAAAATCTGCATTGTAAGTAACCGATACAGGAATTCCTGCAGGGGTAGTGCTTACCTCAACCGGTTTGTAGGTTCCGTTATAGGTAAGATCACTTGGAAGACTGATGTTAATTTCTACTGGAGCGGGAAGAACGGTCATTGTGCCAAGATTATAGCTGACATCATAGTTTTGAGAGATAAAACCAGCGGGAATTATCCAATGTTCACCCACATTGGTTCCGGTCACCATGCAAATTGGACTGATATCCAAAGAGGTCCCTTCTGGTGCATTGATATCATCCGAGCTTAGGGCAATGATGAGTCCAGTATTACTGCTACCATGACTAACAGAGTTCACCAAAGGTGTTCCGTTGACCAGGGCAGTACCGTTTACCAATGCAGTACCGTTAACCAAAGGGGTTCCATTGACAAGGGCTGTACCATTGACCAAAGCCAGCCCATTAACCAGAGCCAATCCATTAGATTCGTAAATATCGAAAAATGTGGGTAATCCAGGATTAAAGTCATTAATGTAATCAAGGGCATTTAGCAACATGGCTGGATCTATCCCATTCACCAAGGCAGTTCCATTCACAAGAGCGGTGCCACTGACCATCAAACTGGTATTTTCCACATTTTGGTAGATCATATTTCCTCCTGAATTGACCAGTGCCGTACCATATACTACTCCCTCAGCATTTGTGAACTCATATCCATTTCCAATTGTTCCATTAACGAGGGCAAGACCGTTCACCAGTGGCGTGCCACTGGTCATAGTCGTATTATTCACGAGGGCCGTGCCATTCACCAGAGCGGTGCCATTCACCAACGCTGTTCCATTAACTAATGGAGTTCCATTAACCAATGCCAATCCATTCACCAGTGCGGTACCATTAAGAATAGTTGAATAGTTCACCAGTGGAGTACCGTTCACCAGTAACCAACCATTCTGGATGGAATTATCGGATGATATTGGTATCCCATCAACATACACTTCATCACCAGACACTACAATTAATTCTCCATTCACCAAGGCAGTTCCACTTATCAGTATGGAAGTATTTAATAGTGATAGGTCGGTAACAATTATCTGATTGCCCAGTGGATCTGATATGACAGCAGATCCATCGTCATGGAAGACAACGTTATGATTGTTGACCAATGCGGTTCCATTTACTTGTACAGACTCAGCATTGACCAGTGGGGTTCCGTTGATAAGTGTTAAACCATTTTCTACAGCGATATCATAAATCTCGTAATCTGACTTTAGATAGTTGTACAGAATGTCACCTTTTGTCATTGAGATGGTAGTGGCATCTACAGTGACTGTCCAACCGTTAACCAAAGCAGTACCTGAGGTTAACAATACCCCGTTTACCAAAGGTGTACCATTTACCAGTGGGAGGCCATTCACTAGTGCTAATCCATTAACCAGCCCGACCCCTAAATCTTGTACAAGTGTTTGATGAAGCAATGTGAGTTCGGCCTTTAGATCCATGTCTTGAGGTAGGGTTGGATCTAGATGATAATCAAATGTCATCAAGTCACCCGTAAGGATTTCCCCATATGTAATTGAAAATGAATTTGGGGTAATGGTTAGAGGCACCTTCTGTATTGTCAACCAACCGTATTCAGCATCACCTTTAAAAACGACGAGTGGTTCAGCACTTCCGCTTTCAACCTCAAAGTTATATAGCTCCTCTAAAGCCTGGGTCAATTCGGTAACATCAATACCTGTCTCAGGATCTATTCCAATTGATGGATCGATGAATGGAAGTATCTGATAACTGTCAGCGTCAGGAAATTCCCCTGGCTGAACAGGTGAGTTGTATTGTATTACCTGTTCCAACTGAACGAGCAATGGATCTTCGGTTGTTCTTACATTTTCCCATAGATCCGTTTCATATTCGACCAGAATACGCAATTCAAATGGTGAAAGAACCTCTCCATAGTACTTAGTCATGTTTTGGGCCGTAATCCGGATGTCCTTCTTGGCTATTTGTTCGAATGGCCATTCGTTGCTCATTCCACCATCGAGTTGACTGACCGACAAAGGATCATTATAAACAGCCAGTATTGGATTCCCTTGGAATGCTGGAATCTTTGTCCTTAATTCATTATCTGAAACGAATTGTGTATTTCGTTCAGAACCTCTAAAGAGGATCTTAGAATTCGGCGTGAAATAATTCCCATAAATTACGAGGTTATACTCCAGGTTATCAGGGAGATAAAGTTTGTCTGTGATTTCTGGTTTCGGTGCAGCTGGAAGGTTTAACATAGCCATATCGGCAAATACGTATCCATAACCCGACAGAAAATCAAATCCAGGATCAGACATATCAACTGCAGAGTTGTGCAGGATTTGCCTGATCTGATCAGGATTCAGCTCTGTAGGTGTTTCGCCCTCACCAAAACTAAACAAGTTATTGGCGTGCATTAAAAGTGCTGCAAGCCCTGCGGCATGAGGAGCAGCGGCTGAAGTCCCAAAGAAGCTATACGCACCGTTTCCACTATTCCAGTCAGAACCCAAATAAACGGTTGTATGAACTCCGTTGGGGGCCATGATATCTGGCTTCATCCTGATGGTTCCGCTCACCATGCTTCCACCCAAAGATGAAAATGACATAACCTGGCCCGGAATGTCATTGGCAGGATCCGGAATCCGATCATAACGAACAGCACCCACTGAAATGGCTCCTAAAGCGTTTGCCTGACCTACAATGGTAGAACTACCCTGGTTGTATTCATTTATTACGAACTTATCGTGTCCCCTGAATACAATGTATTTGAAATTGACTGCAGGCCCTGATGTTTTTGTGATGAGAATATTCGTATTGACCTGCTCATCCCCAATTACAAAAGGAAGAACTTCAATTGGCTCATGCCCGATGTTGTTTCTGTTATATCCTAATCTATTAGTACCTCCTTCGGTGGAAAGATAGATGTCAAGATCTGTTTGTGAGGCTGCTGGCCAGGTTGATTCCTGCCATTGCAAAACAAGGGTGTAACTGCCCGGACCCAGGGTAATACTTTGATAGCAATCTCCCCCGCCGAAATCATGGGCTAGTGTTGTGGAAGGCATCCCTTCAGGTATAATCCCTGGATAAAAACTATTCGTATAGGATGCGGATCCGAAGTTACCGGCAGCCACAAAATAGGCCACACTGGCCTCCGTTTTTACCCGATCAACTGCCTGGGCAATCTCTCCATCATAAAAGAACGGTTCAGTCACATAAGTAATATCATCGACCATGATGTCACATGGAGTTTCAATAACATTTCCCGTTGATTCAATAGTTTTCAATCCAGCCAATTCAAGGATTCCATCGGCAAAGTCTGATGGACTCACGAATCCAGTTCTGAAAGCCAGATCAGCGTCTGGTGCAATATCATGGATTATCTGGAGCATTGCCCTTCCTTCATCAGTGGCTGGGAAAGGAGCTTCTTTGATCAAATCAATCCCGTTCTGTGGAAGATCAAATGAGGTCATGTCCGCATCAGCTCCGCCAAGACTATTATAGCTGTCTGACAGGACTCCAACTCTAATACCTTTCCCGCTGACTGACTCTACTCCATTGGTAAATCCGCCTCTCACAAAATCAGCTTTCATGGCTTGATCGCCCTGGCCAGTAATACTCTTTTTAATGGCGGGGTACACGGGTCGTACAAAAACAATGAGATTGGGATAGTCATTTAAACTCTGGAGCTGGGAAACAGGGTACCATCCAGCAAGTGATTTGCTGCCAAATGGGATAGGAATCAATCCCGTCTCCATGAGTAAATCTGACAACTGAGACTTATTCCCTGCTGTTGGTCTGATTTCAATCAGTACTTCGTAGCCACCATTGTTTGATCGAATCTGAAAAATATCATCAGATTCCAAAGTAGTCCCACTTGAGTGCATCATATACAAGGCTGACAATTCTGATCCAATGAATTTGGTATCATCAATTTTACCCCCTTCAGGAGGTGTATAGTAGGGATCCAAACCGCAAATATTGGAATTCTTATCAGCGATTGCCTCCAAGATATCACCATTTCCCAGGTTAACCCTCCATTTCACCCGGTCATTCCCAATGAAAACTTTGGTTGGGCATTCACTCTCGTCATAGCTATCGATGGGTTGGAAAATATTTAAAGCCCATTCTTTGCTTTTATCACCGTTGAATATGAGCTGACTCTTGTTCTTATTTACCTTGATAACCGATTGGGTATGGTTGATATACCCAAATTTGGCCGTAAAGGTACCATCCCCATTATCTTGTATGCATTTTACAAAGATCTCCAAGTCTTGAGTCTGGGCATTGGCCAGAACAGGTATCAAGATTAGGAGAAGTGATAGAATTATCGATTTAGTGAGTTGTCTGCAGGACTCAAAACAAAATGGTAGATAATAATTTGGTTTCATGGCGGTTGGGTTTTGAGTAATAATCTAAAAAGTTATGACAATTTGACTCAATAAACAAAATTAATTACATCCTTATTGGTTGTGAATCAGGTCGATCAGGGCCCGTGCAACAATTCAAATTGCACCGTGGTCCTTGTGTTTTTTTATGTATTAATTGTAACTTAGATGAGGTAAATCCTAAAGCCTTGTCTATGAAGTCACTACTCATTGCCGTTAGTATAGCGATGCTATTCTATTCTACAAATCTGTTCGCACAAATTTCGTTTGACGATTCTGACAATACATTGATGACCGTAGATAATGGGATCTATTACAGCGTTGGGTTTAATAAACAGACAGGAGGGCTGGAATACATCATCGATAAGACGTCAAATCAACAGCTATGTTATGGATCAAAAGACAAGCTTCTGTGGCAGACGGCTTTTGAATATCGCAGACATGATGAATTTCCGATCAATGACCATTTGTCGTCATTGAATTTCTCCTATGCCTGGTCCTCAGATTCCAATACACTTACCCTTAGTTATTTACCTGATGAAGATGCAGTAAAAAAGCTTTCAGTTATGGTTACTGTCACCGCTAGTTCATCCTATTGGTTTGACATGCAATTGAGCCTGCAAAACAGTTATGGTGACATACTGAAATCAATCTGGTTTC
This sequence comes from uncultured Porphyromonadaceae bacterium, assembly GCA_964444375.1. Taxonomy (GTDB): domain Bacteria; phylum Bacteroidota; class Bacteroidia; order Bacteroidales; family UBA12481; genus JABHCC01. Next base: position 182 of record CAYUGX010000070.1, on the reverse strand, counting down.
CCTATCATCTTGAGTTTAAACTGAACCAGAACACCGAGGTCTATCTACCACTCACCTATCCCGGAACAATGGTAACAGGAAAAGCATTTGAAGAAAGAGTTATGCTTCTGGATTACTACCCAGGAATGTACTTATCAGATTTTCAAGGGCTCAAAATTAACAATGGCAAACTATCAATTTAT
>CAYUGX010000069.1:0-16758 GCA_964444375.1 uncultured Porphyromonadaceae bacterium | reverse complement strand
TCTTTTCGTCTGCTGTTAGCATTATTATTTCGAAATATCTCCATAAAGTACTATAGACTGGTTGTCGATTGTAAATATTACTTCTATATATAAACGGTTCGCTAAAATCGATATTCTTTTTGTACCCATATGGAACTGATTTAAGTGTTTGTAGTTTATCTATTATTTCTATTCTCGAATTAATAATCATTTTTTATTGAAATAATTGTATTTGTGACTTTAATCTGTTTTAATTATATTTATAATCATTGTTCATCATTAAAGAAATAAATATTCCTTAATTCATTATTATATATTTTATAATGATAATTATATACCTCATGATAAAAGGGAGGGGTATCACCTTTATGAATCGATAAAGATTTGATATTCAACCACCATATTTCTCCCTGAGCAGGTTCAATGATGTATTTGACTTCAAAGGCTTTTAATAATTGCTTGTAACCAACTGTAAAATCGGATGTTGATGTTTTATAACATATTGCAAATAATATTGAGTCTTCATAGATATCTTTCTCACCACTAAGTGATGATATTTCACCACCATAATATTGTTGTTTTTGGTTGAACAATACCTCTGATATCGAGAGTTGTTCTATTACGATATTATTTTTATATGTTTTGCTAGTCGTAACCAAATCCATCTGACGAAGTGTATGCATATCGATTAGACTAGAATGTGTTGTATGATAAAACCCATCGATATTCATTACGTTTGATGGTATGTGTTCTCCTATCCATAAGGCATTGTTCCTTGTTTCTTGAGTTAGTCCTATTCCTTGAACATTTCGTAAATTGTCATTTGGTTTGTCTCCCGTTGTATTCAATTCTTGTATATACAAGGTATAAGAACAACTCGTTATCAATATTATTATTAAAGTTGAAATTACCTTTTGACTATTAACTTTATTAATAATACAGACTAGTCCAATTCCTCCTAAAGTAGAAAAGATTGGTAAGATAATTGGGAAAAAATATTCGTAATCGACAATGAATGGCGAGGAAATGAATAACAGTATTAGTAATGAGAGATCTACTTGATTTTTATTTTGTTTAAAACATATGAATAAAAAGCCGATTAATGAGAAAAATATTAAAATATTATTTGTTATTATTTTATACCCTAAGTTAAGTATGGGAGCAATTATTGATATAGTAAACTTTTCATTTATCCAAGTATGATTAATTGGTATTCCATTATTTTCATATACATTTGGAAAATGTAATGAAACTACTAATGGAAAAATAATGATTGGTAACGTGATATACTTCATTATCCTAGGGAAGTTGATCTTATTGATAATAGATATGTTCAAAACAAATTTCCATACTTTAATTAGTATAAATGGTATTATTATTACTACTATTAAATAAGCTGAACTTCTATGTAATGTTAAAGCTAATAAATATAGAAATATTAGCATTAAATAATAACGTTTTGATGATTTTGATTTCAAGCTTCCAAAGAAAAAATAAAAAACTAATGGAATAATTGATATCAAAGAACCTCTTGTAGAAATCGTCCAAAATGTATAACTAATAAAGTAATAACTTAAAGAGAAAACTAATGTGCTTATTACTGCTGTAATATTGGATTTTGAAATATATTTTGAAAATACAAATATTGAAGAGAGACCTAAAATACAATGGAATTGAGCGACTATGTAAATCGTCGACTCCATTTCACATCCTATAATCATTTTCAATGTAGCAATATAGGTTTGACTTCCAAAGGGGTATGACAAAGGATACATACCTAGATATGATAAGGGATTTAATATCCATGGATTATATCCAAATGATTCAATTCGAAGTGTTAACCATTGTATATAAAAACTGTCAGAGTCATGTGGTCCATTGATATCTGGATATCTTAATACGAAAGACCATAATAATATCGATATCAATAGTAATATCGACACTCTTTTTGAGATTTCCATAATACTCTTATTTTTTATAAATTGCTTTTTTATATATTTTTATTGTTGATTCGCTTATCTTTTCTGGTGATAATCGATTGTTATAATACTTGAAACCGTTATTTCCCATTCTTCTTCTGTGTGTATCATTTGATAAAAGAGTAATTATTGCATTTGCCAATAGCTTTTCATTTTTCGGTGGTACGAGTAGCCCTTGATTCTCATGTTCTAATACATCTGGTATTCCTCCAACATTTGTTGCCACTACAGGCTTACTAAATATGTAAGCAAGAGGAATTAATGCACTTTGAGTGGCTTCTAAATAAGGAAGAACTACTACACTCGCTTGTTGAAACAACTTTGAAACTTCATGATCTGGGATTCGATAATTTTTGAATATGAATCTATCATTATTGGTTATTTTCTTTTTATATTTTTCGATGTTTTCTCCTCTTCCAGCAATAATTATTTTAATATCTTTTATCTTGTTAGATATTAACGGCTCCGCCAATATTAGGTAGTCAAGTCCTTTATATTTCCATATTCTTCCAAAGAAAAGAATTGACTTTGGAATTTCTGGATATTTTTTTTGTGTTGAATTTCGGATAGTGGACATTCCACCAAGAGGTACCACATGAATTTTTTTATGGTCAATATTGTAAAAATTGACTATTTCTTCTTTAACATTGTTACCATGAACAATAAACTGATCGGAATTTCTTAATCCAAAAAATGATGTGATTCTATGTCCTTTTTTCCATTTATCTCCGAGATGTGGTTTTGGATCATGGACTGTATTCACGATTGGAATTGTTTTTAAAAAAGGAAATCCAAGAAAAAACCATAAATGACCATGTCCTTGAATATGTAACACATCAGGTTTATATTGCTTGATTGTTTTGACAATATTCTTAATCATTAATAAACTTTTTAAACTTCGCATTCTATGCAAATGAAACGGTTCAAATATTACATCTTTTGATAGGAAATCAACATATTTATTGGATATCTTATTTTCTGGTAACATCAATATTGTTTGTACTTTCTTTGATAATGCGTTTGCCAGGTCTATCATAATATCCATGAAATCTGTAGAAAACAATACAACTTTAAGAGGCTGGTTAAATTCTGATAGTACCATTTGAATCTTTATTTTCTTTAAAAGTCAATCATTTGGAAAAAAACAAACTCATTACGATGGATTAATATTATATATTATTTATTTATTACGCGGTTTATTATCTCACATAATTTAAAACTATTTTCTTCTGTAATTGAAATATCTACGGGTAAATTAATTATTCTATCGGAAATAATATTTGAAATAGGGTATTGTTGTTTTGGGTACCAATAGCGGCTTAATGGGGGTGTATAAGATGTTCCGATTAGATGGCGATATCCCATTTTTTTTATTTTCTTTAAAAAAAGTTGTCGGTCAATATTATTTAACACTACACTATATTTCCATAATAAATCTGTATTAATCTTGGGATGTTGTATATTATTTTTTTTTAGAGACAGCCAATAACAGCGTGCATTTCTTATCGATTGTTCTTTTATTTGTTTAATCTTATTCATTTGTTTTATCAAGTTTTTGTAATTTAATTTATTATAATTACTAATAAATGATTCTTTGTTTAATTTATACCAAATATTAAAAATACTCTTAATAATTGGGTAACTATTAATTTGATGTTTTGTTAAGCTAGAGAAGTATTTGTCTACCAACAAAGAACGCATCTTTTCTGGTCGAGTATTTACTTGAAAATTTTTAATTTTGTATGATAGGAGCATTATTTCTTTCATAATCGTTTTGTTGTTGGTAAAAATCGCACCACCATTACATTTTATTATTTTATTATTGAAACTTGTAAATGATATTTCTCCCATCTGCCCGTGCATTTTACCTTGATATTTCGCTCCTAATGATTGACAAAAATCTTCAATGAATAATAGATTATATTTTTCACATATTCTATTAATATTCTCTACCTCTAACGTATGTCCAAAAGTATGAACTCCAATTATTGCTTTAGTCCTATTATTAATTTTTTCTTCTATTAGAGCTGAATCAATATTGAAATCTTCAATTTTAACATCAATGAATACCGGTTTTAATTTAGTAAAACTTATTGCTAATGGGACAATTAAACAGGTAATGTTTGGTATGATGATTTCTGAACCCTTTGGGAACTTTTGAGATAATAATGATAAAATTATTCCTGTTGTTCCAGAACCTGTTAAATAACAATAATCCTTCTTAACTAATCGGCCTAGGTAGTTTTGTAATTTGTTATTTTCCATATTTTTTTGTATTTTTTACAATGCTCTTGATTTGTTTAATAAATTTATATGATCTCGTTTCATACTGATATTTAGGAATCGTTTTCACCGTCCCACCCCAACTCTTTTTAAAGTGTGCTATTCCAGGTAATCTTTTTTCTTCAACTATCATTAAATCGTAATATTTATATCCTTTTGCATTTGCCCATGATATCATTTCCCATTGAATCAAATGATTAGGACACAAGTGACGATATTTTTTATATGATGAACCATGCCAATAGTATATTGTTTTATTATAACATAAAAAAATGGCTCCCGCGATATATTTACTATCGTATTTTGCTATTAAAAATTTTAAAAAACCTTTTGATAATAGCTCTTTGATTATCGTCTCATAATAAGTTAATGGAAAAGTGGTAAGTGGTGTTCCATCAAATGTCTCCTCTATCATTGAGTGATACTCATTTGCAAATTTTTCATCTACCTGAATAACTTCTACTCCTTGTTTTTTTGCTTTTCTAACGCTCCATCGTGTATTTTTATTACAATTATTCAATAATTGTTCTTTTGTTAGATCTAACTGAATAATATTAGTTTTAATATAATCTTTATCCACTTTTTCATCTTTTATTTTCTCTTGATAATGAGGATATGTTACAAATGTATATTTATTGGATTTAATTATCGTATTTACGTTATTAATAATATAGGTATTCATTTCATCCTTTCCGGAAACTGAAATCGGACCACCATAAATTGAACCTAATGTGACATTAGGAGATTTGGCTATCTTGATAAAACCTTTTCGCTTATCAAGATACATATAACATAAACTTATCGGTTCTTCCTGCTCATATACTAATATTATCCAAAATCTGATTTTTGTAGATTTGTATAGTGCTTTATTCCATTCATAGGTGTGAAATATTGTTGCTCTTTTCGATTTATTAATTATATTTTTTATATCAACTATTTCCTGTTCTTTTATCTTATTAATACAAACCGTACGTATTAGATAATTATTGTTATGTTTCATTAATAATTCATGATTTCTTCTTGAAAAAATTGGATATTGTTTCAATCGCACATATAAATTCTGTTGAAAATTGTTATACCTTCACATACAATCTATATGTTTACTGTACCATTTGATTGTACTTTTCAATCCTGTTTTTAAACTTACTTCAGGCTTCCATTTGAGCAATTCCCTGGCTTTGCTATTATCGGAGACCATCCTCCATATCTCTGATTCTCTATATGGTATTCCTCCAAAGATTGGTTGGATTGGATTACCCATAAGATCATTTATCCTATTTATCAAATCCTTGATTCTTATCTCCTCTCCACAGCCAAGATTGATTATTTGTCCATTGGCTTTTGGTTCAACAGAAGCCCTGATGATTCCATTTACTATGTTGGTTACGTAATTCGATTCTCGAGTTTGCTCTCCCTTTGTCACTTTGATATTTACCTTTTTGAGACATGAAATAATGACTTGGGGTATCAACATATTTAGATTTTGTCCCTCACCAAACACATTGAAGGACCTTAAATAGACAACCGGAATATTATATAATCGTGAATAGACTTGAGTGAACAATTCACTTGACGCTTTGGAGGCCGAATAGGGGGAACTAGGTTGAACAGTCATTACCTCGGAAAATGGCACTTCGTTATTACCGTACACCTCACTTGTTCCCATGTGAACGAAACTTTCTGGTTGCTGACCTTTCAATGCTTTCAATACATTGCACGTTCCTTCAATATTGACTGATATGATGTTATGCAATTGGGTCTCTGTTCTCGCTGTATCTACACAAGCTGCGAGGTGAAAAATATGAGTTGGTTCGAAATCTCGAATACTTTCTTTCAATGGTTCAAGTTTTGTAATATCAATGTTATGCTGAGATATCTTGTGTTCAGATTTTTTTATTATTATCGGATTCACACAATGATCATCATATTGATCTACTGTTTTAATTGATTCCGTGTAGTGATGGTCTACCAATTCATTAATTAGATGACTTCCAAGAAATCCATTTCCTCCAGTGATAAATACTCGAGAATCTACAAGATCATTCATTGAATATCCTTATCTGCTCAATTGTTTTCCTTTTCGCTTTTTCTGGTGATTCATAGTAATCTCGATACCACTCAATACAGTATTGTAGACTGGTATCGATGTCCCATTTGGGTATCCAATTCAATTGACTTTGAGATTTCGAAGAGTCCAGATGTAAGTACTTTGACTCCATTTTGTTCTCTTCATCCTCAACCACCCAGTTTTTTTCCCCACCCCAGATCCTGCATAGATTATCCACAATCCATGAAACCGGTTTTTCTGCTCCCGAACTTGGTCCGAAATTCCATGCTCCTGCATAGTCCCTTCCATGATTGTGCATTTCCTTAGCGAGCAGTAGATATCCATGCAAGGGGTCTAGTACATGTTGCCAAGGCCGTATTGCGGTTGGACTGCGAATTATTATATCCTGATCATTTGAAAGAGCCTTAATACAATCAGGTATCAGCCTATCTTTTGCCCAGTCACCACCACCGATAACATTTCCTGCTCTGACAGAGGAAACCAATGGATCGCTTTCGTTAATTGATTTATTGAAGAACGATTTCATGTATGAGTGAATAACCAGTTCAGCACAAGCTTTACTAGAGCTATACGGATCGTTTCCACCAAGTCTATCGCCCTCCGAGAAAGCTCGCATATCGTCGGTATTTTCATAACATTTATCTGAGGTTACACCAATTAGTACCTTTACGTCATCACTCTTCCTTACCGCCTCCAATACATTTGCCGTTCCCATGATATTGGTTTGAAATGTTTCAAGTGGATCCTCGTAACTTGGTAGAACCAAGGCTTGGGCAGCAAGATGAAAAACAATCTCTGGTTGGTATTTCTGTATTGTGGATGATAATGTATAATAATCGTTAATATTATTTATTATTGATATCATCTTGTTTTCTATGTTCGCAACTTCATAATGATTAGGACTTGTTGGTGGTTCCAGAGCATATCCAATTACATTGGCCTGTAGCTCCTGAAGCCATAATGCAAGCCAAGATCCTTTGAAACCTGTATGACCTGTAATTAATATTGTCTTATCCTGGTAGAAATCATTCAATGAGGTCATTGTTTCCATACCTTCCATTCATCTTTTCCCAATTCAATCTCTTTGTTAATTAACTGTAGATCTCGCAGGGTATCTATGCATCTCCAATACCCTCTATGCCTATAAGCAATTAATTCCTGCCTTTTGGCAAGATCGTCTAGTATTGCTCCTTCTAACATATCGGTATCCCTGATATTCTCAAGATTCTTAAATATTTCATCTTTAAGTACAAAGAATCCTCCATCAATCCATCCTTTTGTTGGCTGTGAGTCCTTGCTGAATTTATTAACAACATTCCCATTCAATTCAAGAAAACCAAAGCGAATCAATGGTCTAACTGCTGTAATTGTGGCAGTTCTCCCATGATCTGCATGAAAGTTTAGGAGGTCGCTGATGTCAATGTTCGCTATTCCATCTCCATATGTTAGACAGAATGTATTATTGAGGTGCTTCTTGATTTTCTTTACCCTGCCCGCAGTTCCCGTTTCTAGACCGGTATTTGCGTAAACAATATCCCAGCCTTCTTCATTCTCCATTTCCATGTATTCCTTGATTAAATCGCCTTTATATCCCAAACATAAAATAAAATTATTAATACCATAGTGGGAGTATATCTTCATAATATGCCATATTATTGGTTTTCCATCAATTTCAATCAAGGGTTTCGGTATCTTGCTGGTTTTTTCGTGTAATCTTGTTCCTTTGCCACCCGCTAGAATGACAGCTTTAATTGTATCGGTTCTCATACGATGCCCTACATATATTTATTGTATATTTCTACCAGCTTTTGATTTTGTACTTCATTGTTGAAATTTTGTTTTATATGGTTCCTAGCGTTTAACCCTAGTTTAATTCTTACGTCTTCATTCTCAATCAAGTATCTCATCTTCGATATGATGGACTCCAAATCCCGTTCTTCAACAATGAATCCTGTTTTCTCATCAATAACAACCTCAGGTATTCCTGCATGATTGGTCGCAATGCAGGGTTTGGAACAGGCTTGTGCTTCCATTAACACTACGGGAGTACCTTCTTTGTTCTTGAATTTTGGTCTTGTATATGTTGTTAATAAAAAGACATCACAAATCGACATTTGCTTCAGTACAACTCCCCGAGGATCCTCCGATTCAAAATTATTAATGAAACTAACATATTCGTTTAATTTCAAACTTGTAACCATTTCATTTAGATGTTCTAAATAGGAACCGCCCCCTACAATGACCAATTCAATGTTAGGATATTCCTCTTTCAGTATTGAAATAGCCTTAATGACATATTGGATACCTTTACCTTTTTCAATTCTAGCCACGATTAAGAATCTTATCTTGTCGTTTGAATATTTTTTTCTTTGAAAGGATTGAACATCCACTCCAAGATGATGAATATGGATTTTTTCCTCCGGAAAGTTCAACCTTAACAAATCTTTTTTCATATCATTACTAAGGACAAGGAATAAATCTCCATTTTGAATTAATCTCTGATAAATTTTTTTAAACTTATTACCCAATCTTCCCGAATCAAAACCATAGAAACTTGTTAGCAATGGAATTTTCATTTCTTTCATAACTGGTACGGAAGCCGCTCCATTCTGTCCATAGTGCGCATGGATTAAGTTAACCTTGTATCTATTAATAACTTCCTTGGAAATGGAATGTGTTAGACTTATGTGAGAGACTCCGTAGAATAACTGGACCGGTATTTTGAAAAACAAAGGACGGACTACATCAATTCCTTCATATTCCCTGATGTCATAATGTGATCTGGGATGATATTTATACTTATTTCGATACATAAATGGGGGTAAATATGGTGTCGGTGACACAACGATAGTTGAAAGGCCATTTTTCTTTACACCTAATACTTGTTGATGAACATAGATTGATGTCGATGGATTCCGCTCCTCAGGATAATAATCTCTAACGGCTAGTATATCATATTCCTTTTTCATGGTATTAATTATTAATTGTTTACTTAAATTGAAAGGATGTTCAATTTAGATACTATTACCTTTCTTTTTCCAGAAGGGGCTACTTCAATTTTATTGGTATGTTTCAATTTGATATCTACTTCCTTACCCAAGATATCCTCGGCCATTCCCATTATCAAAGCTTCACATTGTTTCGTGTATTCCTGGTTTGTTATTACCAATATCGTTACTTTATCGATCTTTTCTTGAATGACTTGATATTCATCCAGACCGGTGATTTTCATGACGTTGCTTGAACCAAAGAAACTTGGTCTGGTAACTATCTTCCCTGTTGGAGTGACAATTATATCCGATACCCTGCCTTGTAATTCACTAATCAGCGGAAGTGTCCGTTTGCATGAACATGCCTCATGGAAGGGGATTCCCATATCACCGATTCGATATCTAATGAATGGCATTTTGTAATTGTTCAAATCAGTAACTACAATTTCACCTGTTTCCCCTGATGATACCTTCCTCCCTTCCTTGATGAATTCCATAATCACACCCTCAGAATGAATATGGTATCCCTCGTGTCTATCACATTCATTGGCGTGTGCGCCACCTTCGCCACTGTATCCATCAAATACCATGCAATTGAACGTTTCCTCGATACTCCTTCTCATGTTCTGAGTTAGATTCTCAGCAGTGGTGAAGACTCCCTCCGGTTGTATCTCCTCGGGATTTACAACTTTTGAAAGAATGAACAGAGCCGAGGAATATCCTCTCAGGAATTTCGGTTTGAACTTCTTGATTATTGGGACACAGTTTCGAAGCTTCACTCTGTCAATATCGTACGTGTTGATTATCAATCTCTGTCTTAATCGATCACTAAGTTTATTAATAACTCCTTTCCGATTGATATGTGTTTTTGGATGGCTCCACAAATCAAGATACCTATCCCCAATCTGATAGCCACCCCATCGCCATGCCCTAAATGCCGCCGCCCAGTCAAAATCTCTTGATTGATTACTTCGTTTGAAGACAAGTGTCTCTCCCGATGTGCCACCGGTTGAACTGACACTCCAGTTCCTTGTGTGGATGTTTTTGCTTGTGATAGATGACATGTTATTCTTAATTTCCTTTTTAGTTAGAAATGGAATCTTATCCAAATCCTCCTGTGTTTTTATATTGTCAGGTCTAATATTGTTCTTCTTAAATAGAATATGATAATATGGAACGTTATCATACGAATGATGAATTAATTTTCGCAGCTTGATGTTTTGATATTTCATCAGCTCTTCTTTCGTCCACCATTGACTCTTATCTAAAAATCTCATTGTTTTTGATAATGACCCGTGTTTGATAACATCATTTATCGGTAGACATACGTTTCTAATAATTTTATTGTACATGAACGTGTTATATTTTATTGTCTGTTTGTTTTACTTTTTTAAAAAAATTAATTACTTCTTATGCCTCTAAGAAAAATATCCGATATCGTGGTTAAGAAATACCTAATATCTGTCACCATTGGTCTTTCAAGATAATTATTTAGATACCTTTCTTCGGTTTCGACAATATTTTCAAAATTCGTATTGTTTTCGTCGAATATTGGAGAGATAAAGCCGGGTTTCACCTTTAAGTAACTCCTTTGGTATCTTTCGGGATAGAGGCTGAAGTAATGAAGGCTCATAGCCCTAATACCGACGATCTTGATGTTCCCACGAAACCAGTCCAGGGCCTGGGGAATCTCGTCCAGCCAGTATTTTCTAAGAAATTTTCCCCATTCTGTAATCCGAAAGTCCTCCTTGAACTTGCCCGTAGATTTCATACTATACATGTTAAAGACCTTCCGCTGAATGAATTCGCTGTATGAGTGCATAGTCCTAATCTTGTGAATCTTGATAATCTCACCACCGTAGCCCACCCTATCAAGTTTGACTATGGGATAATGTGAAGGATTTTCCACATGGCTGGGCATAAATTGCTTCCGCGCGAGCAGGTGATAGCCCCATGGGCTTTCTTCCTCCATAATAACATCGAATCCACAGTACTGCAGTCTACCCCACACCTCGGCCCTCGAAAGCGCCCTGTTCCGTCCTTTATTAATTCTATCGTATAACCACTCAAGGAGGGGCAACCTAGGTACGGCTCGGTGAATCAGAAAATCTAGCCTCTTTGACCTTACCATTTCGCGCCTCATTTCCAGGGGAACGTACTGTAGGATTATGTATCCTCCATTCTCGATTTTATTGTAAAGGGCAGAGAGATGACCATTGATATGTCTTTGATCATTGAGGATTATCTTTGAAACCAGTACGCTATTGTTCGAATTCAAGGTGTCAATATCGACATTGGAACGAATAACTGAGAAACTTTGCTTTGTTCTTTCCGAGGGAGAATCGCCTTCACCTAATAATTCATCTAGGGACTCGGGAACATCCTTCTCGATATCTTTTAACATCGAAAATATCTTAATTGCATTTGGTTCTAGTTTTATCTCTGGAACCTCCAGTCGGTCCTGCCGATTGGTCGCCATGATATCGTTAATCTGGACCGTGGTGTTGGTTATTCCTTGCCTCCGTTTGTGGATTCCCCAAATTATGTAGCAGACACACAGCTCCATGAGAATATAAAGGCAGAATAAATCAAATATAAAACGAAAGTCATTGACGAATATTAGACCAAGCACAAGCATTATCCCATAGCTTTTAATATAGGGATTAAACAGCTCCTTGAATGACCGATTCAAGCTACGAACGTGTTGATGGGTGAGTGCTGTTGCGATAAGCCAGATGACCGATAATATGCGGAACGATTTTCCATCAAGAGGAATAAACCAATCGAAAGGGAGGAGTTTTAAGTAGATGAAATTATAGGCAAGGACCAATGAGGCATAGCTAATAATCATCCTTGCTAGGAACTGGATTCTCTGGTTCCTATTGTGCGATTTCATATTGATACTGAGGATTTGAGTTCAGTATCTTGATACTATTACAGTAGTTCTCGATAAACCATATTTGAAATGCAGAAACATCTATTTTCTCGTTTAGCAATCTATCTCTTTTGTTCTTGAATTCCTTGTTCAACTCCTCTCCCTTCGCCAACAGCTCTCTTATCTTGTTGAAGAGGCCCTCTGGATCATCGGTTCGAATTCCGTAAACTAGCTGGTAATCTTCAACCAATTCTATCATTTGGTCACATTCCTCCCACCAATCGTCAAAATCAAGTGAGGGAGTCCCTAAGACGGCTGCTTCAGTACACATAGTCAGGCTATCACCAATGAATAGTTTGGCGTAATACATAAAATGGGGAAGGTCTTTCTTCCTTGTTATCATTTGATATTTGTGCAATTCTTTCGGTATTTTCCTTTCAGCTGTAATGACTATCCTTCCAACTGGTCTCAATATATTAACTATCCCTTTTAAAGTTTCATCATCGATTCCCCGTTTTCCTCCCATGTCATGAATCGAGCGAAATTCACAGACTCTAATCAGGAAGAAAGGTTGATTCCTTAGTTCAAAAGGTAATCTGTTTTTATTAGGTTCGAAATATCGAGGGTGAAGATGAGCTAAGGCTTTATATCCATTATAGGATATTTTCTTATAATCATAAGACCCAATGTCACAGATTTCAGGGGCAAAAACATAATCTGCTAATCTAAACCATGGTTTCTGGGTAGGTGTTATTTTAATACTATCATCAGTAAAATATATTGAAGGTGTTCTTTTAAATTTACTCAACCAACATAATTCATTCCCCAAGAATAAATCATACACCTTACCTCGGGTAAATAATAATAGGCGATAAATAGTACGAATTAGACCAATTAGTGATGATAAAAATATTGGAAGTTTTCTAATTTTTCTTCCCGCAGGGAAAAAATTATAATATTTCCAGCCTTCTTCTTGGACTAATTCCTCTAAAATATCTTTTCCATTAATTACAATATCAACATTGTGTTTTTTTTTTATTAATTCATTGATTGTAATTTTATGAAAATGGAATTTTGCTGGATGTGCCAGATGAAAGAGGTATTTCATTTGTTTAAATATAATTTGGGAATCTGGTTGATTTGTCTAATAGTGTACTTATATGGTATCCCAATAATCGTGGTGTACCATTTTAAGTTCTCGTACCTGGGAAAATTCTCCTCATAACATAGATCCAGAGCCTGACAGCGGGAAATCAACCCCTCCCGAATCTGGTTACTTCTGAAGGTATCCACCTCTGAGAAGCCGGCCACTGTGAAGTAGATGTAGTTGTAGAAGCTGGCTGTTCCATCACCAATCCTCCATGTGGATTTGGTATCGATAGCCGTCTCCCAATCGTACTCGTCGATGATGAGGTTGATGATTTCATCCTCTTTCCACTGATAGTAGTCGAAGAACGGGTAGTAGTCCTCGTGGCTGTACCTGAATCGTGTGATGAAGGAACCAATGGAATCCCGATTGGAAGAGTTGATGTAGCCTGGATTGGTGATGAACTGCCTGCCGATGTACTTGAACAGTTTCAGCTTGTGTCCGAAAGAAATGGAATAGAGGAACTTCTTGTCAAAGGCCGGCTCCACTCCGGCAAATCCCACCTTGAACTGGGTGGTTTCCAGGTTGTTGATGCCCCATATGTTCAGTTTGATTCCGGTCTGTTGTTTCAGCTGTTTGGTGTAGTGGTAGAAGTACTTATCACCAGCCATGAAGAGGGGGATCATGCCCAGGCTGGGTTTTCTGAGCCAGGCGGCAACGTTTTTCCGAATGTACTCTCGCTTTCGATCCAGATCTGCGGCCACTATGATGTTCTCGACACCAAGCTTTCCACAGACCCGGGCTATGTTTCTCCGAGCAAGATCGGTTACCATCCCCCAGTCATAGGTGAAGGCTATAGGGTTCAATCCCAATACCTCCTTCACCATATGCAATACAAAGGTGCTGTCCCGTCCCCCGCTGAAGGGGACTATGCAGTCTGGCTTTCCGTTTGAGTCCTTGTACGGTTCCACTAGTGCATGGAGATCCTCGATGGGTTTGGGCTGGTTTATCAGTTTGTAGTTGCGACAGTAGTTGCATACACCATCATCATCGAACTCAATGAAGGGGAAGGTCTCGGGCAGAATGCATCTGGTGCACCTGTTAATCTCCCTGATGGAATCTATGTTGTATTCCAGGAGTTTCTTCTCGACAATGGCTTGGGGACCGCTTCGTATCTGTTCCACATCCACAATGGTCGGTGGCTTTTTTCGGGTGTCGTTGATGGTCGACAGTTCGATTGAGAACCTCTCGTTTCCACATGCTGGTTTCGAATCGTCCATGATCTCGGTTTCTGATGATTCGAAATGGGTTATCTTGAACTTCTCGAAATCCAGATGAAGCCCATTATCTGGTTTTACCTGTTCGAGGTGGAGTTCGTTCAATTCGGGAACCTGCTCGATTAGTAATTGCAGGAAGTATTTTTCTGAGGCGAAGACCACAACATCATTGTTGTTGGTGAGGGTGAAAAGAGAGCCGTTGTTGGTGTAAAGGACCATCTCATTTCGATAATCAAAGAGAAATGCGGCCGCGATGGTTCCATGAATCCGGCCAACGCTCGCAATGGTCGAGCTAATGATTGAAGCACTCGACCGGTCGTGAAATTCGACAAGGGAGTTCATTATCTCCGTGTCGATCTCGTATTCCCGGTCTCGATGGGGATGCTCCTCCCAGAGCTTATCGACATTCACGATGATTCCGTTGTGGATGCTAATCACACCATCCTTTATCACTGGCTGGTTGTTTTGATGTTGCATCTGGGTGCCGTTAGTAACAAGTCGTGCGTGCCCCATGGCGGTGAATGGATATCCGCCTTCATACTGATCGATACCCGCCTCCAGATCCCGCATATATTCATCTGATCTAATCAGCTTTGAGATGGGGATGGCACCCTTAATCACCTTTATTTGCTCCTCCGCCGCTTTCCTGAAACAGATACCAGATGAGTCTTTGCCCCTACATTCCGATATCTGGGCAATCTTTCCCAAGGTTCTGGAGATGGTTCTCCGATCATATCTTGAACCGGGCTTTACAACTACCCCAAATATTCCACACATGATATTTCACAACAAGCTATTGAACTAGAAAACCAACAATCCCAAAACACAAAATGAAAGTGTGACTGAGTAGAGTATCATAGTTGTCTGTTTCTCGTTCAAATCAAAGTAGTAATTGGGTATCCATTTGAGAGTAAGACGGTTGGGAACGTGAATGATGCCATTATCATCCAACCAGCCGAATTTAGTGTGCTTGCCGTAATTGTCGAGATATGTCTCCGGATGCTTTCGCATCAAGTAGACCCAGATGACCCAGAGGCAGTAGTTGAAAGTGTGGGGGATGAGGATGAAGAATCCAAACCACCACAACTCCTGGATAACGATCATGCAACCGAGGACCGAACCGAAAAGCAGGGCCCCGATGTTGCCTTCGAACACCTGGGCAGGATACTTGTTGTACCACAGGAAGGCTATCATTCCTCCAAGGAAGGCTGAAGCAGGGATGATAATCCCGGTTTCACCGTCAATTCCCGCTTTGACAATCAGAGTTGCAAGGACGATGATGGACAATCCCGATTGCATTCCGTTGTATCCAGAATGCATGTTCACAAGGTTGGAAACAACCATGATGTAAACTGGGATTACCGATACCCTAAAGAGGTCATTGTAGGTAATTTCGCCAACAAACGCACCCATTAAGTTGAAGTCACCGAATAATGGTATCCAGAATGTTTCTGGGCTGATAATGGAGATCAGTGGATAACTGAAGATTATTGGCAATAGTAACTTCGACACCCTGCCGATATCCACCAGATCATCCACGAGTCCATACATGGCATATATGGACACGACAAGAAGGAAGGCCAGATGCACCTCGGAGAGGTTGAAGATCTCCTCGTTGAAGAACGGTAGCTGATTGAGCGCCCTTATCATCAGGGGCAGGATGGCAATGGATATGTAGGCCGTGAAGAGGATGATCACCCCGGCATTGGTGGGGATCTCCGGTTGATCCGGCTTGTACATGTCCTTGGCAATGAAGCCGTTCTCCTCCAGCTTGCGGACGCTGTGGGGAATGAAGTAGAAGGTCGAGGCGAATGCCAGGATGAAGAGTATGATATGGGTGTGCAGAGTCATGATATGACGGGGAAATTGCTTTGCTTAGGTTTGTTGGTCCTTGGAGTTGACTGATAGCTCTCCTTCACAATCATCGTAGATATCCTGCAGGGTTTGTTCGAGGGGGATGGTTGGAGTCCATCCTGTTTCGTCACGGATTCTCGTCGTGTCGATTGTGGCCTTGGGGTGCTCCTCACGGTACCTGTCAGGGTCAACGACAATCTCGGGTTTAATCTTAGCGAAGCGACAGAGATGCTCCAATACACTCCTGATGGAGACCATCTTGCCAGAAGCTATGTTGTAGGAACGTCCTCCTTTGCCGTTCCTCAAGATTCTCAGATAAGCCCGAACGACGTCCCGAACATCCGTGAAATCCCTTTCGGCATCCAG
>CAYUGX010000068.1:0-16817 GCA_964444375.1 uncultured Porphyromonadaceae bacterium | reverse complement strand
GTTGATAATACCGGTAATCTTTTCCGAACAATAAATAGCGCATCCTGTCTGAGGGAATTCTTAAACCCCCGCAGGCTGAACAAGGCCTGGCCTCCATGATCAATCCGAAGTTCTTCTCTCTGGTACTGCCTTCTTTCTTTTTGTAATCACTTTCAATTAAATTGACAAAGCCATCCCAGTTACTGTTAAATTCATGAGTTCCTTCACGACCCTTTCTAACATAATCCCATGTCACAGCATACATCTCAGATTTGGAACCATAAAGAATCTGAGCTTTTTCCTCTGGTGTAAAATCGGCCCATCTCTTGGTATAATCAATACCATGAGCCACAGCCATAGATCTCAGAATAGCATAGTATTGTCCATTCGGATCACTAAAAAAAGCCCCTGGCCTACTCTGCTTCATGGCTCCGTCAGAAATAGACAAATCAGTTCTACCCACAAGCAGTGACTCATTGGTTTTTTTCACTTCACCCAATCCGTTACAATTGGCACAGGCACCCGAAGGATGTAAATACGAGAATTGATTTGCCCATAACGGACATGATTGACCAGTAGAATCAACAGAAAACCTTGAGAACAATAATCGAATCAGGTGCTGAATACCTAAAAGCGTCCCTACCGTAGAATGAGCAGCCTTAGTTGGCTGCTGATACGGTATTCCAATAGCCGGTAGCAAACCCCGCACAGATTCTACATCTCCGGTATCCCGAACTCCCATCACATTCCTAACGTAAGGCGAAAATGTTTGGGTGAACAAATAATTTGACCTGTTCACAATGGTTCCAAATGCCAAACTCGTTTTACCAGATCCTGACTTTCCGGTTATCACCGATTGCTTGTAATGAGGGATCTGCAGGCTTATGTTTTTGAGGTTATTCGTTCGAACACCGACCAGGTTAATACTGTTTATTTTATCTGTGGCTTTCTGGTCTGATGACCAGTTGCTATATGGTTTTGCCGACAAAGAATTAACTATGCAGGCCATTGGAGAGTTTGAATCACGATAGTCAGAGGGATGGCCTTCAAAAATAATCTCCCCGCCCAAATCCCCCGCTTCAGGCCCCAACTCAACCACCCAATCAGCCAATTCAACAATGCGAGGCTCGTGTTCAACCAGGATCAGTGTATTCTCTTGCTCAAGTAATCGATCAAAACCTTGTAAAAGAATAGAAATATCATGATAATGCAGCCCATTACTTGGCTCATCAAAAAGGTAGAGGCAATGTTTGGATTTTGCTTTGACTAATTCGCTCACCAGCTTGATACGCTGAGCCTCACCACCTGATAGTGTTGAAGAACTTTGTCCGAGCTTGATATATCCCAGACCCAGCAGCTGAAGGGTTTCAATATAAGGTAGTATCCTGGGTTGATCAGAAAAGAAATACAAGGCCTCGTCAATCTCCATATCTAAAACCTGGGCAATATTCTTTCCTGAATATTGAATTGACAGGACCTGTCTACTGAAGCGAAGACCCATGCACTGGTCACATGTCTCTGCCAATTTCCCCAGGTAACTCAATCCGATTTCAATTGAACCAGCTCCAAGACACTTTTCGCAACGACCTCCGCTTGCATTAAATGAAAAATGACTTTTCTTTAATCCCAGCTTCTTAGCTGCTGGTAAACCAGCGAAAAGATCCCTAATGCGATCGAATAATTTTATGTAGGTCGCCGGATTACTTCGTGAATTACGTCCGATCGGCTTTTGATCTACCCAGATCACCTTTTTAAACTGCCGGTCAGACGTAATCGTTTCGACGGCCTGGGTGCGATTACCTTCAAAATATTCGGCCAAAACACTTTTAAGCAAGGTGGATTTTCCTGCCCCTGAAACACCACAAATCACATTCAGGCGGTTTAGTAAAAATGTTGGTGAAATACCTTTGAGGTTATTGATACTGGCTCTTACCACTTGCATCTTGCCAGCACTGCTAGGTGACAAACTAGCCCTTGAGAGTTTGACTTGATTTGTATAGTACTGCCAGGTTAAGCTCTCTTTTAATGAAGGGTCATCGAACAATTGTGGATCACATCGATCAGCAAAGAGCACTTCTCCCCCATTACGTCCGGCCTGAGGCCCTAAATCAACCCAATAATCAGCCTCACGCATACTGTAAAACTTATGGTCGACACTGATAATGGTATTTCCCTCTTTTTGAAGCTGTTTCAACAGCTTAAGCAGACTATGGTGATCACGGGGATGCAAACCCACGGTGGGTTCGTCTAAGGTATATATCAATCCGCTTAATCCCGGTTGCATCAAGGCAGCCAAACGAATTCGTTTTACCTCGCCGGCTGACAACGACTTACTGTCGCGATTTAGTGACAGGTATCCCAGTCCCAGTTTTTGATAGTGTACAAGCTGCTGACTGATAAAGACTGTTATTTTCTTTTCTCCATCGCTTACTGAATCGGGCAAGCTGTTGCTAAATAGCTGATGTAATTCCCTCAGTGTATAATCTGCCCATTCACCGATGTGACGACCATTCCAAAAAACCGACAAAGCATCACTGTTAAGTCTATAGCCGTGGCAGATTCTGCAAATTCTAGACCGTGTATACTTCAGGATATTCACATTACGGTCGCGCTTGAGAATCTCCTCCATGATCGTCAGAATTCCACGATAAAATCCTTCATCTCTTGGCTTGGCGGTAATCCCGGTCCATTTCATTCTTGACTCAAGAGTGTGCTTTCCGAAGGGTACTTTGGACTTATTGCTCCCGTAAAAAATGATCTCTTTTTCTGCCTGCTTTAACTCTTTCCAGGGTCGTTTGATTGAAAATCCTTCTACTTCACAAACCGCCTGAAGTACATCATAAGTTACTTGTGAGTAAATAATATATCCGGTAGGTGTCTTTAAACTTAATGCCCCATCTTCAATGCTTAGGTCTTCATTGACTATAAATGTATCAGGATCAATATATTCTTCAATTCCAAGCCCCTGACACCTCTGACAGGCTCCTTGATCAGTATTGAAAGAGAAATTTGATCGGCTTAGATTACCGGGGCGGATTCCATCTTTATTTCTTCCATATCTGGCAAAAAGGAGCCGCAGTTGATCATACAGCCCACTGAGCGTTCCTACAGTAGATCTAGTATTCGTGCTACCTGAAATCTGGTCTAACGAGATAACCGGACTCAATCCGTTGACCTCATCAACAGCCGATGGATTCAAACCAGCCAGTATAGTTCGTACCCTTGGATTTTGTTGCTCAAGGAAACGGCGTTTCCCTTCATTGCTGATGATTTCCTTTACCAGTGATGACTTTCCAGATCCTGAAACACCTGTAATCAGGATGTACGATTGCTTGGGTAAAGTAAGAGAGACTTGTTTTAAGTTATTTTCAGTGGCCCGATGAATGAAAATACAATCATCCGAGAATGGATTCGAGTTTTTCATATCCTCCCTGCAATCCTGCAATCAAATCGGTTTTGATTGCTTTAAAATAAGCTTTTGAATTAGGGGACTCTTTACAATCAAATTGATTTATCCGAGTGATTAATTGATCCTTTAATTCTATGGCGTCATTAATTACTTGTTCGAATCCGCTCAGATCCTTTTCAGGATTTTCTTCTATCGATCCATAGCAATCTGCAATCAGTTCAAATACCAGGTAGTCGATGTCTTTTTTTAACTCTTTACGGCTGGCCATATCAGTATATTCTATTCTTAACTAAATATACTGTTTTTTTCTGGGCAAACCAATTTGCTGTACGAATAGACAAAACCCCTGAAGTCAAATGCAGGCCGCAGGGGTTAATCTATTAATAGAAATAAAGTGGACGCAATCCCTCGGGGACTTGTTCAAATTCTCCGCGAACAAATGCACCTACAACAATACTATTGAATAACTCAGCATTTACTTCATACTCATACTTATCCCTGCCATTGCGATCATACTTCTGCTCGAACTGCACGCTGACATAGTACTTCTTTCTTCCGAATACTCCGTATTTGTTCCTTTTTCCGATAACTTTTCCTGTTCTGTGTGTCATGGCTGTAATTTTTAATGTTTTTATCTGAGGAACTCAGACCAAAACATGAACCAAACAAGAAAAATCACACCTAACTAATTGAATATCTTCACCTTACCATCTTGCCAAATTTTGCAAATGTTCCAGTTTATGGAAATATCGTCCAGATTTAGAACCATTGCATGACTCGAAAACCGATTAATGCTTGTGGGAATTGTGAAACGAGTCAATAGGATGGACCCATGTACATGGCGTTACATTACATGGGTTTTCATGAAGGAAGTCTACTATTTGAATACGTAAAGCAGGTTTTGGAATATTACTTCGTTGTGTCTTTCAGCACTTTCTTAGCAGCGGGTGTTGGAGGCGTCTCATCTTCATTTGCCTGTAAGATCATTCTCAGGTAATAGACCCCATCCAGTGAGGTCATCAAGCGTACCCATAGTTTTTTATCCTGGTCTTGAATGGGCAGATAAAAAATCATTTCTCTTGGTCTGCTTTTCAATATGGTTCCTCCCGCCTGACGAACAGCTCGGTAATAACTTTCCATGATTTCTATAGTTGATACACGCTTATCTACTGCACCCTCTTCATTGATCACACTGAGCTTTAAGTCCCAAAATGGGCCCATTAATTTCTGCTCAAATGACTCCCGGCTCTCACTGACATAGGTAATCCGAAAATGATTGAATTTACTATATCGTGCACGGTTAATTACACTAGATGGCAATATTCCTATTCTAGGTGGCATGTTCACGGGTTCAACAAGATCGTCATACTGGGGGACGAAAGATTCATCGAAGGATAGTTTGTTATCAAAAGGTCGTTCTTCGATAATTTTCAATCTATAGCTTTTATCTGAAGAAAACTGTGCTCTACCCCATATATTCTTCCTACCCTCACGCACAATGGCAAAATGAAGGGATGAGGTGTCTTGAAAAAATAATACTCCTCCTAAATCTTTAACGTGGTTAACCATGAATTCGTGGAACTTCTCTTTCTGTCTGAACACAGAATCATACACATAACTAATCTCCCAAAATAAACCGGTTGATTGCCGTTCGTTTTCTCCACTCTCATCCTTCAATGTGATATAGTTGAAATAATGGTTCTTAAAGACTTTACCAGGATTATCCTGATATCCTTTCAGCAAGGGTGGATACTCAGTGAGTGTTTCCTGTCCAATGATTGATCCCCCAATGCATATTAGCAAAAACCACAGTGCAATGCTTCTTTTCATGTCTTCTGATTTTGGCTACAATATTAAAAAAATCAATTGAACTATTTGTACATTAGCTCCAAATGGAAAGAAGCATTTTCATAACCGATGATGGTTCGCATTCTTTGCGACTATCTGGTGTGGATGAATGCTATCATTCTGTCCATGGTGCCATCCAGGAGTCTTCTCATGTATTTATTGAGCAGGGATTAATGCACATTCAAAAAAAGAACATCAGAATCATTGAGATGGGTTTCGGAACTGGCCTAAATGCTCTTCTTAGCTTAGTATATACACAGAAAAGTCATCAACGAGTTGAATATTTTGCAATAGAGAAGTTTCCTTTAGAATCAGATGAATACAAACAATTAAACTATCCGCAGCAGCTAGATATCAATAAAGAAATATTCAATAAATTCCATGACTCAATTAGTAATTCATGGTTTTCAATCACCCCAACTTTTACCTTGTTCAAGAGCCACCAAGACTTCCTTAAGCTTAGTGGCTTATCCAATTTTGATTTGATGTATTTTGATGCATTCGGACCAGAGGTACAACCCGAGTTATGGGAGGAAGCATCACTAGTCAATGCGTACAATTCGCTGTCAACTGGCGGGCTGTTTCTAACCTATTGCGCGAAAGGGAAAGTCAGGAGACTTTTACAAAATATCGGATTTAAAGTAGAACGATTGCCTGGTCCACCGGGCAAAAGAGAAATGCTTAGAGCCACAAAACAATAATTTGATTTATGAGCCAGGTCACTCGCCTCACACTATTGACACTTGTTGCACTACTACCTTTTTCGGGTTTTGCTCAATATGATAATCATTTGATTCTTAAAAAGAGTTTTCGCAACAAGCGACATTTCCTTAGTGGAGATTCCATTCGCATAATGCGCAACCATTATCCATTACCCACTATTGGAATGATTGAAGCAATTGGCAAAGATTTCATTGTAATTAGGGGAGAAACCATACCCATCGGGGAGATTAATACACTATATCATAAACGCGAATCCGGTATTTATGCAGGTGGTGGGAAGGTGCTTCAATTTGCCGGACCTGCATTTATCGCAATGGCTGCTTTTAATGGACTTATCCGGTCAATATCGCCTATTTTAAGTGTCGGCAATTTAATTACAGGAGGAACCTTGTTCACCACGGGACTACTATTACCCCTGTTTCAGGTTCGGAAATATCCATTAGGAAAGCGGTTTACACTAAGAATTGTACCTGCTGATGCATCATTACAAGACTTCATCGATCGGAATTAAATACTGGTACGAATAGTCACTACGAAATTACGTCCGGGCGCAGCGATGCCTGAACTATAACTCCTGTATCGTCTATCGAGGATGTTTTCAATACCTGCATTAATTTGAAGAAAGGGTTTAAACTGGTAGGCTACCGATAGGTTTACTGTATACCAACCGGGAGCGTACAAATTTCCAAACTCATCTAGGGTATACATATATGGCTTGGATAACTCTGAAGGAGGCATATCCTCATGCCTTTTGGCTCCATTATACCTGACATACAGATCAGCCTTAAGCTTCTTTGTTTGGTAAATGAGATGTGTGGCACCAAAGGTTGGAGCCGCATGTCTTAATGCAAACCCACCCGAATCCTTGCCCCGGGTAAGAGTGATACTTGATTTAAGATATAATTGCCTCATGAGCTGCCAATTGAAGCTAGTAGACACGCCATAAACCTGCGCCCAGTCAGCATTGACCAGGGCTTCAACCTGACTGTACTCACCATCATAATAAATTGAATCCTGGCCATTAAAAGTGAAAGGACGGCGAACCATTGCATCGAATAAATAAGAATAAAATCCTGTTACATCAATTTTTGCACGAGAGCTAATATTGTAAATGAATCCCACATCCCCATTGACGGCATATTCGGGTTTTAGGTTTTCATTTGGCACAATTACTTGACCTGGTTCTGAGTCAAATACTTTACCGACATCGTCAAGATTTGGTGCTCTAAAACCAGTTGACAGGTTGGCATTCACTTGCAAATCTCTCATTGGTAGCCATGCCAATCCTGCGCTTCCATTAAAAGCCAGATTACTCAAGTTGATTTCACTGAAAGGAAAATCATAGAATTGCTTGCTTACAAACCTCGATTGCAAATTCACATAGTTTCCTCTCAATCCGGTTACCAGGGTTAAATTTTGATTGATATATCGCTTCAATCCTGCGTACAATCCAGAATTTATGTACAGGCTCCCCCCGTCGGGATACCTAGAAGATTCTGCAGCAATATCACCTGAATAAATATTTCGGCTGGCCCCGACAGAGAAGACTCGATTAGTTGCCCATTCAAGGCCATAGAAGAGCTCATTCTTCCCAATCAGCCGCTTACTGGCATCTGCATTAAAACTGGCAATATCAAGATATTCAAAGCGCTCACGTATCGATTCCATACCAAGTTGTCTATCGTGTCGACTCTCTGAGTAAGCCTGATAGGCCAAAGTTATTTTTAGCTGATCAAATAGGGGTGTTGAGTCATTCATGGATACGGATAAGCTATGCATAATCCATTGCGTTGGTCCATAGTACCATTCTGCATATTTGGGCTGCTCGTCTTTGATCTGAATCAATCGATCGTAGCGAGGGATATCACTGCTTCTTGAATAATGAAAAGCATAATTCACATCAAAAGACTTACTGGGTCTGAAGCGTATCTTTTGCATCACATTTACCTGACTGAAACCAGATCCGATCTGTAAACTGGGATCATCATTTACAATAACCGTATCCCTGTCGGGTAGAACGCGAACATAAAAGGGCTGCTCATAATCCTCAAACCCTCCTTGATTGCCCATGCGCAAGTCTCCATAATCAGAAAAACTGACACTGGTAAGCAGACCCCAGCGTTTTTTACCGTAACTGACATCAAAATGCCCGGTTTTCTCAAAATTTGATGAACTGTAGCGACTTAGCGCATTGAAACGAAAGTAGGATTGATCAGAGGTCGACAATTTCACGTGTCGCGTATGAAAATCCATTACACCACCCATAGCGTCTGAACCGTAAATAATGGATCCAGGACCAAAAATCACCTCAGCATTTTCCATTACATGGGTATCAAGCGATATAATATTTTGCAAATTACCCGATCGGTAAATGGCATTATTCAATCTAACACCATCAACGACTAACAATACCCGGTTTGCCGCAAAACCCCGAATCATTGGACTGCCCCCCCCGAGTTGGCTTTTCTGAACATATACCTGGTCAGACAAGGCTACCAGATCGGCAGTCGTCTGGGGATTATAAAATTCTGCTTCTTTTGCTTTAACAGCTTCAATTTTGTTCGGTATTTCCCGTCTCTCCTGCTCCCACCGGTTAACAGACACCAAGACCTCATTCATCTTTAACAAGTCTTCTTCAATTAGGACCATACCGCCTGATTCGATAATAGCTGCTTTTGTAAGTGATTTTGTCTTGTATGCCGGGTGTTGAAAATAGAGTGTGTCAGATGATTTGAAGATGCTAAGATCCGCCCTGCCTTTTTCGAGGGTTAAAGTAGATTTCAGATTGGAAAAAATAAATACATCCGAAACCGGTTGTAAATTGGTGGCGTCAACTACACGAATCGATTGCCCTGTTAACGCTAATGTGATACAGAGCAATATACACAAAGAGACAAGAGTATTCTTCATAAGGAAATGGGTCATCAATTTTTATGCCGAATCAGATCAGTTAAGGTTGTTTTGGAGCACAAAAGGAATCATTAACTTTGTAATAAATGCTATTTGAATGAGAAAGATTGTCTATGTCATTGGTCTTTTACTATTTGGTTTCTCTGGCCTCAACGGTCAAGTCTATAATAACCAGAATCTCAGTATAGGTGTTCATGCCGGGATAAACCGCTGTCGGATTGTGTTGAACGACCAAAAGTATAATCCGGCATTGACTCCCTTGGCCGGTGTTACTCTTTTCAGCCACCTGAATAAAACATTCAGTTTGTCATATGGGGCACAATTCTCTATCAAGGGTTCAGATGATGTTGATTCATTACATAACATAAGAAGCAATTATATCGAAGCTTTTACCAGTTTTCTGTTCCAACCAACCAAAGGTCTTAAGATCGGTGCTGGAATTCAGCCCGGTATTGGTGTAAAGACCCAATCGGTCTATACGAGTGGAGATTCCTCTACCGGAAAAAGACGTAGCAACATCGATCTTTTAACTTCTCCTGTTTGGGAGTATTACGCCGAAGTGATGCTTGACTTAAACAAAGCACTTTATTTAAGCTATACGTATTATTTGCCCTTCAGCAACAGTGAGTTCACCAGGATGGAATTTCGATTAATTTACCTGGTTCTTGAAGGGTATTCACCTCGTCGATAACCCAAAACTATTCTGTAATCCCAAGCAAATCAAAAACAAATGCATATTCCAATGCATCTTCTTTGAAACGCTTGAAGCGCCCGCTGGCTCCACCATGCCCAGCCTCCATATTAGTACTAAGCAACAGGATATTATCGTCAGTTTTTAATTCGCGTAATTTAGCAACCCATTTGGCTGGCTCGAAATATTGCACCTGAGAATCGTGTAAACCGGTGGTGACTAGCAATGCAGGATAATCTTTCGCCTCAACATTGTCATAGGGTGAGTAAGACAGCATATAGTCATAATACTCTTTTTGGTTGGGATTACCCCATTCATCGTATTCACTGGTTGTCAATGGAATCGTTTCATCCAACATGGTAGTGACAACATCAACAAAAGGCACATTTGCGATTACACCACGGTACAGATCAGGTCTCATATTAAGGATGGCACCCATCAAAAGACCGCCAGCACTCCCTCCTTTTGCAAATAGTTTTTCACTGGTGGTGTACTTTTCCTTGATTAGGTACTCTGCACAATCATTAAAGTCGCTAAAGGTATTAATCTTATTAAACAGTTTCCCTTCTTCATACCAGTACCTACCCATCTCTTGACCTCCTCGAATATGAGCGAGTGCATACACAAATCCACGATCAAGCAAACTTAATCGAACTGAGCTGAATCGAGGACTCATACTACTACCGTATGATCCATAGGCGTACAACAATGCAGGATTCGCACCATCAAGCTCGGTACCTTTTCTATATACAATTGACATGGGTATGTCAGTACCATCTGCAGCCTTGGCCCATCGTCTTTCGGTGGTATAATCAGCTGGATCAAACTGGCCCACCACTTCATCCTGCTTCAACAGGGTTTTTTCTCCAGTTTCCATGTTATAATCAAAAGTGGAACCAGGTGTAGTCAGCGAAGTATATGAAAAACGAAGCAGATTGGTCTTAAATTCACGATTAACAGACGGACTTGCTGAATACACTTCTTCATCAAATGGCAAGTAGTGTTCTTCATTGCTTGTCTGATTGAAAATTCTTATTCGGGGCAATGCACGTTCCACTTCAGTTATTACCAAATAGTTATCAAACAACACTAATCCCCTGAGCAATACATCTTCTCGGTGCTCAATAATCGTCTCCCAGTTTTCTTTAGAGGTAGCATCGGTGGCAGTCTTCATCAATTTGAAGTTTTCAGCATCCCAATTGGTTGTGATATAAAAATGCTCACCGTGATGATCTATACTGTACTCTAATCCACGTTCCCGTTGTTGAAAAACCGCAAAGTCACCATCCGGCAGGTTGGCATCTAAAATCCGATACTCTGAACTTAAAGTACTAGAGGAACCAATGAAAAGATAGCGTCCCGATTTCGATCGGCTAACACCAACGCTGAAGGTTTCATCCTGTTCATGATAGACTACTTCATCATCCTGAGCTTCTGTTCCCAATTTGTGTCGAAAAATGGTCTCAGACCGCAAGGTAACTGGGTTCTTTCGAGTGAAAAAGAAGGTCTTATTGTCGTTGGCCCAGGCTGCTCGCCCTGTCGTCTCTGGAATGGCATCGTTGTATATTTCACCTGATTCCAAATTCTTGACATAAAGGGTATACTTACGACGGCTAACGGTATCCACTCCAAATGCCAACAGTTTGTTATCCGGGCTGACTGAAGCCCCACTCACTGCATAATAATCAAAACCTGAGGCCATTTCATTGACATTCAACATAACCTCTTCCTGGGCTTCCAACGATCCCTTTTTACGGCAATACACTGGATATTCACCACCCTTCAAGTATTTGGTATAATAGTAATACCCATTTTGAAGATAGGGAACGGATTCATCATTTTGTTTAATGCGGCCAATAATCTCCTCATACAGTTTTTCCTGAAATGGCTCAGTTGAAGCCATTACGGTCTTGAGGTAGTCATTTTCAGCATTCAAATAATCAATTACATTCTGATTTTCACGCTCATTCAACCAGTAATAGTTGTCAATACGCGAATGTTCGTGCATGACCATTTCTTTCTCAATCTTTTCTGCAACAGGTGGAGAACCAAAATCAGACTGTTTTTTTCCTGTTGGTGATTGACAGCCAAGTAAAAGTGCCATAAGAACTAGTGAGCTTGTGGTTTCAAAGTATTTTTTCATGGTATAGGATTGAGTTAGACTTTTTCGGGTATGTTAACATCAGGATGATCATTCTTAAAGTCTTTCCAATATTTCTTGACCGTCTGCTTCATTTCACGATGCAAGCTAAAGATACCGATCAAGTTTGGTATTGTCATGAAGGCTATTGTAATTCCTGAGAAGATCCAGATAATTGTAGTATCGGTGAATGAGGCAATAAAGAATCCCAGCACATATAGAATTCGGTAGTAAATGACCGACTTGGAACCAAACAAGAAGGTCATTGCTCGTCCACCATAATATGACCACGATATGGCTGTAGAGAAAGCAAACAATAGCAATCCAATACTCACAATGTATTGCCCCCAATCACCAAGCCAACTTTTCTTAAAGGCTTCTGCAGTTAAGGGGGCACTATGAATAAGCGAATTTCCAGAAATCTCTACATCAGTATCGCCCAATTGTATTTTTCCTTCATCCACGTTTAGGCTTCCAGTATAGTTCTCCCCCTCTTTGGAAAATACGATATTCTCAGCTATACTGCGCGCGTGAATTATGGTTAACTGATTGAGCAATGCGCCGTCTTTAATCTGAAGTTCACCTGTGAAGCTTGGTGTTTCAGTACGTAGATTAAGGAAGTCTGAAAGCTGGGCTACATCAGCTGGATTATTCTGTTCATACTTATCGGTCAATACAATCACATCAGCCATTTGGAAAGTATTGTCCACTTTTTCTGTCCAGACACCCGATGAAAGAATCACTAATCCGGTTAGGGTACATATGATTATGGTATCAATAAATGGCTCCAAAATGGCAACTAAACCCTCAGATACTGGCTCATGAGCCCGGGCTGCAGCGTGAGCAATAGGTGCAGAACCCTGTCCTGCTTCATTTGAAAACAATCCCCGATTCACCCCGCGGTTAAAAGCAAAGGCAAATCCAGCACCCAGAAATCCACCGGCAGCTGATGTCCCGGTAAATACATCGGTAAAGATTGAAGCAAATGCCGGACCAATATTCTGATAATTAAAACCGATCACCAGTAAGGCACCGATAAAATAAATGATAGCCATTCCCGGAACCAATTTTTCAGTGACTTTAGCGATTCGCTTGATACCCCCAATAATCACAATGGCCAACAACACGGCCAGAACACCACCAGTAATGATTTGCTGTATCCCAAAGGTAGCACTCATCGAACTTGCTATACTGTTAATTTGGGGTAGATTACCAGTTCCAAAAGAGGAAAATACAGTTGCGGCGGCAAAGAAGATCCCAAGCCATTTACCGGTTTGCAGCAGTTTACCGCTGGGCAAGGTGATATTTAAACGCTTCTTCATGTAGTACATCGGTCCACCTGAAACCTCACCATCTTCAGTAAAATCACGGTATTTATGCGACAGCGTTACTTCAACAAATTTTGTACACATACCGACTAAGGCTGTCATCAACATCCAAAACAAAGCACCAGGTCCACCCAGGTGAATAGCAAATGCCACTCCGGCGATATTACCTGTACCCACTGTCCCCGATAATGCAGTTGTCAGTGCCTGAAAATGTGAAGTATCCCCTTTATCTCCCTTTCGATCAAATTTTCCTCGAACGATACGCAAAGCATGCTTCATGTACCTGAACTGAGGAAACTTTAAATAGATGCTGAAAAATATTCCCACGCCGAGCAAGGCAAATACGAACCATTGAGAACCTCCGATAAAACCGTCAATGGAAGAAAGGAAATCATTAAGTTTTTGCATAGTTTCTTTGTTTTGCAGGCATAAAAATGGACTATTTAAACAAATTGAACAAATTCGTCAAGCTGTTCCCTAGCATTTTCTCCTACCGGATGTACATTGTGTTAGAAATCAAGTGAAATCACGGTAATTCCTGATCCACCAAACCGAATATCTTCATCTCTGTATTGACCGACCAATTCATTGCTGCCCAGGTATTCTCTGACCACCTGTCGGAGGATACCATCGCCTTTACCGTGCAGGATCCTAAGGTCATGTTCACCAAACATGACTGCATCGTCAATCAGACCCTGCACTTTTTCCAGGGCTTCATCGACCCGTAAACCCCTAACGTCCAAATTGGTTGAAAAGCTGAGTCGCCTTTGTTCCATATCATAATATGCATTGCCAGCAGTAGTTGTTGGTTTATCTTTATTTACCTGATCATACATCTGCTGACTCACGAGCTCTACATTGTCGGGATGAACGCTGGTTATCATTTGTCCCAACCGTACTAAAACAGATTTTGAGCTTACCTCTAGCACTTCCCCAATGGCATCCTGACCTTTCAGTTTAACTTTTAACCCGGGAACAAATTGGACACTCTTATCCTGATTGGTTCTTACTGGGGCCGATTCTTTCTCTTTTCTTTCTCCCAGATTCAGTTTAGTGATCTGACGTTCTATTTTATCAACTTGCTGATAATCTTCTCTTTTAAGTTGATCCATCCG
The DNA here is from genome assembly GCA_964444375.1 of uncultured Porphyromonadaceae bacterium. GTDB lineage: Bacteria > Bacteroidota > Bacteroidia > Bacteroidales > UBA12481 > JABHCC01. The sequence goes on along the minus strand of CAYUGX010000068.1, from coordinate 2,674 downwards.
CTGCTCTGCTTCATTGGTAAAGCTGGTGAGTGATTGCCTGGCTGCCTTGGTTTTTTCTTTATCAGCCTGATGCTTTCTGATCTCTTGGATGGTATTCTCAATTCGTTTATTGACCTGGCTGAGAATTTGTGCTGACTCAGCTTTCGCTTTAAGAACAATGTCTTTACGGTCCTGATTTAATTTTGTCACTCCCTCCTCCATCTCACTGAGTAAATCCTCAACCTTCTTTTCATTCTTTCGAATGTTTTTTCTCTTGTTTTCCCAATAACGCTTGTCGCGGGCAATATCTCTCAAATGCTTATCGAACTTGATATAATCAGCACCGACATCTTCCTGAGCTTCGGACAATACGAACTCTGGCAATCCGATCTTTCTGGCTATTTCAAAAGCAAAAGAACTGCCTGGCTTACCTACTTCTAACTCGAAAAGTGGCGCCAGTCTTTGTGCATCATACAGCATGGCACCATTGACAATTCCTGATTCATTTGCGGCAAAATGTTTCAGATTCGAATAGTGAGTTGTGATTACACCATATCCTTTTTGCTGATTCAAACCACGCAGAATAGCTTGAGCAATAGCGGCTCCGAGTTGTGGTTCAGTTCCCGTTCCAAATTCATCAATCAACATCAGGGTTGAGGCATTTGCGAACTTTAGGAAGTGCTTCATGTTCAATAGGTGGGAACTGTAGGTACTTAAATCATTCTCCAATGATTGATCATCACCAATATCTATGAATATTTGGGCAAAGACCTTAGTAGAAGACCCAGGTGCCATCGGCGCTAAAATACCACATTGAATGCAATACTGAACCAAGCCTACTGTCTTCAGACAGACTGATTTACCGCCAGCGTTGGGTCCTGATATGAGTAGTATCCGGTTCTCATCATCCAACTGGATATTCTGGGCAACTACCTGTCGTTTTTCTTTTTTGAACGAGAGGTATAATAGAGGATGACGCACTTGCTTCCATTCCATTGGGGCATCAGCTCCAATGTTGACCATATTTCCCTTCCAGGAACGTGATAATTTCGCCCTGGAACGAATAAAATCAAAACTTGCAACCAGCTCAGGCCAGGCTAATATGTCTTCAAAATACGGCCGTATAGCGGTGGTTAAAGCAATTAGTATTTTTGAAATTTCTCGTTTTTCAGCCAGTTCAAGTTCCCTGATCTCGTTATTGACTTCAATGAGCTCAATTGGTTCCAGAAAAACAGTCTTTCCCGTTGCCGATTCATCATGAATTAAACCCTGAATTCGTCTCTTGTGCGTTGCCGGGACTGGCAACACAAGTCGTCCGTCCCGAACAGTTTGGGTAGCATCCTGATCAATCCAGCCATCTTTCTGGGCTTGCTCAACAATTTTTGACATTCGCTTACTGAGACTACCTGCCTTTTGCGCAAGGGATCGTCGAATTAGTGACAATTCAGCTGAAGCGTTATCTTTTATGTGTCCGTGCTTATTAAAAACCAAATCCATCTTCTCTTGCACAAAAGGGAATTGCTTTACCCCGACAAGACGCTTTTTCAGTACAAGGTATTCTTCGTTTTCAGTCTGATGAAAGAAAGTAAGAATCTTTTTAACTGCAATGTAGTTGTCGCGTATAGCCAGGCACTCTTCAGGGTTTAGTGATGTTCCTGGGGCCTCAACCCGTTTCAACACAACACGCAAATCCCGCGTTGCTGGATACTCAAGCTTTTTGTCAAAATCAAGAATACTGAGGTATTCATTGGTTTCGTGAAGCATCTGATCAATCTGATTAAGATCAGACAGAAAACTAAACGTTCTGCATTTTTCAGCTCCCAGGCTTGTTTCACAATAACTGGATAGTAAGTCACGGATGGCCGCAAAGCCAAGCTTTTCCTCTATTCGATCAGGATAATTCAAAACTGTAAAATTATGCCCAAAAGTACGAAACTCAGGCTAGAATCTTGAGACTGTATCGAGGTTGCTTAAGGCTGCTAACAATTCTTTTTGCTTCAAAGGCTTAGGAACGACATAGGTACAACCAGCCTGGATGCATTGAGCTCGTTTGGATTCACTCGCAAATGGTGTCAGGGCTATAATCGGTATAGTTGGAAATCTGCTTTTAATTGTACGGCATGCGTCGTGAAGATGTGCATCAGGTAATTCTGATGATAACAAAATTCCATTTGGCCGGGTACCTGTTTTTAGCAAGGTCATGCCCTGTTGCAAGGTTTTGGCTCGTAGGAGATTCATTGAAGTCGGTCGGGCAACCATCTCCATGTACAGATAGGACATGTCATCGTATTCAATGACCAGGATATCGGTCGTCATATCCTTGGTTTCTTCTTCCCGGGTAAGTATAGGTTCCTGGTCGGGTTCGAAAATAAGGCCAGGAGGTAACTCCTCTGGTGTAGCTGTTTCTGGCATCCTAACTTCGAGCTCAGCATCAATAAGCTCTTCAGCTTTAGGCTTATCAGGTTTAGTTTCTTCAAGTTTAGGCTCTTCAAGTATAGGCTCTTCAGGTATAGGCTCTTCAGGTATAGGCTCTTCATGTATAGGCTCTTCAAGTATAGGCTCTTCAAGTATAGGCTCGGGTTGTGTAACATGTTCTGTTTTATCATCAAGCCTTGGGCTGACTGGCAGGTCAATGGTCTCAAAGTCTTTAATTCCCTGCTGGTATGCTTTCGGTATTTGATAAGGATGTGTAAAG
>CAYUGX010000067.1:0-16910 GCA_964444375.1 uncultured Porphyromonadaceae bacterium | reverse complement strand
GAGGCCCGGGCTGTCGACCGCTCATCCGGTTTCCCGCCCTCCCTGTGGAAGAGACGGAGCCGCGACCCGGATCTGACAGCAATTCAGATGATCCCAGCTACACATCATTTCCTTTTCTTTGTCAGGAAGTAGATGCCAGTTGCTGCGAGCACGATTGAGGGGACCGCGACAATGGGGAGATCCATCATGAAGTGTCTGATCTTGCCGATTGCGCCGTCGGGGTGAACCCTGTCGCGGTGTATGCCAAACGAGTCCCTGTACTCGCGGACATGTATGCTCCTGGAATCGACGACGATTCGCCAGTCGCTTTCCTGGCCTTTGGGAAACCCCATGCATCTTTTGAACCCTGCACAACGGTCCGGATGCGGGAGTTCGGATTTCGCAATCCAGATCTCCTTGTGCGGAGGCAGATCCCGCAATCTGTGAAAGACTGCGTCCCAAGAGACCATCACGTCACCTCGACCAGCCATATCCAATTTAGGCTACAAGCCGTATTTTTCAGGGGCCAATCCCTTCGCCGTGGCATACACTGTCAGGTCGAATCCAAGCGCCTCGAAGAGCAGGGCGACCACAACCATGTCGTCCGTCCATCCGATGGGGATCAGCACATCGGGTATCAGGTCGACCGGCGACACGACGTAGACGATCGTCGCCGCGATTGCGGCAATCGACCGCCAGGGCAGTTCCTTGTAGTCCCCTTCAAAGTAGTCCTTGACAACGCTTCCCATCAGTCCTGCCCTGGCCCACAGGACCCTTGGGGCGAACCTTGCGTACCATGGGGGGTCGGCGAGAAATTCCTCCAGTTGTTCTACCGTTTCAGCCGCATCTTCCTCTGACATGTTCCTGGCACTGTCGTCCAATAGAAACCGCTGACAATCCTCACAGGTGCCGGTCGTGCCCAGCTCCTCGTCGCAGGTGTTGCAAATGATCTCCATCCTGTTGACCTCCGTTTTGCGATCCCGGTTTCAAGTGCTGGAGCATTCCGATGTTAGGCGCTCCTATTGATAGGGACGTTGTGGCGACCAGGATCTGACAGATCATCCGAAAATCAACTGACCAGGCCATCACGACTGCGGTTGGGTTCGGTCCGGAAAGGGCTCAATTGCCTTTGGATAGGATGGTACTGCCTATTCCAGCCAGTCGAGCTATGACTTTCTGAACTCGGATCATCATCTTACGGACTTCCTCGCTTGAGACCTCGCAAGGTCCTCCGGTCACGTTGGCATGAGCTGCCCGGTTGCGAACCTTGAGTACCTCATTTATGTCATCAAGTACAGCGTCCAACGAAGCCCTGACCTTTGGGAAACGACCGAATTTTCGACGCATGTCGCGCAGGATCGCCTCGATGTTACGCGGAGTTGCCATCCTGGTCTTCGACTTTGGGGGCTCTTCATCCAGTTCCTCGAAAGCAGTGAAGACTCTTTCCACCATGGATCCCGTCTGTTTGATGATTTTCTTTTTGATTTTCCGGCGCTCCGTCTCGTTAGCGTCGCGGTAATGAAGCAGCAACGTACTGGTCTCCTTGACCGTGCTGTCGAGAGCCGCGAGGGCCTTTCCGGTGGGTTCGTCGGTGGGTACCTTCCAGGCCTCAGCCAAGGAATAAACCGCAAATTCGAGACAACGTCCGGCCCGCAACGCGCAAGCCGTGAAGTGCCCTGCTCCGAATTCGGTCTGGAGATGGTCCAGTTCAATTTTAAGGGACATGAGCCGGGTATCGTCAACGGTTGATGACAAGACACCGAGGATGGCAACGGTCGAGGTTTCGATCTTCGCAATCGCTTCATGGATGAGTTGCATATCCTGCTCTTCCACTTCCGCGCTGGGTAGTTCTGGCTCCTCGCCCGGCTCCAGTGATTTTCTGAAGAGGGAGAAGAGGCCGAAACCGGCAAGGCCCGCTACAGCTGCACCGGCTACCCCTGCGAATGGAAGGGCTCCTGCTGCCAAGGCTCCTGCTGCCAACGCCCCTGTTTTTGTCCCCGCGCCAAGGAACGCAAGCTTCCGAGCGGTTTCTAAAGCGGACTTTTCCCGATTCTGGAGATCATCCGCTATGGTCTCCGCAGCTGATTGTGCAGCCTTTCTTGAATTCAGCTTAGGGCTTATCGGCACGAGAACTAGTTCGATATCTATTGCCGAGGCAGGAGATACTCGAACCCGCCTTACGACAGGACCCGGTCCGACCAGGAACAGTAGAATACGAGCGCCAAAAGACTCGGCAATCATGTGCATGCGCTGTTCCATCGAGGAGCCCAAACTTGTTTCAGCCTTGTCTAGGCGTGAGTTTCCGATAATCTCGACGACAGCCGGTATGTTGGCCGGTATAAAGAGGTCTACCGAAAGGTCGGTTCCGGGAGGCCTGAACTGCTCCACCACCTGAATCCGGCGTTCCACCAACTCGTCACGGATTGCGGCTTCCAACAACGAAGTCTCGAGTCTGCCTCGTGTCACATCAGCACCTACGTCTTTGTGAGCGATACAGGTCCGTTTTACATCAGAACGCATGACAACAACAGCCTTTGTCTATCCATTAGTAAGTACGGAAGACCATTCTATGGACGAACCGACGCACGACTTCTAGAACTGTTGGATAGCCATATGCTTGTGACATCTTCACTGTGCTCACCCTTGGATCGCCTCCGCTCTCCATTTGCCAACAATCTTGCTCTACCGTATCTTCAACCTGAAGACATCCTAGGAGAGAGACGTGCTACGAGGCGACCAACAGACTAGGCACTGGATGCTCCTTCGCCTGCTGCAGGGAGGGTAGGGCGTACCATTAACGATCTGGCGGAGAACCTCCTGGACGAGACTTTGGTACCATTCGTGGTCCGGCGATAATTCCTGGTACCTGGACGAATGGGTGAATTCAACACGCATCCAGGTTGCGGAGGATATGCCAAGAAGCTCCTGACGTTTGTCGCAATAGATTCCTCGTAGATGCCAGTACGATTTGGTTCCTCCTTATCCGAGTTGAACAAACACTCGAAGATTGTCAGAAACCTCAGAGACCGTTCGTCAAACAGTTGGCAGGGTAGGAGAAGACTATGCTCGAACACCACGGAACCAAGAACGAGAGAGACGCTGAAACTCGTGGAAACCGATACACGACCCCTGGGGGGTACCATAGGCTTCTAAGAAAAATCGAGGTAGCCAAGGAGGCATATTTCGAAGTCTGTCGATCGAATGAGGATGCCGCAGGTGCCGGCGACACGTCCGTCTATCACGACAATTTCGCCTACGAGGAAAACCAGCGCCAAATGCACCAGCTATCTCGGCGCGTAAGAGATATGGAAACGTTGCTTTCACATACTCATGTCATCGACATCGACTCTGTTGTGGGTCGGAAGGTTTCTCTGGGAACCGTTGTGATACTTTCCATCGGGGAACAAGATCAGGAAATCACCTACATGATAGGTGGTTATGACGACGGAAGTCGAGATGTAGGCCGAATAGCCTATAACGCACCGTTAGGTCGGAAACTCATCGGACGCAAGAAGGGAAACGTCGTCAATATCAATGTGGATGGAAGGCCAATTCGTGCCGTAATCGTGATGATACGGAAAGTCTCAGAAGCAGAAGATGCAGCCGGCGAATGATCTCTGAGTGTCCGTAGACACTCACAGCGCCACTAGCTATGACATTTCGCGAAGCATCATTGCCGGTAGCGGTTCGACGAGGGGCTCGACACATCCTTTGTATCGCTCGAACAGTTTCCGATAACGCTCAGCCGCTAGACTCGCCGCTGCCACCTTGACGGTCGCACCACCACCTGGGGCTGCGGCAACACTCAGTTCAAGGGATTCATTCGATACGATTCTAAGATTCCACAGTAATCGTCCGACACGTTCGAATTCCATCCGGTCCAATAAGTGACGCGCGTCTTCGATCGAGTCGAACCGAAGAGGTCCCGAGGGAAATAGAAACCGGGTTCGAGTCTCCAGACCAAGAGAACCAAGATTTATGTACTCGTGATCCGTGTACAGGAGGTGTACGCAGGTGCGGTTGTGCATGTCCCAAACAATCCGAAGGACATGTTGGAATCTCTTCCATTCTGGCGTCGGGCGTCTTGGTTGGTAATACTCCTCCCTAAATCGTTCCATATTTTTCAGCTGGAATCCTTCGTCTTCGAGGAACAGTGAGAAGTTTCTCAAGTTGTCAGCAATGAAGAACAACTCCGTCTTGCTGGGAAGAAAGCGTTCTTTCCTCTTGAGCGCAGGACTCGCATCACCGAACCTGGCGGCGTATCCATCAATGATCTGATCACCTCTCTCAAACAAAGACGGTAATTCAGCGGCCGACAGAACCGGTAGCGCTCGAGCGTCCAGAAAGCATGGGTGATAAGACAAATCACTGCCGAAAGCACGATCGCGCAGTTCGTGGCAGTGCGAACATCCTACTGCACAGTAGCATTGCTGGACTTCCACACGAAAACGCGCGTCATCGTCCAGTTCATAGACGACGCGAGTAAGGTCCGAGTTTACTTCGTGGGCAATTTTCTCTACCTGCGCACGGATCGCCTGTTCCTCGTAAAACCATCGGAATTCATCAGCGTTATTCGACACAACTAGCAGTTCGAGAAACTTGATGGCGTACGCCCCCAAGGTTCGGGAGAGAGTAATGGCCTTGGCGACATCCTCATGGTTGATGTCTTGTAGGACGACCTGGTTGATCTTGACTCGTATTCCTGCTTCAGTTGCTTTCTTGACGTTTGCAGTTACTCGCGAGAACGCTCCAACCTTCCTGAAACGAGTGACCTTGGTAAAACCTTCTTCGTCTATTGCGTGTAGAGATACGTGGAGGACCAGCGGTCCGGTATAGGATGAGAGGAAATCAATAGCTTGCTCGTTTAGCAGGTATCCATTAGTCACAACGGTGACTTCAGGAGGCGGCTGCTTGGCACCTAGTCGTTCCAGGAGATACGAGAGTATCTCCTGTTTCAACAAGGGTTCCCCACCTGTAAAGGTAACATCCGAGTTTCCGAGATCGATTGCGCCGCTGACAATTTCGAGGATTTCTTCCTTCGATTTACCTCCACCAACCACATCGAGTCCTTCGTTGTGGCAAAAGAAGCACTTGAAATTGCATTTTTGGGTTAGAGCGATTCTCATCTGGCAACGTTTGCGAAGGGTGCAATGCAAACGGATCATCAGGTCGCTGTGAGCATCGTCGTACTCGGTCCCGACTATTTTGAATTCCTTACTAATCAGGAGAGCCAACATCACAGTCCGGGAATTACTCAGGTTGGTCGTCATCCGTGTCTGACCGAGATTGGCGTAGTGTCTAATAGCCTGATCCAGAAGGAACTTGCCTGCGCCTCTGCGTCTCCTTTCTGGTAGAACGCCTCCTAACACAAACTCGACATCCGTTTTCCTTCGGACGAATACTCCGAATCCGACTTCGACTCCAGACATGTCCTTCACGACAAGGCAATTGAGCTCTTTCGGACTCAAACCAGACGCAAGACCATGCGATTCGAACGTCTTGTTGAAGATACGGCGGTTTAGTTCCGCAACGACCGGAGTGAAGTCGGACATCGATAACTGCCACTCATTTCCGTTTCTTGGCATCTATTCTCCTTTCACGACCAATTGATATTCGTCGGGCAAGGGTATCTCAGCAATGGAGCGAAGGCAGAATCCAGATTTCGAATCAGTAACCATCAAACAGGTGGTGTCGTAGAAAGTCAGCATTGTCAGAAGTATCTGTAAAACCATTCGGGTGGTCAAAGGCCCTGGACGCCTGGGCGTACGAGCAGGGAATCAAGTTGCAGTTCATCGAGCTGGGGAAGCCCATGCAGAACGCCTATGTGGAAAGCTTCAACGGCAGGCTCCGGGTCGAATGTCTCAATGAAAACTGGTTCGTCGGCCTGGAGGATGCCAGGCAGATCATCGAGGGCTGGCGGATGGACTACAATCGGGCGCGACCACACAGTTCGTTGGGATACCAGACGCCTTTTGATTCGACAACTCGTTTCTGGAACTACTCCCAATCCTACTTCGCGGGTTTGTATGGAACGAGTATCGGAAAGATGCGAACGGGGTTGGTGATAGGGTGTAAGAAGTACTGTAGGTTCGGTTCCTACCCTCGATTCATGATCAGCCAGATAACCAGAACCGCTACACTTATAACGGAGACGGAAACGAAGATGAGACGCATAGCCGTCGACTCCGCTTTCTCTAGAGTATTTTCCAGGACATTTTTTGCCGCCACTTCACTTTCGTCGATCACGATGGAAGCGATGACACCCGCAACTGCGAAACCGACAATGATTGGTAGCCACATGGTACGCACTCCTCAACGAGTAAAACACTGCACTCCGAAGGAACCCCCTAGACTTCCGCAGATTCCTCCCATGATCCCGCCTATGGCTGTGCCAATGCCGGGGCAAATTGCGGTGCCGATAGCCGCCCCGGCCACTGTTCCCCCAAGACCTCCAGCCGAGCTGCCCGCGTTTTCTGCCGTGCGACGGCCATATTCGCTGCCGTCGATACTGCCCATCGCGAGTTTCCCCGTGTTAATCCCCTGTTCCACGACAAATACGGCTATCTGGCTCACTACGTTTCCCCGAAATGCGGCCTTGGCAGCATGTCGGACTCCCACATTCGTTGCCGTTCTGGCCCCAGCATTGGCAACAGACTTCCCGAGGGTCTTCATTGCCAGAGACTCCAGAGGCTTTTCGACGAGTCGTGTTGCGCCTGTCCTGGCTGCTGACTCGAAGCCTGTTACCGCCGCCTTCTTTGCGGTCTTCTTTACGTCGACACCGGCCCCTTTCTCCAGCACTTCGCCCAGGACTTCCAGGCCAGCAGAAAGACCCGCTTCCGTGGCTAGAACGACTCCTGTCTTCTTCAAATTAGTTGCAGAAGAGACCTTCTTCGTCTTCGCATGGACAGATGCGGGCCTTTTGGTGGTCTTCGACTTGCTGTGATTGGAGGACCTTCTCGATTTGATTCGCGTGGTCTTCGGAGTTGCAGTCACCTTTCGTCCAGAACGTCCTCGAGTACAGCGGAATTCCTCTTCTGCAATCCACTTTCCACTAGCAATCTTCTCCTTGATCCATTCGCCAATGTGCGCCTCACGGTTCCGGCGACGCCACTGATCACCGGTTTCGCCCTTACGACGATTCACTTTGGCCTTGGGTCTACTGTTTCGACTCATGATTCCTCCCTATCTTCGAGTCCAAATCGATCAGGTACCGCATCACTTCCTCTGCCTTGGGGTCCGGTTTGCCTCGAAACCTGCATGTTGCAACGTAGGGAGCCAATAACCTTGGCAGCAGGAAGGCCAGAGACCCTGCCAGCGCTGCAAGAAACATCAACCCAACTCCGTTTCCGATGACCTCAGTGAAATGGTCACGCATCGTGCCCTCCATGAGCCTTCTACAATTCATGACGAGGGGGTTCGGAATTTCTGACAAGAGGAACAGAAAATCCGAAATTCAATCTTGAAACCGAGACGAGTTGACGCCTTATCGTGACGAGGGATTCATCAATAGAAGAATGATCCGTACTCACGGATGGGAGGAAAGACATATGCCATCGAGTTGCGATCTCGATAGCTAGGTCGGCCACTCGTCGTAGCTGATCGATGGCGTCCGAAGGACCCGGTTCGCTCCTGCGCAGATAGGCTGTATCCAATTTGATTGACAGCGGCTGGACCAAGACCTTTCCAGCCCTGTTGACAGCTGCTTCCAAGATTGGAGCCCAGGTCGAAACAACTCCTGGACTGCGGTGCTCGGCGAACGCGAGATTCCCTGGATGCCAGGTCTCCACGATACGGCTTGAGCCAAGGCGCGCAACATCCCTTGCCAGTTCACGGCGAAACACCCGAAGATCAAAATCCGGTTGCGGTTGAAACGCATGGGCATCGACGTCTTTGGCGAGTGCATCTGCACGCAGGGACTTGCCTATTTCTTCGTCGAACGGACAGGAAAGAACCTTCGATAGTTTCCGCCCCAACGTGGTCTTTCCTGCACCGTGCGGGCCCACGAGCACCAAAGTGATTGGAGAGGTCATATATGTCCCCATACCGTTACAGACGCATCAGGATGAGCCGAGAGGTTTCTCTCGATGAACTGCTTCCATGCCAAAGTCGCTTCACCGATGCGCTCATTTCTAACTAGACTCGCTATTGGCAGTCGAAGGTCGGATCTGTCCATGCAAAGGCGCAAATCACCCCCACTCACGATGCGGAGGGCGAATATGCCTTCTCGACAGCGTTCCCTCTTGGCGCAGAAGGCGCAATGACGCCAAGGAGCCACTGCTCCTAGACGATGGTGCTTAATTTCAACAACGAGGCCATCCAACCAGCTCAAATGAGTTGCATCCAGACTTCGGGGATCAGGGTCGAGTTCCTGCCGGTACCATGGACCGCGTAGACGGTTTAAGACCTCCTTCAGTCTTCCGACTGACGCCCCAGGGTCACGGAGATCGTCCAGGACGTTCACTACCAGAGAATGGCTCGCCGCCCATGTCAGGATTTGGTTCAAGTCCGGATTGTCTTCGGAACTCGAATAGACATAGTTCAGTTTGGGTTGTTGACCCGAATCGAGCATCCACCTCAGTACTCGGGTCCTTACAGAATGAAGGTCCTTGCGGCCGCCTCGGCGAACAAAGGCATCCATGGTCCAACCATGGATGCTCAGGTTCACCCGGTCGAGACCTGCATCGAAAGCGGCCTCCAATCGACACGCATCCAGTACGCCGCTCGTTACAATGGAAATATCCGCGTCAGGGATGCGCGTCCGCAAATCGCTTATCACCAGAGGAAGATCGGGCCTGGCAAGCGGCTCACCTCCTAGTAGCTTCACTTTGCGAATACCCACACGTTGGGCTACTTCGAAGCACGCTGCCAGGATGTCCCGGGGTAGACCGGAAGAGCGCCTGGCATTGGACACCGACGTAGCGTCCCCTTCTGCATGGCAATACGGACAGGTCAAGGGACACTTTCCCGTAACGACCACTCGGAGGTAGCTAGGTGAGCGATTCCAGATTGCTCGGCGTGCAAACACGACAAAGCTCCAGCAAGGTCTCAGTTCTAGAGACGGTGGGTAAGTACTGATTCTGACAACACCCGCAAAGTGTCGATCAGGATGATTCGCACCTATCGCGAAAGTGACGTATGCACGTGAAGTGGATTGCCCTGAGATTGAACCAAGGTCTGTTCGCTCTTATAGTTTTTCGTATGGGAGCTCAGGGGCAATCCAACGGGCGAAATGCTCCGCCGCTCACCATGGGAATCCGACAATCGGCGTGATATCTTCTTGCAGTCGGACAGACACGGATTTCGTTTGGTGAATTGCAAACTCATGGGGCGGGATGTCTGAATCGAGTAATTCGAGAGCATCTGCCGATTCACGCATACTGGCGGCTCTCGATCTAATCCACGAGGATGGAGGAAAGGACAGGGCCATAGGCTTTAGAGCCTTACTCGAGACGGTCTTCGGCATGATCGAAATGACCGTTGCGAAGAAAATTTCATGGTTGGACACTGGCGCCCTCTCCATTGTCGAAGACTTCATAGAGGAGAAGCTCAGCGACGCAAAATTCCTGAGTTACCTCAAGGCTAGAAACTCACCTTCCGCAACCCTAAGAAGATCGGTGGAGAACTATTCAGTCGACTGGCTCAGAAAACACCCTCGACTCCCCGAATCACCCTACGATGATGGTTGGAAAACCGGGTTAGAAACAGAAGAACAAGATGATAACGAATGGCACGAGCAGATTTCCCGGACCTGCCACTTGCAAGGCTTGATAGAACAACTGGACACAGAGAGCCGAGTTCGCTTCAAGGTCAGCTGCTGCGAAGCCCAGACGCTATCCCCGGAAGAACTGACATTTCTTTCTGATAGAAGGGGGGTTTCCGCTAAGCGAATTCAGAGAGAACTCGAAGACCGTCGTTCAAAACAACTGGAAGGTCGAGCAAAATCCGAACGACTCCTGGATAGGGCTCGCACACTGCATCTGACGAACGAAACACGCATCGGCAGGACAATGAAGGCCATTCGAGCATTGGACGGACCGGAACCGGCCCCGCCCATCGAGGTCACTCCGGCGAATCGAGCAAAGATGCTCCAGTCAACGGCATATCTGGAGTCACGGCAAGCAAGCGAGAGATCTGGCCTTCTGGATTGGTTGTATCAACGAAGGCGCAGCATCGCCAGGCGAATACAAGGACTCGAAGAGGAAGTAGCGCGGATGTGGCCCGCAGGAGCGGACCACGAGGAAACAGCTGCGATTCTTGGCGAAATAATTCCTACAACAACAATCGAGGAGAAAAGAAGAAGGATCAATGCACTCACATACCAACTACTTCGCCTCCGAACCCGGCTGGTACGCGCAGCTGAAGGGGAGGTCTCGTCGTGAATGACCAATCTCGGTTGTGGACCGGTGACGTCGGTTCTTTGGGACAACATACGTTGTATGGATTTCAAACCAAGAGGAAGGCTCGGGAACACGCACTCAAGCACTTCCTCGATCCAGCGGAACGGTGGCAGGAGACAGGGGGTTCGCCTTCTCCACCGGACTTCGTGCAGCAAATAGAGTTGGCTGGGCGATCCATGGAAGAGGGATATGGCGCTCTCGCATCCGACGGTACTGTCCTTGCCATATTGAATGGGGCGGCAAAAGCCTATGAATCGCAGGTGGTTATGACCCTCAACAGCAGTCCCTTCCAACGCGTCGAATTGCTCAGTGAGCCTGCTGCCTGGAATCCAAGGAAACAGATCCTCCATATATACATCGTGACCTATCTCGGTGTTCTAACCGTGTTTCATCAGAATGGCTTGTCATATTTGGTCACGGCCTTCCGTCCTATTCCATGGAAGGGAATTGGAAAGCCCCGAAACTCCGACATTGTGAGGGAAGCCGTTCGCAAAGTACGAATGAGGAAACTCATGGTTTGGTACGAGGACAAGAAACGACAAGCGGCAGGAAATTCAATGAGTCCGGAGATTGAGGAACTGTCGGAAGTTGTTGGGGATGCTGTCACCACTGAATGTGGCAACGAAGAGTACTTTGTATCCTTGATATTGCATGGCGAGTACCTGCGTAGAATCACACAAGGAGCAGAAACAGTCGATGAAACTCAATTGGCATTGCTTAGAGATTACGACAATTGGTTGAAGATAAACGCAAAATACGCACCCGATTTGAGCCGCCTTCAAGAGCATGTAGAAGGATTGCTAGTGAAACTGGAACAGTTTGCATCTCTATCCGAATCATCCCGTGAAGCGGTAGATGGCGAAGAGCTGGTGGCACAGCTCGACGAGGCAATGTGCATTGCCTCGGTTGGAATCCGAATAGACGTGTATGCACGAACTACAATTGAAGAGATGTCAGAAAAAGTGAACACGCAATTCGAGAAAGTGGCCCCCTCACTTGGGGATCTCTGGGAGTTTTCTTCACGTTTCCTAGCTGCCTTTCCTCCCGATCGGGATTGTCTGTCGTTGTATGCATTCTGGCGATCTGGAACTCGGTTTGCTCCTTCTGATGTCCAGTTGGAATTAGCCAGAAAGCACATGTCCGCACAGGAACGCTCGCGGATTATCGACAACGCGGTGGAACGTTTCCGAAAGACCGCTGTTTTGGAGCGCCTGTTGGAAAGGTTCGATGGAATTCGTGAGTGGATAGTTACAACACTATCTGAACCAGATTCAGTTCCAGCCCCAGCTGTGGGCTACTCAGTGGCAGAAGAGGGACCCGTGTTCAGCCCTCCACTGTACTCTGACGACGTGATTAGTGTCGTGATTGATTCCGATACTCTCGAGGTCCAGGTAGCAGAAGAGTACAGTTTCGAAGTCCAATCGGTAAGAAACAGTATGGGAGATTCTCTAGATTTCCAACTCTCCTCACGTGAGAGATTCCTGAGAGTTTCGCTCGAACAGCTCGCGAAGGAACACGAATTGAAGATTGTTCTGATAATCGATGACACCATCGTAGAGTTGCCCCGAATCCAGTGGGAGGCGAAGCGTTGAAGCCTGTCGATCCGGTACTCGAAGAGTGGCGGCATGGAAATCACGTATTGGTGGCAAGGCATTTACTATCGAAAAATCCAAATGGAATACAGACTCTGCGGCGATATGTCAGGGACAAAGGATTTCAACTTACCCTACCCCCCGAATGCAACGAAGCATTACAGCTCTTGGAAAAAACTGGCAAACCATCCCACAGAGTTGACACTTCTCCAGGAGTGTTCGCTCTGGAATCTGTGAAGTCAACCCTCCAGGGCACCAACCAGGTGATCGGGGCAGTACGACGAGTTCGCGTTGAGGCTGGTCTCGAACAGGGCCTCGATAGGGATCAGGATCTACAGGAAGCAGTTCGATTGGCCCGAATGTGGTACGACCAAAACTGTGAACGCCTAACAAGGGACCGTGAATTTCACGTTTTCCTATCTCCACTACACGACGACAGACGAAAACTGGGGCCGAACTCTGGAGTAAAAATGGCGAGTGCTGGCTTGGCGTCCGCCCTTGCTTTGTTCCGCCATCTTTGTGCGGGTAGGAATGCCCATCCGAAACCAATTGCCGTTACCGGTTCGCTCACTGTGGATTCTCAGACATCGAACTCCACAACCAGGATCGGACATTCTTCTCATCTTGGCGAGAAGCTATTGGGACTGATTCGGGAAGCTCCCTGGATCAAGGAAGTCATTGTTCCAAAAGAGAATTCTCAGGACATTCCAATAGAAGTAATGGAGCAGCTCGATGTCTTCCAGGTTGGTAACCTGGAAGAAGCTCGAACAGTCTTCTGCAAGCACTGCAAGGAATGTTCGGACAATCGGTGGAGCGGAGACAGCAGTCCTCACCCTGGCTTTGATTCAACTCGAACTGCCGCAGCCCTGGACCTGCCAATTGGGTCGAAGCTGGTTTCAATACCCACGTTCAGAACTAGGTTGGTCTATCGCTTTCCAATGCCAGAGGGTTCCCTTCTCACCGAAATACCAGGGTGGACCAGGGAGACGAACTACGAAGATGAACACAGTTTCCTTTCGGGTTGCGATATCGCGACCAACGTTCGCATGAAGGAAGCAACGGAGAACGTTCTGACATGGCGTGATGATGAAGAGGGTACCCCGATTCCTTTGGTACACAAGCTCGACATCGAGAAATACACGGAGAACCGGAATTGGCTCGACAGAGCCAACGGCTTTCGTTTGACAGGTGCTGATTTCATACCCGTTCAGAATGGACGGGTGGGTTTGTTGGGATTCGTTTTCCAAGGGCAGGCAAACGACATACGGCAATATCTGGATTGGGCATCCTCACGGATGTTCGGTCGCCAGTGGATTACAAACCAACAGGGAACAAAGAAAACAGGTTTCCAGTTCGGTACGATTGTTCGAGAACTCCGACAAGCGATAATCGATAATCGAAGTCCAGTAGTCCCAGAAGGAGAAGGCCGTTCGAAGGGACGACCACATCTGTTCCAATATGTTCTTGTGCCCGAGGACTTCTCTTGGCCCGCCAGCGGAAATCAGGACAAGGTGTTCGAGACGGCTTCAGCACTCTTGTCGAGTGTCTCGAGACCGAAATCCGGGTATCCCAAGGATGATCCTCGATCGTTCGAATTCTGGACCCATCCACAAGCTCGGAAAACACGTTATTGCATTCACGAAAACGCTGTCACTTCGTTTGCATCTGCCTCCGAGGAATTCAACCGGAGCACAAAGATGAAAATCTTCCTCGAAGCCAATTACATGCAGTGGGTTGTTGCTCAAGAGGCAAGGAAGATTGGAAAGGATGTGGCTTCTCTTCGGAAATACTACACGCTGGATGTCCGTAAAGCCTTCTTTGACCATTGCTGCAGATTCTTGTCTCGTGACTAATCATAGTCCAAGCCCAGAGTTCCAGAACCTTTCAGTTCTGCGCTTCCATGAAAGGTCAAGGGACTAGGACTTCTCTTCTTCCAGCAGTAGGGACTGTCAGATTCCAGACATTTTTCAGTCTATGTCTTCCGAAGCCAGAAGGAGACGAGAATGAAGAAGATCGAACGTCGCAAGAACCGGAAGGTTTGCAAGTGCTGTCGCGTCCGATGGGCACGTTTCAGCTACCGAGGCAGAGTGCGCTGGGACGCCAAGCACGATCTCTGCTTCAGGTGTTTCCGGAGCGCAATGGACAGGTTCCAGACCAAACTCACGGCTGGTCCGATTGATTCAATCGCGACCTACCAGAAGAATGTAGCCTAGCTGGGAGCAGAAAGTACGGACATCGACACCCAATCAGCACGAACTCATGGGAAACGACAAGAACCTATTCTCCCGACTGCTCCTCGCGGAATATCAGTGCATGCAACTCATTGAGTATCTCTAATTCCGTTTCCATTGCCTCGAGCTGCTTTAGTTGCTCTCTTGCCCATTCGATCTGTCCGTCTTTCAACAGCACCTTCACGAACATTTCTCTTGCCGGCGTCCATTGGGGATGCCTGTCTACCAATGCCGATAAAATGTCTACTGCAGCTTCAGTCTCACCTGTTTTCCAAAGGCACTCACTTTCGGCCAAGCTGACTTTCGGCTCTCCTAGTTCCGACTCTTGGAGAAGGGGAAGAGCATTTGCATAGTCGCCCTTTCGGCAACTGAAGAGCCCTGATGCTGTTTTCGTGACTGGATGTTCATCTAGGGGGGGCTCCATCGAACCCACTAAGGCAAGACCCTGGTCGAACGAACCAGCATCATCTAGGGCCGTGAACCACGCCCACAGGTACCCGCCAAAGTCGGAGCTGTTCATCAACCCGGCTCGGTACACGCGGTCGGCTTCCTTGTGTTTCTCCTGCCGAAGCAGGAATGCTCCATATTTCCCACAAACATACTCGTTATCAGGATACAGCTTGAAGCTTCTGCGGAAATAGGTTGCGGCTTCCGGCGATCGGCCACTTTCCTCGAGCAATCGTGCCAGTTCCAGAATGACATTCAGGTTGTCTGGTTCACTGGCAGCTAGTGAGCGCAGACTCTCCATTGCTTTATCGATTGCACCCGATGAAGCAAGAATCATTGCCTTGGTGCACTCGAGTTCAACGCTGTCGGGGTATTCATCAAGCCCTCGTCGGATGACTTTAATCGCCTCATCCGCATCGAAGAATCTGAGTTTATCCGCAAGGCCGTCGTACATGTTTTCGCAAGGATCCAATTCCAAAGCGCGCTCCAAGGCCTTGCGACCATCTTTCTTGTTTGCGCAGGCAAACCGGAGTATTGAAGCCAGACTATGAAGCTGAGCATCGTCCTCGGCTTCTTCGGTTTCCATGGCAATCTCTATCAGGCCCAAAGCCTCTTCGTGAGCTCCGATATCATGCAGATACAAAGCCCAGCCATGGAGTGCGGGAACATATGACTCGTCTAACTCATGGGCCCTCGTAAAGCACTCAACGCCCTTGTCTTTGGAACCATGTGTGAAAAAGTACAGCCCCATCAAGTAATGGCTTTCAGCCTGGTCTGGGCACCTCTTCACGGCCTTACGAGCGAATACATCCCAAAGATCGTGCCTTTCAGTCAATCTGGCGGCTTCGCAGACACATTC
This sequence comes from uncultured Porphyromonadaceae bacterium, assembly GCA_964444375.1. Classification (GTDB taxonomy): domain Bacteria; phylum Bacteroidota; class Bacteroidia; order Bacteroidales; family UBA12481; genus JABHCC01. The sequence continues at coordinate 1,405 of CAYUGX010000067.1, read as the reverse complement.
CCATTCGAGGTTTTCACAGTCCTTGACGGCCTCGAGATGCTCGACAGCTTTGTCCTTGTGCTCTGCTTTCGCCCAAGCCAGTGCCAGCCAAGCTCGACATTGCCGTGGCATTCCGGGGCTATCGCTCCAAAGAGCTTCTGCCTGCCTGGGATTCCCGGAACGACAGTAAAGAATTATGAGCGTCAGGCGGGTGCTCGAATCGTGTGGAGCATTGTCGATCGCACCTCGAAGGATCCGTTCAGCTTCCTCATAACCAGAATCCTCGAATGCCAACTGTGCGTTGACAATCGCTGCGTCTGGGTCTGTTTCCAATCCATCAAGCAAGTCAGAGGCCTTGCCATGCTCGTTGAGCGAAATGAGCATGGAGGCTTTGCGAATTCGGCCCATCTTACTGTTCGGGTGCGACGAAAGCACCTTCTCGACTTCCTTTAAACCCTCCTTGTATTGACCGGCGTCATCGAGTATATCGGCAAGATCAAGCCTAAGTGATACGTTGTCCGGGTACATTTGTATTAGTTCTTTCGTTTCTCTCATCGCCGCCGCAGTATTACCGGCTTGCATCAATCCCTGGGCAACGAGGCGACGATACTGAGGAGCTTTGCGGACGATTCGTCTGACACGCTCGAGAATTGCGATGCCCTCATCCGGACGTTCCTCAGCAACCGTCAAGAGTATTGCTTGAGCCAGTAGCCCCCAGACAGACCGTGGATACAACTCAAGGGTGCGTCCGATCTCCTCCTTTGCCTTGGACCAGTCCCCTAGAAAGAAGCTGACATAGCCCTTGATTCCGAGGGCCATATGGAGTCGCGGATTTCGGGCAAGCAGTTCTTCCAATTCGAAAGAAGCCTCCTGATATAGTTCAGCCGCGAAAAGAGAAACGGCGTATTCAAGTTTCAGGGCCCTGTCGAAAGGCGCTTCCAACATTATTTTACGTATACTTTGCGCTATCTTGGCCCAATTCAGGTCTTGGCCAACATCTCCTAACTGAGCCATGGCTGCCAGTAGACGTGGATGCCCGGGAAGGTGTGATAACCCTTTTTCCAACACGGACCTTTCGTGAATTACATCGCCTTCCAATGAATGGAACTCGGAAAGGACCAGATATCCCGTGACGCACTCCGGATCGACTGCGATCGCCTTTCTCGCTGTATCGAAACCCTCTTCGAACCTGTGGTAGTGGTTCAGCAACAACGCATACGCCCCGAGAACGGCTCGGGTTCGCTGCTCACGTGTAGATCTGAGGAACAACTCTTCTGCTTCCACAAATTCGGAGATTTCATTGAGTAGAATGATCAGGTCAGCTCTAGCTTCCGAACAACTCGGATCCTCTGCAAGGATCTTTCTGTATTCTATTATTGCCTCGACGATCTTGTCCTTTCTGTTGAGTTGTCGAGCCTTACGAAGT
>CAYUGX010000066.1:11491-17441 GCA_964444375.1 uncultured Porphyromonadaceae bacterium | reverse complement strand
ACAGCATCCGGAAGGATGGTAAAATCAAAGTACTGAATCAGGGGTATAAAGGGGGCTTGGACGGGCCAAAAGATGAAGCAGTCGGAAAAGCCAAGCCCAACAGAAATGGAAAACCAGGCCAGCTAAGAGTATCATTCTTCTGGATCTTCTATGGTGATTATTTTGTGATGGAACTAGGTAAAGGCTATCAATGGGCATTGGTAGGCAGTAAATCTGATAATTTTCTTTGGATTTTATCCCGTACCCCCAAACTGGATGAAGAACTTTATCAATCAATTCTAGATAAAGCAATTAACAGGGGTTACAACCTGACAGACCTCCAAAAGGTCGATCAGCGCTAAGGCATTGCATTCAAGTCTTATAGTCTTGTCGTTTTCTTGTCAACCTTCTCGTTATTTCTTTGTTATCTCTATGCACAACAAAAGTTTTTAATAATCGCATATGGATAACAAGGATTTAGTTAAAATCCAGGAGATCGAAAACCAGGAATGGATTGATTCGCTGGATTACATCATTGAAAAGGAGGGACCTGAGCGGGCAAAAGAGATTTTGCTTCTGCTGCAAACCCGATCTCAATTGAAGGGCATTGATTTTACCTATGAAGGAAATACCCCATATATCAACACAATTGCAGCTGGGGAAGAGGTACCCTATCCGGGAAGCCGGGAAATTGAAAGAAAAATAAAAAGTATCATCCGCTGGAATGCCATGGCCATGGTGGTCAGGGCTAATAAGCTGGAGGATGGAATTGGTGGGCACATATCAACTTTTGCCTCCAGTGCCACCTTGTATGAAGTTGGGTTTAATCATTTCTTCAGAGGCGGAAATGATGGACAGTATCCAGATATTGTCTATATACAGGGTCACGCAGCTCCGGGAATATATGCACGATCATTTTTAGAAGGCCGCATCAGCGAAACACACCTTGAGAATTTCAGAAGGGAAATGGCTGAAGGTGGCGGATTATCGTCATACCCTCATCCACGCTCCATGTCAGACTACTGGCAATTCCCCACTGTTTCGATGGGATTGGGGCCAATTAATGCTATCTACCAGGCCCGGTTCAATCGCTATATGGAAGATAAAAGCCTGATTGCAAAATCAGATCAGAAAGTCTGGGCTTTCCTGGGAGATGGGGAAATGGATGAACCCGAATCAATGGGAGCACTCACCCTGGCATCGAGAGAAGGGTTGGATAACCTGATTTTCGTAATCAATTGTAATCTTCAGCGCCTCGACGGACCCGTACGCGGAAACGGCTCAATCGTTCAGGAATTAGAATCAGCTTTTCACGGTGCAGGATGGAATGTGATCAAGGTATTGCAAAGCTCAAACTGGGATCCTCTTTTTGAAAAAGACGATGATGGTCTCATTGCCAAGCGCTTTGGTGAATTGGTGGATGGAGAAAGACAGTTTTACAGTATTTCAAGCGGAGACATAATCCGGGAGGAGTTCTTTGGAAAATACAGCAAATCAAAAAAACTTGTCGAGAATTACTCAGATGAGCAATTGGCTAAGCTAGGCAGAGGGGGTCACGATCCAGTAAAAGTGTACAACGCATACCGGGCGGCCTTTAACCACAAGGGTGCCCCAACAGTTATCCTGGCCTCAACAATCAAAGGCTACGGAATGGGTGAAGCTGGTGAAGGTCGAAATATTACCCACCAACAGAAAAAGCTCAATGAAGAAGAGATGAAGTACTTCAGGGGTAGATTTGGCATTCCCATTTCTGATGATGTGATTGCCAAAGCTCCATTTTACAAGCCTGAAGTCGAGAGTGAAGAGACTAAATATATACTTCAGCAGCGAGAGAAACTGAATGGTTTCTTGCCCGCTCGTCGTACTGAGAAATTGCGTTTCGATATGCCCGATCACAAGATCTTTGAAGCCTACTCAAAAGATTCTGGTGACAAAGAGGTTGCCACAACAATGGTTGCTGTGCAATTGCTGTCGAAATTGCTCAAAGATAAAAACGTTGGGAAACTGATTGTCCCTATAGTACCTGATGAATCAAGAACCTTTGGAATGGACGCCCTTTTTCGGCAGGTCGGAATATATTCACACGTCGGACAATTATACAAACCTGTTGATCACGATAGCCTTATGTATTACAAAGAGGCTAAAAATGGAGCGATTTTAGAAGAAGGCATTAATGAAGCAGGCTCCATGGCCTCTTTCATTGCAGCTGGCACTTCTCATTCCATTCATGGTGTAAATACTATCCCCTTTTACATCTTCTACTCCATGTTCGGATTCCAACGAATTGGAGATCTCATCTGGGCCGCCGCTGATGCCCGCGCAAAAGGATTCATGATTGGAGGAACCTCAGGAAGAACTACTCTAGCTGGAGAAGGACTCCAGCACCAGGACGGAAACAGCCATTTGATGGCTATGGCTTACCCCTCTGTGAAAGCCTATGATCCGGCCTTTGCATATGAGCTGTCAATAATCATTGAGGAAGGCATAAAAGAAATGTATCTGGATGGCAAAGATGTCTTATACTATGTAACGGTGATGAATGAAAAATACCACATGCCTGCCAAACCACCCTGTACCAAGGACCACATTCTAAAAGGCATGTATCAGTACAAGTACCACGACGATAATCAGCATGGTGTTAATCTGCTGGGAAGTGGGGCAATATTGAACCAGGTTATAGTGGCCGCGGATATCCTTGAGAAGGACTATGGAATTGGAGCTCACATTTGGAGCGTCACCAGCTACAAAGCGCTTTATGATGATGCACGTGATGTTGAAAGACACAACAATTTGCACCCTGATAAAACCATGGATTCGCACATTCAGTTCCTCACTGGGGGTGATCCTGGAATGTATATTGCTGCATCGGATTATGTTAAGGCACTACCCAATTCTGTTGCGAAGTATTTCCCTGGAGAATTTACAGCACTCGGAACAGATGGGTTCGGATTATCCGAAGGTCGTAATGAGTTGCGCGATCATTTTGAAGTAGATGCCAGGCATATTGTTTGGACTACTTTGCATCAATTGTTTAAGACTGGGAAAGTTGAGAAAACGCTTCTGAATAAAGCCAAGAAGAAACTCAATATTCAACCTGATAAAACCAACCCGGCTGCGGTATAACAAGAGGAGGCAAAAATGAAACAGGAAGTAAAACTACCCGAAATTGCCGACAATGTAGTGACCGGATATTTAGCCCGTGTCCTCGTAGCGGTTGGCGATGTGATTGAAGCAGATCAGTCAATCATCGAAGTTGAAACAGATAAAGCAACCACCGATATCCCCTCGCCTCATGGGGGTAAAATCATTGATATACCGGTAAATGCCGGTGATGAGATTCGAGTTGGACAAACCATTTTAGTTATAGAAACCAAAGCAGAAGCTGGAAAAGAAGACCTAGGACCTAAGCCTGCCCCCGATTCAATTGGGGGATCCCAAGACCCAAATCAGACCGAAGAACTCAAGACTGAAGAAATAATTTCGGGAGATTCAGGTCCGGGTGATAAAGCACCAGTTGTTGCTAAGCAAATTGCCTCCCTCCCTGACAAGGTAGGGACACAGGGTGGGTCAATCACACCCACATCACCCTCTTCCCTACCCATCGCCGCACCTTCGGTACCAGCGGCCCCTTCTGTGAGACGTTTTGCACGTGAATTGGGGGTTGATATAAACCGTGTTGTCGGAAGTGGTCCGGGAGGACGAGTATCTGATGATGACGTAAAAGCACATGCCAAATCGGTCATCCAGGCAGGCCCTGCAGTTGGAACCGGTTCTAATCTCCAGGCTGTCTATGCGGAGGTGCCTGATTTTTCTCAATGGGGACAGATCACCACAGAACCTATGAGTCGCATCCGACAGATTACTGCTGAAAGTACAGTGAATTCATGGCAGACTATTCCACAAGTGGTGCAGTTCGATAAGGCTGATATTACAGAAGTTGAGCAATTCAGACAGGCCAATAAAGGTGTGGTAGCTCAGTCTGGAGGTAAACTTACCATGACAGCTATTCTCCTGAAAGTCTCAGCACTGGCTCTGAAGCAGTTTCCGAAGTTCAATGCCAGCGTTGATATGAAGAATAAGCAGGTTATCTACAAAGATTATGTCAATATTGGAGTGGCAGTTGATACCGAACAAGGACTACTGGTTCCAATCGTACGAGATGTGGATCAAAAGAGCCTGACTGAATTATCAGTTGAATTGGGTGAGTTGGCCGAAAAGGCACGTAACCGTAAGCTAACATCTGATGAGATGCAAGGCGGTAATTTTACCATCTCAAATCTCGGGGGCATTGCGGGAACAGCATTTACCCCCATTGTTTACCCTCACCAGGTTGCTATTTTGGGTGTTTCAAAAGCAGCTATGGAACAGGTATATCAAGGAGGAGAGTTTGTCGCCCGAAACCGAATGCCATTGTCGTTGAGTTATGACCATCGTTTGATCGACGGCGCAGATGGAGCGCGATTCCTGGGTTGGATTTGCCGAGTATTAGAACAACCATTTAGCCTTTGGCTATAGAGAGGAGGAAAAGATGAGTACAACGAAATCCTTCGATGTTATCGTGATTGGAGCCGGCCCAGGTGGTTATCGGGCTGCATTTATGGCGGCTGATCTCGGCTTTAAAACGGCATTAATCGACCCACAAGAACATCCCGGCGGGGTATGTTTGTTCAGAGGATGTATTCCAACTAAAGCCCTATTGCACCTGGCCAAATTGAAGGCAGAAGCCAAAAAAGCTGAAGATTGGGGATTGACCTTTGGTGAGCCCAGTATCGACCGTGAAAAAATAAAATCTTGGAAAGAATCGGTAATCTCGAGGCTGACAGGAGGTCTTGGTCAATTAAGCAAGGTTCGAAAAATCGATTATATCCGTGGATGGGCGCAATTCAATAACACGCACACAGTAGCTGTGGATCTTATTGACGGTGAGAAGCAAGATATTTCTTTCACCCATGCCATCATTGCTACTGGAGCCTTACCCATAAAACTGCCATTCATAGAAGATTATAGCGATCGGATCATGAATGCCGAAATTGCCCTGGAACTCAAATCGATTCCCAAGAAACTTCTGGTTGTCGGAGGGGGATATATCGGTATGGAATCTGCAACTATATATCATGGATTGGGCTCTGAGGTTACCTTGGTTGAAGCAACCCCTTCAGTGATGCCTACCATGGATCCCGAATTGGTTAAAATCTATATGCGCGAAAACAAGAAAATGTTTAAAAACATGTATTTCGAAACCAAAGTCACTGAATGTAAAGAACTGAAAACAAAAGTCAAAACCAGTTTTGAAAAAGCAGATGGAAGCACTTTCGAAGAAGACTTTGATGCCATTTTGATTTCCATCGGTATGCGTCCGAATTCCGATGGCATTGCACTTGAAAAAGCTGGAGTTCAAACCGATGAGCGGGGTTTTATTACTGTTAATGAAGAAAGCCGCACCAATGTAGATCATATTTTTGCCATTGGCGATGTAACAGGTGGTGCTTTACTGGCGCACAAAGCCAGTTACCAAGGTGCAATTGCATCTCAGGTAATCGCTGGTCAGAAGGCTGCTTTTGATGCCAAAGCTATTCCTGCGGTTGTATATACCGAACCAGAAATTGCGACCACGGGCCTATCCGAACAAGAATGCATAGATCAGGGGCTGAAATACAAAGCAGTAAAATTCCCCTGGGCAGCATCTGGACGTGCCATCGCCAACGGCGACCCGGTTGGGCTAACTAAACTGTTCATAGAAGAAGAAACTGAAAGGGTATTGGGCGCAGCGATTATTGGAAAAAATGCCGGTGATCTCATATCCGAAGCAACGCTTGGTATTGAAATGGCCGCTAGAGCCAGTGACATAGCCATGACCATTCACCCCCACCCAACTGTTTCAGAAACCATCATGGAAGCCGCCGAAGTTTTCTACGGGCATCCGACGCATATTGCTGGGAAGAAGTAGAATAGTGGATCTGTAGATTGGGTG
>CAYUGX010000066.1:0-11481 GCA_964444375.1 uncultured Porphyromonadaceae bacterium | reverse complement strand
TGGCGTCCACAATTTACAATCTTCGATGTTCTCTGTGGCCCCCACAAACAAACACCCCCACCAATCCACCAATTTACTTCAGCTCCACGAGTCGCCCCGGTGTCAACGGCGCTCCAATTTCACCAAGCTTTTTATCCATGGCTTCAAACTCTGGAAGTAGCCCCTTAACCTTTTCGTAAATGGGCCTTAGCAATTTCATGGCAATTTCATACTGTTGTTCTGCACTTCCGGGTATTGCTGAGAAGTTCCCAAACAGGCCATAAAGCGCAGTACCTGCTCTTCCACGTAAGGCAACGTCAGCATCAATATCCAAACGAGATTTGTCGCGATCACCGTTCATCATCACCTGAATTTCTTTAAGCTCTTTTTCGAGAACATTTACTTCTGCAAGTAAATCTGCTGCTTGCTGTCCTCTAAAGGCTTTTGTTGCTGCTTTCCACGGTGCAATCTTGGCTTGCATTTCTCCTATAACACTGCTGACTGAGCCAATGGTACCATTCAACTCAATGGCTTTCTTCTTAAAAGTGATCAGCTCAGCACGATCAGATGTCGGTAAGCTTTGGTTATTCAATGGCTTGATAGTGAATGCAGTCGGACCCACTAACTCACTCACTTCTCCTTTGACATTTTGTGCCAGGCTTACAAAATATTTTCCGGGCAGCACCTCAATTCCTGATGAGGGAAGACCACTGGTCGGAGATGCATCTCTTTCAGATACCGAGAAAGTACTTGGATACTGCATATCCCAGTTTATCTTGCCCATGCCTTTACTCAATGGCTTGCGCAACTCACGAATGAACTCACCCTGCTCATCGGTAATGGTAAAAATCAAGTATGATGGCAACTCCTCTTGTTCAGCCTTCCATTGTTCAAGACTTGGGTAAGCAAAGGCTTCACCTTCTTTAAACTTCTTCTTTTCCTCTTTAATCCGCTTGGATTTCAGTGTTGTAATCCCTTCTTTAATCCAGTATTTAATCACCACACCATATTCGGGATTGGGTGCAGAATAATAATCCTCTCCCTGGAATCCTTTTGTCGGACTTCCCAATCCCCCAAGGGGTCTCCAGCGATTGAACATCAATGCATCTTTGATGGCAAAGATATGTCCGTCTTTTTCAGGCAACTCCGGATTAATTTCACGAAGTGCAGCATAATTATCGAGGATGAAAAAGCCTCTGCCAAAAGTGGCCAAAACCAAATCGTTTTCTCTCTCCTGGATCATCATATCGCGCACGTTGATAGTGGGTAGTCCGGCTTTGATTCTCCGCCATTTGGAACCACCGTCTAAGGTGACATATACTCCGTATTCGGTTCCTGCAAACAAAATTTTCGGATTCACGTGGTCCTGCTCCAAGGCATATATAGCGCCCTCGGGAAGGTCTCCACTAATGTTAGTCCACGTTCTTCCCTTATCAGCGCTCTTATACACATAGGGTGTGAAATCACCCGCTTTGTGATTATTAAATGCTGCATAAACCACATTCACGTCGTGCTTGTCAGCTACTAGGTCATAGACATAGGTAGTGGCTGGCACACCATCAAATGTATTGATCTGAAACCAATTTGCTCCATCGTTTTCGCTAATACTAATCTGGCCATCATCAGTACCTGCATACAGTAAACCAGCCTGAAGTCTCGATTCGTCAAGTGCTACAATTGCACCATACCGTGAAGTCGATCCATTTTTGGCAACAGCATCCATGGGCCACACTTTCCCCATGACTGGTAAAAGATTACGATCAATATTCTGATCGAGGTCATCGCTGATCACAGTCCATGAATCGCCACGATCTGTCGATTTGAATACCTTGTTGGCAGCAAAATACAGCGTCTTGTTATCATGTGGGCTAACCAGAACTGGTGAATCCCAATTCCAGTTGTAGGCTTGCTCATTCATTAATTCGGCCGGTTGAATCATTCTTGATTCACCGCTTTTCTTATCAAAACGAACCAAATTCCCATGTTGAGACTGGGCATAAAGGATATTTGGATCTTCAGGATCGGCAACTGACTCAAATCCATCACCTGTGACGGTAACCAGCCAATCGAAACTCGAAATACCGTGTGCACTAAGTGTTTGAGAAGGACCAACCATTGAATAATTGTCCTGAGTACCGCCCATCACATTATAAAACGGATAATCATTGTCGACACTAACTTTATAGAACTGGGTCACCGGTAAATTAGTGAACATGCGCCAGGTCTTTCCATTGTCATAGGTTTCATAGAGACCACCATCAGTACCTTCTCTATGATGCATTGGATTATTCGGATTAATCCACAAACAGTGATTATCGATATGCTTGCTGGCCTCTCCTCGGTTAGAGAAATTCAAACCGCCGTCATATGACACCAGTGTATAGGTATTCATGATGAATACCTTCCAGGGATCCACCGGATCGGCAATAACTTCTTGATAGTAATTACCACTAGTAGTAGTAGTACTCTGTTTTTTCCAGCTCTCGCCACGATTCATACTCACATAGAATCCACCTCCAGGTCCTTCAACACAGGCGTAAATAATCTCTGGGTTTGCTGGTGAAATATCCATTCCGATACGACCTTTATCACCACCAGGTAAGCCTTTGTTAATCTTTTTCCAGGTTTTTCCGGCGTCGACCGATTTGTACATTCCCGATTCTGGTCCACCTCCCAGGTAGGTCCATTGTCTTCTCCGTCGCTGATGGGCAGTCGCATAAATCACATCCGGATCCCGAGGATCAAAATGGACCTCATTCACACCAGTATGCTCACTGATTTCCAGAACCTTCTCCCAATTCTCCCCGCCATCGCTTGATTTGTATACACCGCGATCACCCCCGGCACTCCAGACAGGTCCATAAGCGGCAACATAGACGGTGTTTGAGCACCGCGGATCAATAATGATCATACCAATATGCTCTGATTCTTTCAATCCAACATTCTTCCAGGTTTTTCCACCATCAACTGACTTGTATACCCCATCTCCGTAAGAAACACTCCGCTGATTGTTATTTTCACCGGTCCCAACCCACACCACATTGGCGTTATTTGGATCCAGGGTAACACAACCAATGGAATAGGATCCCTGGTTTTCAAATACCGGATCAAAAGTCAAACCACTGTTTGTGGTTTTCCACACACCACCAGCCGCTGCAGCTACATAAAATTCACTAATATTATTCGGATTGACGGCTAAGTCTGATATCCTACCGGATGTCAGAGCTGGTCCGATCTCTCTGAATTTAAACGAACTAAGCGACACCCCAGCCAGGGGATCTTTCGCTTTCTCTTCTTTCTGACCTTTGTCTTTTTTCTTCTTTTGGGCCTCAACCGGAGGCATGGCAATAAATAATGCCAACAATACAAATAGTATTGTAGATTTAAACGTATTCATGGTAATTACGATAGATTAAGGTACTAAGATAGTGAACAGTTTTCAGTCATCAGTTCTCAGCAAGACTTAAGTAAAAAGGTAATTTCAATAATATGCACAATAGCTATTTTCGTGTGTTTAACTAATTTGTCGAAACAAGCTCTATTGTCATCCCTGCGAAGGCAGGGATCCGCTCTGACCTAGCCAGATGTTACTATCGACTTCACACTCACGGATTCCGTTTTAGAATATTGACCACCTTCCATTCTCCGTCTAAATACACGAGGTGCATAAAAGCTGTTCCGGCTGCTGAACTGAGCTTTACGGTTGCCAATCCATCCATGTAGTCAAGAACATCGACTTTAATGTTTCGGTTTTCCTTTGGTACTAAAGATAGCTTGCCTTTGGTTATGCCTAAAAACAAATCAAAACCGTCACGGGCAATCATCTTATCCCCATTGGGTAATGCATTATAGCTGGCTTGAGAAAATCGAGGAATCAGACACTTTTCAACAAGCTCAGCATCACCAGTAAAAACACCTTCGAATAAGTCTTTGGCCACTGTCTCAATTGCAGGAATTTGCTCATCAATATCCAGCTTAGGAACCTGTGATCTATTCCGGGAATCAGAACCAAAAGTCCAAAGAACATTGACAATCTTCCAGTCCTCACCCACTTTTACCATGTGTAAATAATCATTGAATTGTGATGATGTGAGCTTAGCACAGGCAATGTCTTCATATACGGCAAGCGCACTAACTTCTATTTTTCTTTGCTCTTCAGGAATAACCCCGACTTTCGCTCCTGACATAGCAATGAGTCCGGAGTAAGTTGACTGAATAAATACGGTTCCACCATCATTGGGCAACTGCATTGGAGCCAGTTTTTGCAAATCAGGAAACAAGGCCTGCTCCATTCGCTCTCCTGAACCGGATAAAAATCCATCCCCGTAATTGAGAGCAGTTATCTTAATCTTTTCAGCTATTTCTTCAGGGACTGATTCTTGGGCAAATAGACCTGTGGTGATCACTATGGCCATTGCCATGAATACTACTTTTTTCATTTTTTTATGCATTATTTGGTTTAACTTTTTGGGCAACAAGGGATCAACAAAGTAGCCATTATTCGAATTAGACGCTGAACAATTCGATATATTACCTGTTTTCCTCGACGAAGTGTTACTTTTATTTTCAATTTGAGTAAGCAGCTAGAATGATATCCTATGAAAACACCCAAACCCTTTGTAATTATCATTTTCGGTGCTACTGGTGATCTTACTCGTCGAAAATTGATTCCAGCCCTGTTTGCCCTAAAGCAGCAACACTTGTTACCCGAGACATTTGCCATTTTGGGTACGGGTCGTAAGAACCTGGATGATGCTAGCTTCAGAGAACAACTTCAGGAAAGTCTGCTAAAACATTCAGACTTATCGGTAACTGATAATGTGGCTATTGGCAAGTTTTTAAATCATATTCACTATCAGGCTCTCAATCAGTCGAATTCGGAAGCATATCAATTATTGACAGCTCGCCTTGAAGAACTGAGTCTGTTATTTGACCATACCCTGAACTTCCTCTTCTATTTAGCCACTCCACCACAACTCTTTTCAAGCCTCACCCAAAAACTACATCAACAAAAACTGCTCAAAGCAAAAGGAGCTTTTAGGCGTATTGTGTATGAGAAACCGTTTGGAACAGACTTGCTTACAGCCCAGTCTCTGAATCGGGAATTACATCAGTACTTGACTGAGGACCAGATTTTTAGAATTGACCATTATTTGGGGAAAGAAACAGTACAAAATCTTTTAGTCACCCGATTTGCTAATGGTATTTTTGAACCCTTGTGGAATCGCAATTACATTGATCATATTGAAATCAGTTCAGCAGAAAGCATAGGAATAGAAGGAAGAGGAGGATATTACGACCAGGCCGGAGCGTTGCGAGACATGGTTCAGAACCATTTACTCCAATTGGTTGGACTAACTGCAATGGAACCTCCATCATCGATGGATCCAAATGCTATTCGTAACGAAGTGCATAAGGTATTTCAATCGTTCAGGTCAATAAAAGCTGAACAGGTTGCAAAGCAGGTAATCCGGGGACAATACACTGAATCTACTGTAAATCGAAGTTCAATACAGTCGTACCGTGATGAGGCTGGTGTTAATACGAATTCCCGCACGGAGACTTTTGTGGCCATGCAATTTTATATTGACAATTGGCGCTGGGGAGGGGTACCTTTTTATATTCGTTCAGGAAAAGCACTACCAACCCGGGTCACTGAAATTGTGATTTACTTCAAAACAACACCTCACAAATTATTCATTGACAATCAGGTATGTCAACAGGGCAATCAACTTATTATTCGTATTCAACCCGATGAAGGTGTTTTATTGAAGTATGGCATGAAAATTCCAGGGGCGGGTTTTGAAGTGCAACAAGTCAATATGGATTTTCATTACCGTGATCTTCAAAATACCCGCATACCAGAAGCTTACGAACGGTTATTATTGGATGCACTGAACGGAGATGCAACACTCTTCGCAAGAGCAGACGCCGTTGAAACTGCCTGGAAATTTATTGATCCCATTCATGAAGCCTGGAACAATCATCCTGATATCCCCCTCTATGGGTATCCGGCAGGTACCTGGGGCCCGGAGCAATCGGATCAATTAAAAACTGGCGATCAGCAAACCTGGCGCTACCCATGTAAGAATCTAAGCCAGGATGGTACGTATTGTGAACTCTAATAAATTATGTAATTTATTATGTAATTTATTATGTAATTACTACAGGATATGAGAATTGAAAGGTATAAGGGCATTCACGAAATGGCTGAACAGTACACTGAAGAATTTATCAGCTTGCTGATCAAGATGGGTACAAACCAAAAGGTCATTTCGGTAGCTCTTTCTGGGGGGAACACCCCAAAACCCTTCTTCAGCCTCTTAGGAGAACTTCGTCAAGATCAATTCGATTGGTCAAAGATTCATTGGTTTTGGGTAGATGAACGTTGTGTACCACCCGACCACCCCGATAGTAATTATGGAGAAGCACATCGGTTATTCTTTTCAAAACAAGACATCCCAGCCACGCAAATTCATCGCATCAAGGGCGAAAACGAAACGAATACTGAATGCAAGCGATATCAGCAAATAATCCAAGATGTATTAGGATTTGAGCATGGCTATCCAGTTTTTGATCTCATTATGTTAGGTATGGGAGCTGATGGTCATACTGCATCCATATTTCCCAACCGGTTTGATTTGCTAACGGATACCTCAAGCTGTGCTCATGTCAAACATCCAGAAACGGGCCAAGATCGGATTACCATGACAGGTAGCTCGATCAACAGGGCAAAAAACATACACATTTTGGTATCTGAGCAGGGTAAACAGGAGGTCATAAAAGAAGTTCTGGCCTTTGATCAGAGATCAACGACCAGAACTATATATTCAACCATATCTCTCCCTTATCCCATCAATGGAATACATCCCATTGATGGTAACAAAGCCTGGTTTATCTCAATGTAATCTCAGTCGAGACTACTCCGCCTTTTACACTATCATAGGTGATGTTCAGCTTTCCCTTCCCACGTACCAGGTATTGCAACGTTCTCGTAGTTTCACCTGGGTGTCCGTTGCGAATCATAATCCGATCCAATTGCTTTTGCTTGATAAAGCTGGTAATTGGCTTTTGGTAATCGAAATTCACTTTATCATTGATCCAACTGGCTGAAATGATTTCAGCATTACCATCTAAAGTGATTAGGTCTGGACGCACAACATTGTTCTCAGCAGCTCTAGCTGTTATTGTTGGAGCAATTTTTTGATTCGTAAAGTCAATCCAAACCCGGAAGGTAGTTTTTCCGATCTTTTCAACACGAGTGTCTCCTATCTCCATCTTTGGCATTTCTGAAGCCTGATACAAAGTGAAGGCCATGTTACGATGACAAAGCTCCTCATTCATGAAACGGGGTGGAAGACGTCCTCGGGTTTTCTTCCAACGGCCGCCCATCTCAACTTCTCCATACTCTGGATGATCATATTTGGTCCATTCCATAAACTGGTCCCCAAATTCAAGCTTATCATCAAAGAAATAATCTCCCATTGGCCTTGATATTGGAGAATTGGGATCTTGGGTTTGTTCCTGTAATTCTTGACTGGTATAATACTGTCTCCGGCTCCACAACTCATTTGAGAAGGAGATCATTCCCAGACCATCATTGGTCCAATCGAGAAATCCACCATGTACAGTATATAGCCCACTCCATATAACGATATAGCGATAAAATGGAATGATGCGCTCACCGTTTTTTCCCAACTTGTCGTAGAACTGGACATCTCTCCGGGGATATTCGCCAGCGTCTTGAGACCCAGGTCCACGAAGAATCATTCCCCCAGAATTGTGATAGGCCTGTACACCAGCAATATTGGGATGTGCGACCAGAAAATCACTAATAGCACGTGTCTCGGGCAGCTGAAAAGGATAATCCATAGCTCCCCCCTGAATGTAATTAGGTTGCCAGTCGATGGGCCAGTTTCGGTTAGGATCATAACTACCAGGGCCATCTTCATTCACACGGCCATCGACATAATCATCCTTGCCCTCTGAGCCTAACATGATGTAGTCACCAACTTCTCCAAATCCAACGGGTACCATTATTCGAGGATCCTGATCACTGATGCGATAATTCCCTTCTCCAGGAACATATTTCCTGATTTGCTCAATCACCCCATTATTATTCAGGTCATTCGGACCATCTTCATCATAGAGCCCATCATTGTCTGCATCAACAGGAACATGTCCGGTTCGTGAACCTCCTCCATCGCCTTCCATGAAGTGTTGCCTTCCATCTGGATTCACGGTCGGGAAAATGTAAAAGACGCGCTCATCGACCAAAGTGGTCACATCAGCAACGCGGCCATAGTTCTCCATCAGATACCAAATAGTATACACGCAAACTTCGCCTCCCTGAATTTCGTTTCCATGGATATTGGCATCAATATACATGGCTGCTTTACTCATTTCTGGTCCGGTCTTTGGATTATTTATTTTCATGACCATGATATCGAGACCTTTGTATGATTTACCAACAGACTCCATGGTCAAAAACTCTGGATACGCTTTTTCAAGTCTGCGCATATCGTCATACATCTCATAAACATCATGCCACCGATTGAAATCAATGGTAACTTTATGCTGAGGGTCTGAAGCGTATTTTTGTGCCTGAACCTGTTGAGGGATTATGGCCAGTAGACAAATCAACGTGATGAAACTGGCCAGTATATTTAATCTTGTTTTCATTTTCTCTTGCTTTAAATATTCCATGACACCAGTTATTTAAGGGTTATTGTTGCGCTATCGGATCCACCTTTTTGTGAAACCACCTTTAATTCAATCTCATCACCCTTATTGGCCTGGATCAGCCATTCATGCTTTACTTCTCCCCCAGATCCTTTTATTTGCTGGGCAAAATTAGTCTTACTGCTACCAGAGATGATTGCTTTTGGGTTCACCTGCAACTGGATCATTGTGGGTTTGACTGCCCGAGAAACCACCCCATGCTGAATCGTGGTTGGTAAATAGCCCAGGTTCTCAACAACTGCAGTTATCCTGAACAAACCATCACCGTGATTCACCACATCGGTCTGTGTGATCTTAACTTTTGGAAGCAAGCCAGCCAGGTAAATAGCAAAATCGCTGTGCTTTTTACCTGAATCTACGATGACCTTTGGATCAGGATTGTTTATCTCATTGGGTGTAAAACCACCGATCTCAACTTCACCCAATTCGGGATGCTGGTAGGATTTCCATTTTACAAAACCTGCAACAGAATGATCATGTAAATAGCTAAGGAAAGTTTGATCAAATCCAGAACTCGAATTTCCTCGGCCACCTCCTGCCATTCCAGTTGGCATCCGCATGCCACCACCACGAGTAAATCCTGAGGCATTTCCACCCCTCGAGCGTTCACCCGTTTTGGCCGTGGTATCCTTTTTGACTGGCAGTCCCCATCCGGGAGTTGAGAAAGATAAAACACCAAACTGATAATACCCATATTGAAAAAAAGCGCCTTTGGGATCTCTCAAATAGGGAGCAGTTTTAATACCCGTAAGCTTTTTATACTCTTCACTCGCTTTGGTAAAATAAGTTATATCTCCTGTATTTACTGTCGTCGCCGCTCTTCGTGCTGGTCGTTGGGAGCGACCACTGGCTGCAGTAGATGCACTACCACCCGACCTGAAATTGAAGCCACCAAACATGAAGCGGCCAAATCGACTAAATCCACCTGTCGTAACCAACCCGACTTTGCTGGCTTCTGCGTTTGAAGAATTGGCAAAGTCAATTAAATCAAGCCCACGATTAGAACTTAACTGGCCTTTTGAATTAGGTGGAGTAATCAGATTGTCAGACATGCCGAAACTCAGCATGACTCCTATATTTTTGTGCAACAAGATCCAATCCAATATTGCACGGCTTTCCAATTCTGAAACCATATGAATACCTGCATCCGACTGATAGTACGGGTAGGCATGTTGAAAATTGCGGTTAATATCGACTCCGCCCTGACCGTCTTCGTTGATGAACCCATCCGCATCATTGTCGATTCCTTCCCAGAATATTTTGTATGCTCCTGTTTCGCCTTTATTGGCATCAGCCTTTTTCATCAGCATATCATTGTCAGGATGGATGCAATATTCACCCAGGTCATCTTTAACACGCATCATGGTAATCACACCATTACCATCCAGGTCTTCAGGTCCATCTTCATCGAGTCGACCATCATTGTCGGCATCGTAAGGAGTAAGATTAGTTCTGAAACCCGTTTTTACACTGGCAAAGAACTGTTCAGCACCATCCGGATTCAGACGTGGAATAAAATAGAACACTTGACTATCTAATGCTTTAGTAACCTGTTCGTTCTGACCATACTGATCAGTTAAAGAACTGATCATATCGACACTGATTTGGCTCCCGACTAAGTGGTCACCTTCAATATTTGCCGTAATCAGCACTGCAGAACGCTCAGATAAGGCAACGCCGGTACGTTTCGCCACAGTAAGCACCCACAAATTGCGTCCCTCAGCCGACTGGCCAATACTCTCAATTGAAACCAGTTCAGGATGGGATTTAACCAGATTTTTTAAATTAGCTGTCAATCCCTTGTAATCCATATAGCCCGATGATTGGGCCTGCAAATTCGTACTCATTAACAGCAGAATCCCTAGCAACAGTCCAGGAATAATTCGCTTGAGACTTCGTTCTCTTTGTTGTAATGACAAAATCACAATTTCCTCCAATTTTAATGATTCAGGTTTTTCAAAAATGCAATTTACAAACTTCGTTGGTGCATCAAATTTACCGGTGAATTAATTAACTTTTTTTAACTAGAAGACTACCAATCATCAGATTAAGGTGATCAAAGTATCCGATTCTTGAAAAAAATCAGTAAATTTATATGGTGTAGTAGAGGTAGACCCTTTAACAGTCAATTATTTATATGAGCCCAAGAACAAAAAGTCTTGGCTTTAGAATGTATGAACCCCAGTTCAATAGCATGATTACAGACTATGTTATTGATTTGGAATTTCTTCGTAGACAAAGTCAAGAAACAAGCACTGAGCCAATACTTTACGATCAGTTTCGTCGTATTTTCAGGGATTTAGATGCCCTGGCATCAGCTCGAATTGATGGAAACAAGACTGGATTGTCAAAGTATTTGGAAGCAAAAGAGGAAGCGGATGAAACCAAGGGACACAAAACCACTGAAATAGATAAAATATCACATTCGATCGAATTCATTGATAATCACATCCAGGAAACGGTATTTTACAGTGGCTTATTTACAAAACTACATCACTTGATCAGAGATGATATCACGAAAGAGAGTACACGTAATTCTGGAAAATACCGGCGGGGAGCGAAAGAAGAGAGCGCTTGCCCGGCGACAGCACCACCCCATCACCTGATTCCGACCTATATTGATAACCTGATTGCCTTTATCAATAAGGGATCACACTCAAATTACGATGCCATTAAAACAATGCTGGTCCATCAAAAGTTTCTTTGTATTTACAGTTTCAGAGAATGGATTGGACTGCTTTGTAGATTGTTGACCTACAC
>CAYUGX010000065.1:12956-17522 GCA_964444375.1 uncultured Porphyromonadaceae bacterium | reverse complement strand
CGGCTCCCTGACCAATGATTTCGGGGGGAATTTCCATCACCACCGGTACTTCGAGTTTTCCATGCTTGATCTTAATATCCATGTTTTCAAGGGTCTCGGCCGATAAGCCGTGAACGAAAACGTCGTCAAAACCGTCAATGGTGAGTCCAATGCCCGAAGCCTTGACCAATAGTGGCGTACCGATGGTTAGCTTATTCACAGTTTCATCAGAAAAATGCACCAGTACGTAGCTGTCCATTTTTCCGATGACCACACCTTCTTCACCTGATGCAGCCCCGCCCAGAATGTTTACCTGGTTACCCACGGATAGGTAGTCGCGCCAGGCGCTACCCTCACCGGTGGTTGCCACTGCCATCGTAGCCCGGTCGGCACTTGCCCAACCGAATATCTTCTCACCGAGTTTCAAGTCGTAATTGATTCCGCCTACTCCAATAGCCAGTTTCGCCTTCGCATCCCAGGTGGTGGCATATTTTGAAGCCACTTGGGTTGGTGCCACAGTTCCCTGCACCGCTATGGTCATTACTTTGTCTTTGTTGGTGGAAATTTGCCCATTAACGTTATACGAAAATGCAATGGCCACCAGTACGGTTAAAAAGCCCAGGTTTTTCATAGTTCTACGGTTTAAGCTATAAAGTTAACCAATTCATTCTTCATCTCATCCTATTGTACAACAGTGCAATTGGTTTATTGGACTCCAGAATCAATATGTACAATGCCTGAGAAAGCCAGATTCGCATCTCCTTTATCCGATAGGGAATTATTCAGATTCAAAATTGTACGGTCTACTTTGTCATGATAGATTACTTCACCCTGATATTTGATGGTTACAGGCTCATCGAGGTGTAGCATGTCATCATTCATAAACAGATTGATCTGTGCACTATACTTTTCAATGATAATTATTTCATTACCTACCGGATGATATTCTGCTCGAACGACTCCACCCGTTTTGATTTGGTCTTCAGGAATACCCAGCCAGAAGAATCGCTTATGGTGTACATTGTCTTGCTTCCATACAATGCTTTTGGGAATTGGATCGCGTGTAAATTGTTTCATCCAGGGTAAGGCAACAGCATCTTTTAACTGCATCCAATGCCCCAGGCCCTCATGGATTTGTACATCGTGTTGATAGTAGCCCGGCGCATCATTTTGGAGGCTATCCAGGAGTACCTTCCATTCATACGCCTTGCTGTTTCGGTTATAGGCATCATCGCGGGCGCCCATGTGCAGGGTGAATGGAGTATTCTTCAATCCTAGTGGAGAGGTTTCGTTGGGATGTCCGGCCATCATGGCTGCAGCAGCCCATCGATCACCCATCCTGGGGGCCAATTGAAATACACCGTCACCTCCTGCCGAGTACCCCATTAAATACACCTTATTGGGGTTAACATTTTCTTTTATTATGGCCATCTGGATGAGGATATTGAACAAAGGATCTATGTGACCCTGATGCCAAAGATTCCAGGTATTTGTAGGTGCTCTTGGTGCGAGATATACCCCTTCAAGTGATCTCATGGTTTGGTCATACAGACGCTTTTGATTATCCCATTGCTGATCATTGACACTGGCTGGTGCACCACCCCCACCGTGTAAAGAGATGAACAAACTCCGGCCATCGGGGGGCTCATCACCCCATATTTTGTAGAAAAAAGGCATCGCATGACTGCCAAGCTGAATCACCCGATTTTTCCATTGTAGATCAAATTGATCGGTCATTCGAGTTTGTTGATCTGCCAATAGCAGAGCGCTTGCCTGATCAGCCTGGCTTTTCGTTAATGCCACATCAGCAAACGCATGGCTTTCGAGCGGAGATCTTTGGTCTACAGGCTGTTGCAGCCAATCTTCCAGTTGTTTAATGGTTTCATCACCGGCTGTCTTGTCCAGTTCCCCAGAGGTACAGTTTTGGAATAAAGCCAGCGTGATAAAGATCAGAAAAGAGGCGATGTATTTGCAGATTTGCATAACAGTATTCATGTAGTTTAAAGCAATGTAAAGTAAGTTTTTTAACTTTAAAGGATATGAACATCAGCTTTAAACAGCGAATGGGATACCTGGAGGCGATAGTGACTGGACATCATTCCCTGGAGGGAGCAAACAGGTTGGGAATAGAGATGCTCGATTATCTTGAGATTAATCATTCACCTAGGGTATTTGTCAACTGTCTTGATTTACAGGGGAGAAACACCTTGTTAAATCAATATCAACACGCAAAATTTTTGTCAGATCAATACTCGTCACGACTAATGAAAGGTACCCTCAAAGCAATTAAGTTCTCCTACGCTTTGACACCACATTTTTTGGATAATACTGGATTTGCAGAGAATGTGGCTGAGAATCGGGGATTTTGGGTCAAAACCTTCAACAGTAAAGATGAAGCCGTTAGCTGGCTTCTTGATACATAAAATTTGCGCAAAGACCATTCTTAATTCGCAAATGGGATAATGAAACGAAATGTTGAGCCTTGCCCAACAACCGAATCAAACCAGATTCTGCCACCCAATAACTCGACATAGGCCTTAGCAATTGACAAACCCAATCCGGCTCCCTCATACATTTGGTTCTGACCCGTATCCACTTGAACAAAGCGCTCGAAAACTTTTATTTTTTGCTCTTCAGGAATCCCCCTGCCCGTATCACTGACAAAGAACTCCCACCCATCAACTTTTTCCTGACAGCTGAGATCAATGCTACCTGTCTCGGTGAATTTTATTGAATTGTGGATCAAATTGTTTAGAATGGTTCTTAGCTTTTCAGTGTCGGTTCTGATTGTTGCATTAAGCGTATGTGAACGAATATGGAAATTAAAATCCAGGCCTTTCTGCTTTGTCATGGGATGGTGAAACTGATAAAGACTTTCAAGTAGTGTTTTCGGATTGATTTCTGTACTGTTAACTTCAACCAAACCCGATTCTATTTTTGAAATACTCATTAAATCAGAGATGATGGATAGCATCCGCTCTCCACTTGTTTCAATAAGCTCTAAATAGCTGTTTTTTTCTTCCTCTGTCAGATCAGGCTCCTTCAATAACTCAGAAAAGCCCAGAATGCCATTCATTGGTGTGCGAATTTGATGACTCATATTAGCCAGAAAAGCAGATTTAAGTCGATCACTCTCTTCAGCTTTCTCTTTTGCCTTGATCAATTCTTTCTCCTCTTCCTTTCTTTGAGTAATATCCCGAATAGAGGTAACTCTGAGCTTATTCTCTCGATATTCTACATTTCTTGCTGAGATATCGACAGGAAACACAGTACCGTCGGCCCGCCTGACCAGAGCTTCATAAGGCCCGGCTTCTCCTTTTTTCATAAAAGTACGTACCAGTTCTTGATATTCATCAACCACAAATAAATCGACTACGTCCAAGCCTAATACTTCAAACCGGCTAACACCAAACATATCGAGAAGTGCCTTATTGGAATCGATAGCAACTCCATCTTTGTGGATCAGGATACCTTCAAATGTCAGATCAGATAGGTCTCTGAACCTGCTTTCACTATCTTTGAGTGCTTCGAGGGCAACTTTGCGTTCAGTAACATCACGAACAATGCCTAAAATTCGTTTAATGCCATGGATATCAATAATTGAGAGTGAAACTTCTGTATAAAATAAATCACCATCCAATTGGCGATGCAACCATTCGAAATATTGGTTAGTTCCCGCATTCGCTTCCACAATAAGACGATCGACCATGGATCGTGACGGCTCACCATTGGGCTGAAATTCTGGAGAGAAATCGGCGGGCGACTTTCCGATAATATCTTCTTTGCTGCATCCAAATAATTCAAAAGTACTTGTGTTGCAATGAGAAATTGCGTGACCATCCGGTAGGAGATCAATAATCATAATAGCATCACCTGCGCGTTCAAAAACCGTTCGGTAACGCTCTTCGCTCTCTTTCAGTTCCTGCTCTTTGCGTTTCACCTCGGTTAAATCTCTCCACATCGCGAAAAAATTCTTACCGTTGCTGGCTAGAAATCCAAAAAGTGAGACTTCAACAATGAAAGTAGTTCCATCTCTTTTTAGATGGGTCCATTCAAATCTAATATCATTGCCCGACATTGCTGATTTAAAATATTTACGTCCAATTTTAGAAGATTCGTCCCCATTGGCTTGAAATTTAGGTGTGATGGATGGGTCATCAGGTGTCTTTCCCAAGATATCTTCAAGACTGCGATCCAATAGGCGGCAACCTTCACCATTGCAATCGACGATCGTAAAATCAGCTGCTATAATCAGTATGGGTGCATTTGCACTCTCAAAGAGACGCCGGTATATGTTGTCTTTATCCATAACTAATTCACACCTAGCAGTCAGGTTGTTTCAAGTAACAACGCTTAAAGTTACAATAATACAAGGTACACCAATTCGCCCACCTGTGAATTTTTTGATAGAAGGCAAATACCTTTTATCAAATAGTCATTCGATTCATTATGGATAGCATTAATCTCTTCTCATATTCAAAGTGTTTGGTATACAACTGTTAACATTGGACAATACAGGAGTGAGTCACAATTATTTCGTATCTTAATATCAAAATCCTAACCTAATAAGCCATGAAAACAGTATTA
>CAYUGX010000065.1:0-12946 GCA_964444375.1 uncultured Porphyromonadaceae bacterium | reverse complement strand
GGGTTTCCCATTTCTTGGACAAGCTCAGATTTAACCCTCTTTCGGTACCCTAGATAGGGATAACCATCCTGAATTACTGCCTCAGGAGCCAATGAAGATTGATGATCCTTCACTTTTAACGATCAGGAAAAATGCAGTTTACAACATAGACGTTCTCTTGTTTTGCTATGAAAGAATCGTACCATTAAACGAAAAGCTTGGTTTTACCCTCACCGGTGGTTTGCTAATCTGGGAACCTGTGAACCTCGTTGGAGAATTGGGTATTCTTGCCGGTGGCCCTAAGCATTTTGCTGAGCTAGGGCTGGGTTATCATTTGAACCCCAACGATAAAGACTGGAATATGGGAATTCTGCGCCTGGGATACCGTTTCCAATCATTCAAAGGTTTCCTGGCCAAAGCCTCGCTGGCTATAAATCGCAAAACAGGCGTTTTACCTCTTATCGGCATAGGCTATGCATTTTAGGTATAGTCTTATTAAATAATTACATGGTTCAGCAGCACACATTTCTGTGTTCATTATGCTCATTTACAGATGCCTGCACTTATTCCATTCAATAATGATTAATAAGATCAGGCTACCAGTTAAAATGTACAGGATGAGTTGGGGTGGATGACCGACTGACATAAAAACGCCAACACAGGTCAACACAAGAACCATAGCCCTCGGAACTAAGACTATTTTACTGGCTCTGTAAATAGCGGCTCCGGTAAAGCCAACAAATAGCACAAAACCCCCACCTATAGCGGCGGCTACAGGAGCAGTTAACAGATCTTGTGGATGGGCCAGAATAAGTTCAAACCCGACTGCAAAACCAATTATTCCAGCAACAATTGGGAAATGCATAAAAGAGTACACATCCCGGGCCATGGTATTTTGTTTGCTCCCGGTCTTCAGCGAGAAATACTCTTCCAAATGTTCATTGATCCAGGCAAAGTAGCTCCACCAGAGGAGACAGGTTATCAGTACAGTGAGTCCACCTGCCAGTAGCACTTCTTGAGCCAGTTTCCAGTTGCTAACCGCACTAGCTGCAACGATTAAGGTTTCTCCCAAAGCGATTATGACGATCAATCCGTGTCTTTCAGCAAAGTGTTTGGGATGTACTTCCCATCCTTCAAGCCGACCCGCCACAAATCCAGCCAGCATATCCAACAAAATAGCTGCCAACCACCACCAGATGCGTTGAGAAGGATCAACAAAGGCCCCCACTAAAACTGCTGTCAAACCAGTGGTTGACATCAAAATAAAGACTCTAATTGCCGTTTTTCGTCCTTTTAGGCTAGTTGTCACACGGAGATACAATCCGATACCCAATACTCGAATAACAATATAGGGAATGGCAAATGCCAGTACACCTGCTCCAAAGGCTTCACTTATTGAAGTAGCCATAATAAAAGCCACACCGGTGGCTGCCAACACGACCAGTCTGACTTCAGCAAGACGGGTATTGGCCGCATTCAGGGCTACGGTAAATTGTGTCCAGGCCCACCAAATCAACCAAAAAATCAACACCGATTGAAGGATGTGCTCCAAATCTAAATGATGGGCAGTTATTCCTGTTAATCGGGTTAGGGCATAAACAAAAACCAAATCAAAAAATAACTCGATAAAGTCTGCACCCTGTTCGTGTGGTGAGACAAGTTGTTGAACCGGGGAAAATATTCGACTCATAACACTAGAATTTAGGTCTGAAAAAAAGAAAAATGAAATCTATCTCTTAGCCTTTTACATGTACTCTTTAGCAAATACATTGAAACGGATTTCACAATTGTCTGTCATTCAAAACAATTACAGACCGATTGTGTTCAGCTCTGGCGAGCAATATTGATTTTATCTATTGTATTTGGCTTACTAATGACTCACGAAGATACAAGACCGGAATCCTTTTCCAATCTTATTGGTCAGTAACCGTATAATCTAAGCGATAAAGATGTTGTGAACCGATTGGAAATCCAATCCGGGAGGTTGTTACATAGATCCTACCCTGGCTGTCAATCGCAAATGAATCTGGCCAGGTTAAACTTTGGCTTGACATGATCTTTTTTATTCTTTTTCGTTTGGTTAGCCTGTATATTGAATTGTCCTCAAGTGAAGTCATAATCAGGTTTCCAGATTTGTCAAAAATCATCCCATCACTTGGAAATGTATTGATGACAAATTCCACATTCTCTGTAATATCAGCATCATCGAGTTCGAAATTTCGAAGAACATCTGTCCTAATTCGATACAATGAGCTCGCACATAGGGCTTTGTAATAGAGATACTCATTATTGGATGTCAACCCAATTCCATCGGCATGGACGATTATTCGAAGTGATTGATTATTGATTGTTAAATCGGAGAATTCAATCTTGACGGATGAATGTGTACTCAACCACCTTTTTGAATCGCCTGTCCCCAGGTCAATCGCAATCAATGATCCCAATCCGGATTCGGTTAGGTAGGCATAATTGTTTTCAAGGTCGATTCTAACATCATTGAGATAACTTTGACCAAAGACCACATCCTCTCCTAGAGGATAAACTTCCAGTACCTGGTTACTGACTAGATCAACCTGTATAAGTTTGGGGGCATCAGTGATGACTGCTGCAGTACCTGCAGTTCCAGCGTCTACAATCCAAAGATGATTATTTTCATCAATGTACACACTTTGAACACAGACAAAATGATCCGCTGGATGAGCACCATCCCAGCTATTCCATTCCAGGTTTGGATAGGGTACTTGTTCTCCATTCACTAACTCTATTACAGAATAGGGGATCTCAGTCCATCTGGGGTAATTTAGAAAAACACGTCCTGTTTCTGAGACTGCAACACCGGTCCATTGTAAGTCAGAGCTGGCAAGGGTAGTGAGTTTATAATCGGCTAGTTGACTAATTCTATTCTCATTTCCTCCCATAGAGAAAATATCCTGAAAGTGATCAGCCTCTTGTAAGCAAGATGAAGTACCGAGCAATAAGCCCAGGCCTATTGTAGCTTTACATAATTGTGCTTTTGCTCGATCCAACATTGTTCAGTCAGGTTGTATAACTGTAAAATTACACATACCTGTTTTTACTGTAAAATTTTTGCGACGAATCGAATACAAATGATGCACAATGGTTGGAATTATCAGACAAGCGTCGCCTCTGCGGTACCAAGCAACGAGGAACAATCAATAATCAGAATAATCTGTTGGATAGAGCAGATATTTATCGATGTGAGATACCGTATTAGCGTACTTTGTTAGCACCTTCATGGTCGACCATTCTGGTGAATTAACAAATGCATCCCAATGTGCTTTTTGGCTGTCTTCATCAGAAAAGGTAGTCATGTACATGAGGTTGGGCATTTTCGCACCTGAAATTACCTGGCCATAAAATACCGCATTAAAATCTAGCTTTTCAAACAGTTCAATTTCCCCTCCTGCATTAAACATGTCGACTTTTTTGATGTGGTAGTCCTCAGTAGCTGATTCATAACTTCGTAATTCGTATACCCGGTCTTGTCGATCGCTATTGAATTTAGGTACCTGCATAATAGGCATATCCTTAAAAGCTTTCAATAGAGTTGATTCTATCCGCTTATACGGGGTATTGTTATGCGGTGCCTCGAGGTATTCTTTACCAGCTTCAAGGTAATCGTTATTCTTAGCTAGCTCATTGTCAAGGGTATAGAATTGTTGAAATGAAGAAAATGGAATGAGAACGAAGGTCTTTTTCATCGTAAACTCATCTCCAAGTCTGGGTTTAAATACCCCAATGTTCTCGATTCCGAGTCTTTTCAAGCCTGGCAAGAAGGCATTCTTCAAATAACTGTCGGTGGCGGATATTTGTTCGTCGGTGTCAAATGAATATACTTTTAGTTGGTATATATCCCTGGTTTGGTTGCTGGTTGTTACCTCGTTTTGATCAGTTGATTCACTGTCATTACAGCTGTATCCAAATACTACCAAAAGAATGATGCTGAGAATCTGTATGGTTTTCATTTTAGCTCCTTTATTGACTTAGGCAAGTATGACTTTAATCCAGTTCATCCAGTCTTATCCAGATGGGAAGTAAGGCAATGATTAGTATTATCTTTAGAAGATTCTTCATTGCTTTGGTTGTTTTTATGTTATCAACAAGTTACGACCGAAATGAAATTTGACCAAATAATCTGTGATTGTTGCGGAGCAGATTTAAAACAACAGATTCAAATAAAGTCACCCAAGAGCTCATTCAATCATCCTAAGATTGGGATCCAATCTGTTGAGGAAAAGCAATTGAAGAAGGGTTTTCAGCTTCTGTTTTAGAAAAGGTACATTGGTTTCAGGCCTTCAGGTATTTGTTCGAAATCACCTTTAACATACGCTCCAAGGATGACATCATCAAACAAATCTTCTTCAACCTGATATTCTAATTTATCATGTCCCAGACGATCGAAATTTTCATCGTAATGTACACTAATAAAGTAATTCGTCCTTCCGAACAATCCGAATTTCCTTCGTTTTCCTATCACATAACCCCTTCTATACGTGATCCCCGAGAACCTGCAATAATCTCTGGGACCTGGATCTAAATAATGAATCCTGTATTGTTTTACATCAGTCATGAGATAAAATCAACTTTTCAAGTAGTTATTGTGGACTATTGCTTGCAACGTAACAGTTAAACAGCTCAGAAGTTCCCTGACTCAAAGTTATTGTTTTGCGTGAATGATTCAAAACAATTTTTGGTGACAATTGAAGTTCCTCAAAATCATATGTAGACAAACGATGCTCAAGATTGTCAGGTCTGTAAAATTGGAATTGTCGGGGTGGTAGGAATAAAAAGAGGCGAAATAAGGCATGAAAAAACCGAACCTCTTTACTATCAGAAGATTCGGTTTTATTCTTGAGGTCTCGAGCGGATTCGAACCGCTGTAACTGGTTTTGCAGACCAACGCCTAGCCACTCGGCCACGAGACCAAATTCAAGTGGGGTACAAAAGTACGGATTAGCTTTTAAAAAACAAAGACCCCCATACTTAAGACCCAAGACCCAAGACCCAAGACCGAGGACCGATGACCAAAGACCCAAATTAGAAATATGACATAAGACTTTATGCCCGAGGTTAAGATGTAATATATGACTCAAGTGAAACTACTTTGCTTCTTCTCTTTTTAGGCCATCGGTCTGATTTATGTCCCCCAATCAAGTTGAGGGCATGCTTGGGTCCTCGGTCTTGGGTCTTGGGTCTTCGGTCTTGGGTCTTTGCAGTGTCACCGACACTGCCTTAATCTTCCCCCCCATAGGTGGATTCAACTTACTAACCTTTACCTCGGCCCGATCCAGGTTATCGAAATTGGCAAAAAGGGTATCTAAAATTCGTTTAGCTATGTGCTCGAGCAAATACGATTTTACCTTCATCTCAGCCCGAACCAGTTCATACGCTTTCTGGTAATCGAGAGCATCCGACAGGTGATCAGACTCAGCAGCATCAGTACAATCAGCCTCCATCAATAGATCCACCAAAAATCGATTCCCCACAATGCGCTCCTCTTCATAATGCCCATGATAAGAGTAAAATTCCATCTGCTCAATTCGTATGACGCCCATAGTTGCGATTATTAGGGAATTGTGTTGCGAAAATACAAATTTACTTTTGGCTTATGAAAATGATGAAACAGGTGGAATGGTTGACATGCAGATTAGTAGATTGGGAAGTGTGGGACAAAGGTTTTGGGTTTTGGGTAGCTTAGTGTTACTGATAGGTGCAACTCTCTACCCTTGAAATAAACCATTTTAATTCTTAACACAACGTATCGAGAATCCAACCCGCTTGAGAAATCGGTTTTTATGGACAAAACCATCACTGGCATAGATGGCCCTGGACCATACGAGGTTTGTTCCTTCCATTGTAGAAGTCCAGAATCGTGCACAGTAATTGAGATAGCGAAAATCACCCCTGTTGGATGCCACTTTAAAATGACGATAACCAGCCGGTTGTGCAGAGAATAAACTGCTGTTATTAGATGAAGGGTCATAACCAATATCCCCAGGTTCGTATCGATAGCTTAGCTTCCATCCTGTTTTTGATGCGATTGACTTAGCGATATCCTCACCACTCCCTTCAAATCCATATCCCTTATTAATCAGGTAGTCAGTAAATACCGTCCATTCTTCATCACTCGGCAGGTGCCAACCAGCCGGACAAGCATCCGATGCTGCCGGCCAATTATAGAGTACTCCATACAGCCCGTAATTGGACTCCTTTTTAGCTTTAAGAATATCGTGGCTCTCGTTATCATAAACGTAATAATGTTTCAACGAATCTGACTCTTGATCAGCTATGCTCACTTCAGGAAGAAAGGCCAGATTTTTGGCCATCCATGTCTGTGTGCCGTATACCTGGTAGGGATACTCATTCCCGTCGCGGATATCGATGAAGCTACCCTCAAAAACTCGAATCCAGACGGAATCCGTTGCGGTCATGTTCTCAATATCTTTTACTTCCACAAAAACCAGATAAAATCCAGATTCAGGGTATACTTGTGTTCTCATCCTGCAGGTATCATATTCTGAATCCCATATACTATCCCCATTTAAATCCCAGCGAAATAACAACTTCTCTGGGGGAGTTTCTCCATCATAGCTAGCTGAGGCATCAAATCGAAAAACCGTTGAAGGCCCTCCCACCGTTGTGCTTACATCAATGCTTGCCATTGGTTTTGTCCCTCCCTTTACGCAACGAACAGAGAAGCCATATTGGGTATCAGAATAGTTGTCTTCGATTTCCATTTCATTGTAGAGTAAATCGTAACTTCTGGCAAAACTCTCATCTGTACCTGTGGATGTCCAGAAGTGCGCAGTTTTTCCTTGATCCAGAAATCCTCCTACTGCACTACTCCGTCCTGCCGGAAGTGCATTAAAACCACTATGATTATTTTTTGTAAGATCATTCCCTACATGGCGATCCCCTGTTGAAGTGAGCCATCCGGTGTTAGCAGCGAGGTATTTTCCATCTCTATGTTTTGACAGATCCCTCCATTCTGAGAAACTTGGTAAGTGCCAGCCAATTGGACAAATCCCCTTCACCTCACTTGGGTTTAAGTTACTACTCGATGCACCAGCCAATGCCGCAATCCAGTTGTATAAAACCCCAAACCTGTCATAGTTTGGATGCACCTTGGCATTAGGAACACTATATCCATTGTATCCATAAACATAGTACATGGCTATTGTATCTGATCCAATTCTCGATGCATGTACAGCAGGCAAATAAGCTAAATTCTCAGCCATCCAGATCTGATTATCAATTTTGACCCATTTATATTCCGTATTATCCCTTGAATCAATGAAAGTTCCTGTGGAGTCAACCGTCTTTAATTCGAGTTGCCGTCCGTAGGCAGTATCCTCACTATTAATTGCAAAGGATCGAACATAATAGATCGTACCTGTCTCCAGGTTTGTCATTATACTGGAGTATGAGTCCAACTCGATGCCATTAAATGTAAAATGATCTACCAGAGATGGACTTTGAGTTTTTGCCCAGCAGACACCTTTTGCTACCAAGTTGTGATCACCACCGGTTCCATGTACGGTACTATAAATGATAGCTGATCTTTGTGTTATACTTGAAACAGAATCTGTGGTAACAGTGGGCCTTCCAATGCCCTTAATACACCTAACAGAATTGGCACCATTTCCTCCCCACATCCAACTTGAAAACCCCTCCTTTCCAGCACCATACAGCTCCAAGGTCCCTAATTCTGATGACCACATTGAAGTCCACCGGCCCAATGATTCGAAACTATCGTAATACCTTTGACCTCCTGGAAGGGCACCAAAACCACTGCTATTATTGGTTTCCAAATCATGCCCTATACTTCCCACTCGATTTGTGTAATTCCAATCCGATGCTGAAGCCAAGGCTTTCCCAATGGCTTCTGGATCCCCCTCAAAACCGTACCCGTTATCTATCAGATAATTATTCAATTCATACCATTCATTGCCGCTGGGTAAGTGCCAGCCAACCGGACAAGCAGAAACTGCTGCCTTTCGGTTGTACAAAACACCGTACTTCATGTAATTTGGCAATTGTTTGGCCTGGGACACTACTTTTCCCTTGTAACCATATACATAATATTGCTCTGACCGATCTAATTCTGGCTCAGACCAGTCAGAAATCAAACTGGATGAACTCAGGTAGGGCAAATAAGCCATGTTTTCAATCATCCAAATTTGATTGCCAATGGATTTGTAAAAATAGGTGTTGGAATCGCGTTGATCAGAATAAATACCATCTGCAACCGTCACATATTTATATTGAGTGTCTGTCTGTCCGTCAATACTTTGTACTTCCAGAATCACTTTGTAAGACCCAGCCTCTGGGAATTGAAACGACACAGTATTCCCTTCTTTTAATGGTGTATCCCAAACACCATCCCCGTTCCAATCCCACCTTGTTTTAAGATTGTCAGCAGATGTCTCATCTACAAAGCTGTGTGAAGCATCAAAATAGAATTGTGAAGTATCTGTCCCGATGGTTGGAATAAAATTAAAATTAGCTACCGGTTGACCCGTATTTTTGAGACATCGAATAGATGCACCAATTCTTGACTGTGAGCTTAATCCAAGCCCAGATTGCCATAGATTCCATGAGGTTTTCCTGGTAGATGACCAGAATCGTCCTACATTCCAAAGCTGATAGAAATCATTGGTGTCGAATAATCCACCGGGAAGAGCGTTAAATCCACTTGAATTGTCTCCGACACAAGAGTCGCACCATTCAGAACTTGATTTTATCTTAATGTGATCATCGTCACCCAGGTGGTCCAGCATGGTTTGCCATTCACCTATACTTGCCACATGCCAGCCCTCGGGACAAATTCCTTGCACACCACTTGGATCAGACAAACTGCTTGCTTCTCCTTGCATAATTGCCGGCCAATTGTAAAGCACACCATATGTACTATAGTTCTCATGTTGTTTAGCTTCGGCTACTTCAGAACCCAGATAATCATAGACGTAGTAATGCGGCAATGAATCAGAACCCTCTGTTGGTGAACTGATATCCGGCAGGTAGGCCAAATTTTCTTCCATCCACATTTGGTCACCAATTTTAACAACCCTGTAGTGCTTTCCTTCGGGATCAACACACACTTCAAATTCCACTTCATAATTTTTTGACTTATCTGGCACATCAGTAAATATGGTTGTCATAGAACCTGAATAACAGGTGTAGTGAATTCTGTCATCTTCAGCAAAGTCCAATTCATACCGTCCCTGATCAATAACCTGAATTTTCATTGAAGGTGTTTGCTGCCAATCCCCATACCCTACCTGGCTAATCTGCGCAGCTTGTTTTGAATCAGATAGGTTAATGAGTTTACAACTGCTCAGGCCGGTATCCGATAGCAAAATGAGGAAGTAAATCCCAGTTTCGCCCAAGGCTATGTCAAAAGCATGCAATCCTGGCTGCAGATATTGATCTGCCTGGGCAAGCACTTGCCCAGTAAGCTTCTGCATACTGAGCTTTGTCTGTTGGGGCCTAGATATATTAACCATCACCCTACTCATTCCAGAGAAAGGATTTGGATAAACCGAAAGTTGATCGCTGATCTCAAAACTATTCTGAATTCCTGAGCTGGATCTTAGATGTAGCAGGGCATCACCTGGGATAGTAATCTTAACCTGCTTAGTTTGATTCATAGCCGTCACACTGTCAATATGGATTGCTTCTCCTGTAGCTGAAAAGCTAACTGCAATATCTTGGCCCAGGCAAGTAAGTACCTGGAAAAGCAACAAGAAACTAATGTTTATTGATTTCATGGTTTTGGTTTGGCTAGGGTGATAATGATCACTCTTTGATAATCACTCGATGTAATAATAAGTCTTTACCTGAGGTCAGATTTAAAATATATGCCCCATTGGGTAGGTCGCAAATATCGATAGCGGAATCTACTATCTGAAACGATTTTAGAAGCTGCCCTTGGAGGGAGTAAATATTGACTTCGGTAGGCTTAAATAAACCAGAGAGGTTGATGATACCAGATGTTGGGTTGGGGTAATAACTTACAACTGATTCTTCAGTCTGAATGACCTGAGTTGGGTATGCTTTGGATTCATAGTAGTAATACCATTTTCCCCAGGTGAACCAATCACCGGTTTCAGGTTGCCACCTCGACGAAGCACGCTGCCAAATATCCCTGTCTTGATCGAATACTCTTTCGTTTTTCCAATAGGGTGACCAAACCAAAATATCTGGATCCCATCGATAGGTAATATCCCTTGTTTCGTCACCATAACGATTGTATTTGTAGGTATGCATCTCGTCTACCCACATCCTATACCATCGACCGCCCACCCATTTTCCCAATGCAGCATCCCATTGATAGGCTGCACTTTCCACAAGGTTTCTACTATCATCAAAATTGCGATAGGTCATGTGATATAGAACCCAGTCTTCATTCTTTAAATCCCAGGTGTCTTCTATGACCGCCTCATCATACCCCTCGTAATTATAGAAATAGGATAATCTTTTCTTTGATTCCTCATAGGCATAATCATGCCCATTTCGGTGCGTTCGCCGTCTGAATATTATTTCCTCGTACAACTCTCCATCAGAATTATACTTTGTTTCCACAGTCTGTATATATCCTGTATACCATTCTTTCAGAAACCGGTTCCAATATTGGTATTCGGTATAGATCCTCTTGTTGAATTCATCATAACCGTAAAAACAAATAGTTCCACTATTGTAACTACTGCTGTACCTGGAATCCAGATCTCCAGTTTGCGAATAACTATATATCAAGTTTCCTTTTTCATCATAGTGATATTCACTAAAACTATAGGCTTCCAACCACTCACCTCCGTGCTTCCTATATAATTCCTCCCTGATCATGTACCCGAGTTCATTGTATGTAGTTTCCTTCTTCCAGAGAACCTCCCAGTCGGCCAACGTTACGTCCCAATTAGAACTCTCTGTCAAAATCAGAAGATCCATATCATTGTAATGATACTGAGTCATCCTTTTAGGAACCCATGCTGATTCCCATTCATACCTTATTTCAAATGTTTTATATCCATTCGCACTAAATCCCCATGTGTATTTCGAATGTCTCCCAATCCAGCGACCAAGTGAGAATTCGTAGTTGGCCCTCATGATTTGATTCCCACGCTCATCAAAACTGTATTCCTCCTTCCAATCCGGGCGCTTCCAGCAACTGGCCTCCCTATCCCAGTTGTAGTACATTTTAGTAGTTACATTATTTACAGGATTGTACAGGGTCTCTTTTTTTTGCCATCTGATCGAATCGTTTTCTGATGAGAAATTGAATTGTACAATTGAATCTAATCTCTTGTGAGACTCTTCAATTCCAAACTTCAGCATCATTGAGTCGTTCTGCCCGAAGGACAGATCTACAATACCAAAAGCAATGATTGAGACGATGAATAGTTTTTTCATGGCTCTAAAAGGTTATCGATTAGGATAACCCGAAGATACCGTGACCTATAGGGAGTTATATCAAGATAAACTCAAGATTGGTTAAGATTGGGTTAAGGTGCTACAACTCCCCCAAACACAAGGCATAGGTAAACACATAAGAGTAGTAACTCCTAATCTCTGAAAACAACTCTTCCGCAGCTTTCTCGTCGCCTGCCTGCTGGTAGGCATATCCAAGCCAATATTTGACAGGCAAAATATCCAGCTGATCGGTTTCGAAGCACACAATCGCTTGCTCAAAGTTTCCTCGATGAATCTCCAACCACCCCAAGATAGTCTGATACCATTTGTTGGCTAAATCCGGTAGGCCCAGATCAAAAACCATCTGACCAGCATCTGACAATAGGTTATCTGATACCCGTTTGTTACCTGTTAGGCCATGTCCCAGTGCCAGCCTGATTGTTGCAGAAAAACGTATCACATTTGGTTCAGGATAATGACTGAGGTTAGCTTCTACCAAATCTGCATATTGCTGAGCGAAATATAGCACCTTGTCATAGTCTTTCTTGAATAATGACATTAGAAGGGGATATTCATAGCGATCTACCTCATACACATATTCACCACCAGCATGCAAGAGATCACCCAGATCATCAAACAATTCTACTACCTTGTCATAAGCTCCAAGACTATACAGAGAGCCCGCTTTCCAATTGTTGATGTAACGAATCATGTTCAGTCCTTCAACTTCTTCAAGTGCCTCGTCATAATAGGCAATGGCTTTTTCGTGCATGCCTTTGAAGGCATATAACTCTCCTATTTTTGCCTTGCCTTGTACCCATTGAGGATCAACTTCTAACCATTTCTCCAGAAAGGGCAAGGCCTCATCATAACGCTGTCTGGAAATAAGAAATTCAGCATAAGAATCATAGGCATTGGCTACATGAGGTGCAATATCAATATACCTCAGAAAAGATTCTTCGGCCAGATCATCCTCCTTCAAGAACATATAGGTATATGCTAATCTGTTTAAAGATATAATATGAGTTGGGTCAATCTCCAGCGCCCTCAGATAGGAGCTTGCTGATCTTTCCCGGTCAGGTTTTCTTAAAGCATAGGCTAAACCCAGGTAGTAATGTGGCCAGGGATCATCGGGTAGAAGTGCACTCATACGTTCAAGACAGCTGATTTCTTCCTCAATATTCATCGTAATTGTAGCCCATTTATACCGAATGAACAATTCTTCCCCAAGCGTAATTTGGTCAATAAGCTCCATCGCTTTCTTAACATTCTCCTCTCCACCCAGCTCGGCATAAGCTACTGCAAAATTCTGATCGAGTCGAATGGCCTCATTCAACATTTCACGGGCCCGTACATTTTTGTGTTCCTGAAACAATTGTCTTGCCTGGTTGAATAATTCCTTGGCCTCCTTTGTTGAAGATGACAACTTCATCACCCTTTCCTTTGGATAACAAGCCGAGAGCATCACAGCCATGACAAACAGAATCAGTAATCGTGCTTGAACCATAGACCCCTATTGTGAAATTACTGTTGTGTT
>CAYUGX010000064.1:0-17536 GCA_964444375.1 uncultured Porphyromonadaceae bacterium | reverse complement strand
GTGAATCAAGGCATACAGATTTATGCACCTGACCGGGATGTCAATGCCTTTGTTTTCAATGATAGTGTGGTATGGATTGGAGGAAAAGAAGGGGTAACAGGTTATAACCTGGCAAGCGATGTCTTCGTTCCCCTGCCAGCCACAAGTCATCAAATCGATTATGTCAATGCCCTGATTATCGATTCTATCGGAATTCTTTGGATTGCATTCGACCGTGGACTAGGGCGTTACGATGGTCAATTTCTGACGATATTGGACCTCCCGGATGAAATTTCTGGCAAAGGGGTTAATACCGTCTACCGGGATCAGGAAAACAGGATATGGATTGGCACCTGGTCTGGAGCAGCTGTTCTTGAAAACAACAAATGGACGATCATAAATGACGAACTGATTCACCCCATGGTCAACTGTATTTATCAGGACGAAAATAAAGGCCTCTGGTTTGGATCTTATGTGGCACCTCGAGGAGGGATTAGTTATTTTAATCATCACACCTGGCGTCATTGGACAACCGAGCAAGGTTTGCCACATCCAAATATCACGGCTATCGTTGAAAACGATTCTGCATTTCTTTTTGGAACAGGTCTCTTGAACCGGGGTGGATTATTCAGTTTGCAAAAAGATCCACACGGTGGTCCCGGCAATGATTTTCGTGTACTTGATCAATCAGCTGGACTGGCTGGTGAGAAGGTCAGATCTCTTTTTGTCGACAGCAAGAACCGCCTATGGTGCGGTTTTGAATACGATGGAATCACGGTGCTCAGCGAATCACGGCAGTTGAACCTTGACTTATCTGATGGCTTATCACATAACGAAGTAAAGTACATAAATGAGCGAAGCGATGGGTATTGGATTGGTACCCGCAAAGGCCTGACCTTTTTCCCTGTCGCATCCTTTGGAAGGATATGGGATATTCCTTAACTTCATGGAGTTAGTAACCACGATCCTAAGACCATGCCAGAAAAACCGGACAAATCTGACCAGTTTGACGTGAAAACCTTGCCCAAAACTTTGTGGCAATTGTTCATGCTGGTTATTCGCTTTATTCCTGGAGAATTTAAGCGCTTCTTACCCCGTTCTTTGACCATTGCAGGCCTAATCATGGTGGTGCATACCTTTTTAATGGTGGTGGTCAATGATGGTTTTGGTGCCGGTGGAGGTGTCATCAATCCCTTCAGACCCAATTTCCTGATGAACACCTTGTCTTATTTTATCGATTCAAGCACTGCTGTTAGAGGTCATTTCTGGTCAAGCCTGCTGTTCTGGGGTTTATTAACCGCAATCATTACCCTGTTGATCAGTGGATTCAAGAATTTTGGCGGTTTTAAGCGTTTCCGTGGTATGCTGTTTGGAAGATTCATGGGCGTATTCAGAATCTTCAAAGAAAAGAATAAGAAACGGCTTATACTGGCTCTGACCGGTCTAGCAATTGCGAGCATATTGAGTTTTATTTGGCGGAATGCCATGGTGAGTCTGATGTTTGTTTTCATAATCCTGAGGGGATTGGTGATCATGCAAAAAGGAGGACTGTTCCACTTGCTTGCACGTGTAATCCATTATGATTTTAACCGTTTCTTCAGGGGAAAGCAAACCGATCCGAATAAATTTACGATCGAAGATACCACCCTGGTTTATCAGGGCATTACCCTCGGGATGATGATCACGGCAATTCCCTGGCTTGAATCCTACGGATTGATCATCGGTGGGATTACGATTATTGCTATTGTGATCATCAGAAATGCACAGCGTGCTGAGATGGCGACCGGGTTGATGGTGTTGCTGCTCACTGCCCTTGGCCTTTACCTGGCCTCAAAAACAGGTTTTGCAGATGATGGCGGTTGGACGGAGTACAACAGTAATTTCAGAGACTGGATTCGGGGAGAAGGCTCAAAACGTGCCATTGCGCTTGGTTTGTTTTCAGGATTGGGTGGGGCTTTAGGACCTTTGCTCGTGAGTATTCTCAACGGACTCGGTGGAGGCTTAATTGGTGGTGCTGGTGGCGGAATAGGTGGAGGCGTCGGAGGAGCAGGTGGGTCAGGTGGTGGAGATCAGGTGACAACTGAAGAGGACGGGTGGGAAGACTATGATGAAGGTGAAGAGGGTGAAGAGGGTGAAGAGGAGGAGGAAGAAGGGGATTATTTTGTGAGTATTCAAGGGCAGAAAGGGGTGTTAACGGCTGATGGGAAGGACTCGATTTGGTTCTTTGCCAAGGTGCATAGCGATAATCCCGAAGTTGATCCGGGTGTTCTGGCTTCAAAAACACAGGGTCTATCGTTTGATTTTTACGGATCTGGTGAAGACTGGCTTCAAACCCGTGGCCAACAGATGTCGCAGGGTTACAAGGCCATCCAGGTCAGGGCACTGGCACCCGAATCAGCCGATCCCGAAGATAGTCCCAATGTCACCATCACGGCATCTGGCAGTGGTGGTAGCGATTCAGTCAGCTTCAGCCTGAAAGTAGCTTTCAGACCAACTCTGGAACTGTCATTTGACGGCGGTGCAGGCATTCGTCCAGATGGCGAAGACAAAACAACACTTGTAGCATCTATCCGCTGCTACCCAGACAATCCCGACCTTGAATCTACTATTGCTCAGACTATTGCTCAATCATGCGACTCAACCTGGATCGACTTTGGAAGTGGTAGTCTGTCAGCAGGTCAGAAAAGAATTCCCATCTCGGCTTCCCCTCCGGGAGGTGATTATGATCAGGAAATACCTGAATCATTACAAATTCGTGTGACAGCAGAGTATGAAGGAGACCAGCTTGAAGAAATCATTGAGATCAAACTCGAAGATCTGGACGCCTGGATCGATATCCAGATTGATCAGGATACCCTGCCAGTTTATAAAAAGACTGAAACCTATGTGCATGCCCAGGTAAAGTTGAAGGCTGGAAACGATTCTGTTGTTTCTGATGAACTGACACAATCTTTGCAATTGAACGAGCCCGGAGAGGAAGGCGATTGGCTTGTGCCCTCGCAGATCGGATTTGCCAACGAGGAGGCTTATTTTACCGTATATGCCTGGTATCCGTATGAAGATCCTGGTATAGACGTACCAGATAGCAATAAGCTCAAAGTGTTTACCAATGCAGGTGACAAGGCCCTCGAGGCAGATGTCATCATTAATATCATACCCTTCCCACAAGGTCAACTGGTGATTCAGGCCCCTGAAGAAGCGTTACGCCCCGATATCGATCAAATTGTTCAGGTCAGAGTGGGCCTCGAACTCGATCCCCCCGATGCAGAAGTCGATCTCGATGCATTTTGGGCAGAACTAGATGTAGAAGTAGAAGGTGAAAATAACTGGCTTGAGCTCTATGAAGGCGAAATGGAAGGCGAAGAAAAGGTCTTCGATATAGGCTGTAAAAACCTATCGGATGACACCGATGCAAATCCACCTGATAGCCTAACACTATTGGTTAAAGGCAGCCTATTTGGGGAAGCCCTGACCGATGCAGTACAAATCCAACTTGAACCTTTACCCCTCCCAGAAATACAAATTTCATTTGAACGCACCGAAAACACCAATTATCCTGAGAATGCGGTATTCCCGGATGGGGAAGACTTTATCACCCTGTTGGTCAGCCTGACCATGCCCGAAGAGGTCGAAGGCCTGAACCTTGAAGAGGTGACTGAACAGCTAACGATTGAATTGGTTGGAAGTGGGGACCAGTGGGTCGAGCTCTCAGAAGAAGTATTTGAGGGTGGGGCAGAGCCCTTGACGTATTTGGATGTCTATGGTTTGCTGTTGAAAGCCGACCAAAGAAAGAATATGCCCGATTCAGTGAATGTCATGGTAAAGGGTGAGCTCACTGGCCGACCTTTTGAGAAAGAGCAAGCGATTCAGTTGATTGGCGTGCCTGAGATTAGTCTTGACTTCCAGTATGATCGTCAGATTGAATCGGCCATACCTGAAGACCAGATTGCCCTAACCGGAGAAGACTGGATTGAGATCCAGGCCTGGTTTGAGCTCAAGCCAAATCTCGAATCTATTGATCAGCAGAAAATACAGAATGGGATGCAGTTCACCCATTTGAATGAGTCTGATCAATGGTTCACCTTCACCGATGAACAGCCGATTGAAGCTGAGGGAATGCTTGGCCGTTCGGTTAAAGTAGCTGGGATCCCTCATCCAGATACGCCGGCGAATGATATTCCAGGTGAGCAAGAAATTAGAATTGAGTGTGAGTATTTAGCCGAAGAGTTTTCTGAACGCATACCGATTAGAATCTTAGGTAAGCCTGTTTTAGAATTGGATAGGGAAGAGATCTTACTTGGTTCTGGTGATGAGGAGCAAGAGATTCTCTTGAAAGCCGAAATCAGCAATACTGTTGATGAAGGCTGGGAATTTGTGTTGGAGCCTGAACCCAATTTGGCAACTGTCGAGTACGAAACAGATAAAGATAGCTGTCAGATCAAATTTAAACCTGGCACCTTGGAAGGGGAACAGCCCGAAGCCCAGGAAGAGACCGTCAAAGTCGTTGCCAAAAAAGGAGATTTCGAACTGGACCAGGAATTAAAGATCAAATTATCACCTATCGGATTGTTCATTCACTCAGAGTTACCCATAGAAATCCCAATCGAAGAAAAGGCTGCCGTATGTTCTTATTCAGTCAAGGTGGTCAGCGAAGGCAAAGCCCAATTAGATGAGGCGGCCATGCAGAACAGCATGTTGTTTACCAATCCGGTAGAGGATACTGAGGATGAGAAAGTTAGAAACGCTTTTGAGAAAGCAGGCTTTGAAATGAAGTTCGATGGGTTTACTGGTGAATATGGCGGTGATGCTCAGGCAGCTCAATATAAATTCACAATTCAGAATGTATTGCCAGGTCCAGCCAGTGACAAGATCAAAGCCAATATTGAGGTCTCCGTTGATGGGCAAGAAGATCCCGATTACAATCAGATTATTCAGGTTCAACTAGCCCTCAAAGACATAGAGGCTATCAATAAGACACTTGAAAAGCAAAGGTGCATAGAAATCATCGATAAATATATTCCCCATGACAAGCGGCAGGATTACCGTGATATGGTCGAAGAACATGAGGGTTTGCTGGGTGCTGAAGGTTACCATGAAATGCGAAAACAAATATGGGAGGTGGCCTCAGCCATGCTACTTGAAGAAGCGGCTGATTGGGAAGACTGGGACAAGTGGTTGGGTAGGGTTGAGCCAATCCTATACGTTGCTGAATGGGTAGGTGATATCGCATTCAGGATATTGGTCAGCATTACACTTTCACCTATGGCTTCTGCCGGAGCCAGCATGATGAAAGGAGTTCTTGTGGCCGGGATCCAGGGTTACATCGAGGGGACACCTTTTGATGAAACCATGGAAAAACTCTTTGGGCAAATGCTCTCTCAGGCTCCCTATGAATTCTTTTTTGATCCGGATACAATAGCTCGTGCACTTCCTAAACCAGTTGCCTATGTCATTTTCTGGGGATATAAGTTCTTCTGGAACTTGTGGTATGGAGAGCCACCAGAAACAAGAACCTACACTCAATCAGCCAAGATAGCATTTAAGGAAGTAGCGGCAGAGATGATAGTCGCCTACCTGACACCAATTGTGAAGGACTATTCAATTAAAAAAGGGTACATCTCAACGAATGATGTTATGAACCCCAATGGTACCTTTAAGAATCCAGATGAGATTCCTTTGGGTAATCCAGTTCATCCTGAAGCCTTTGGAATCCCTGTTAAGAATGCTTCAATGCTGCAAAAGATTGCTAATAAGTTTGGTATTGAATTGTCATTTCGTCAGAGTAATCCTTTGTGTTTAGAGCATATTTACAACGGACATCCGCCTAAACCAGTTGATATCAAGGCTAAGACAATCAATCATTTAGATGTTTTGCTAGGGGCGAGTGAAAAGAATGCCGGCTTCGTAGGATTTTTCCAACCAGAAGCACCAACGATGAAACCAGGTATGTCGGCCCAGTTATTTGGTGAACTTCAAGACAGGTATAAAATGCGAGTGAATGAGTTTGATAACCTGGGAGGTAAAATGTATGAGTTGGAATTAAAAGGCAAAATAAAGATCGAGGATGGTGTGATTATTAATACAGGATTACACAAAACTGGTGAGGGAATGGCCTTTACCGGTGATAATGACGGTTGGGCGTTCCAGGGATCGGGTGGTAAAAAACTAACCCAGAATCAAATTCAGGCTGCTGAAAACGAGATGGTCTCAAGCGGATTGATAGAACACGGAGCAATTGAGTACTGGGATGCACAATCTACTTTTGATAAAGGCATTAAGAGTAAGATCGTTGATGGAGAGGGGCGTGTTATCGTTTTTAGCGCTGACCAGAGTGTATCTACAGTAGGCTCAGGACAAATGTTTAATATGGATCTTAAGAAGTAATACCTATGAATTTCAAAGAACTCGAAAACCAATTCTGGCAGCTCAAAGGTAAACAGTCGGCCGGTGCAGTCAGCGAGGAAGAATTC
This sequence comes from uncultured Porphyromonadaceae bacterium, assembly GCA_964444375.1. GTDB lineage: Bacteria > Bacteroidota > Bacteroidia > Bacteroidales > UBA12481 > JABHCC01. The sequence continues at coordinate 11,087 of CAYUGX010000064.1, read as the reverse complement.
AAATCGGCCGTGGCCAATCTAAGGCTGCAAGACGAACATCAACAATGGTGGACCATTAATCCGGTCGACGGCACCTGGCTGACCTATCAGAATAATCAGTGGCAGAAGGGGAGTCCACCCACTGAGCAGCCCGATTTGCCACCACCACCTCCGGGGGTGGAAGAACTTAGGACTAAGAGTGAGAGTAAGGCAAAGAGTAAGATTAATAATATTGAGGATGAGGTACCTGAGGTGCCGACTGCTAGACCACGACCGAAACGAAAAACAAAACCCCGGGCCGATGATCCAAAGCCTGCCCCTGACCCGATCAGCGAACCTAAGGCGAGTCCCAAATCCCGAGTCTCAAGTCCCAAATCCACCTCTCCACCGATCCACCAATCGACCCATCAAAGAGACGAAGTACCCACTCCGCCACCTCCAAAACCTAGGAAGGTTTTATGTCCAAACTGCAAAAGCGAGATTTTCAAAGGCGACAAGTTCTGCGGTGATTGTGGGCAAAACATAGGACCGAAGACCCAAGACCCAGGACCCAGAACAAGAGATAAGACTGAAGAGGCAAGACCCAAAGTGAGTCCCGAGCCCCGAGTCTCGAGTTCCCAATCCACCGATCCACTAATCCGCCAATCCACTGATCCCCAATCCCAGGGACGCAGTCCCGAATCCCACAATCCCAGGAGCGAAGCTCCGAAATCCCGGTATGTGAAACGCTCCTGGATAATTGGTGGCTTAATTTACATCATCATTACCACCGCATTGATGTTGCTTGAAGAGGAGCTGTACAACAAAGTATTTGGAACATATGGACTATACATTGCAGATGTATTGGCGGCGATTATCATATTTAGTTTTGTTTTAACTAAAAATGGAATTAAGACGAAGTTTAAAACAGTAGGATCTCCAGGGAAGGATATGATCTTTTTAGCTGTTTTTGGGCTTTGTTTTGTGTTGGCTACCCAGTTAATCGGAGCGAACATTGCCGTCTTTATTTCAGCGTTCTTAGTCGAATTAGGATTATCTATGGAGGGAATGGGCCTGGTATATGCCTACATTATTCTCTCCTACCTAATGTTCGTCCTTTTTGGAATTCTGCTATCTATTCCGGGAATCAAAATTGCCCGAAGGGTTATATTAAAAGAAAAAGTGAATAAGTCATGATCAGATGCCCAAATTGTCAAACCGAAAACCCCGAAGGAAAAAAATTCTGTCGAGAATGTGGGGAGCAAATAAGACCGAAGACACAAGACCCAAAGCCTGCCCCTGACTCGATCAGGGGACCGAAGGTGAGTCCCGAGTCCCGAGTCTCGAGTTCCCAATCTACCGATCCACTAATCCACCGATCCACTAACCCCCAATCCCCAGCGCGCAAGCGCCGTTGGTGGATCTGGTTAGTAGTTGTCGTTGCGCTCGCGGCCGCTGCCTACTTCATCTTTTTCAGTGGCGGCATGGGTGGCTTTGAACTGCCAAAGTTCTCCAAGTCATCATCGGTGAAGAAGAATGCTGAACAAGAACTCGCTGAAGGGCTTATTGCTTCGTTTCAAAATGACGATCCGAGTTGGTTCTTAGACGAGTTTTGTTTGACCCGGTCAGATCTGTATGAATTGAATCAATTGATGCCTGCTGAAGAGAAGTTTGATGAAAAGGAAGCTTCTGAAGGTTTTGGGCGAACCGAAGGTCGCTTGTTGGATCAGTGGCGTGTGGCTTATGAACGCAGTCAGGAGGAATCATGGAATTGGAACACTACGGTTGTATTGAGTTGTGAACCGATGCCAAGTGAGGACAATAAAAAGATTCACCGAGGTATTACCGTATTGATCGAATCAGGGGGCCGACAGGCTGAATTGTTCTTGGAAAGTTGTGCCTATCTGAATGGTAAGTGGAAAGTTTGTCAGGAGATTGAATGGGCCGGGATCAAATCTGAATCGAGCAACACGCTAACTAATACAGGGACTCCTGAAGAAGAGCTGGAAAAAAGAATTGAACAAGGAAGTGAAACGGAAGAAAACCAAACTATTGAATTGGCTTCTCAATCCAATGCAGTTCAGGTTGAAAAAGATGACAGTCAGCGAACTGACCTGCCAGAGACTGATGACGGCAGGACATCTCTTGTTTCTTCTCAAGGCTATAACTTTCGCTACGAGGGTGATATGCGGGGAGGAAAAGCAAACGGACAGGGGAAAGGTGAGTATCCATCATTCTCTTATGAGGGAAGCTATAAAGACAACGAGATGCATGGTCAGGGAAAACAGGTTTTTCTTGATGGGGTAAGTTTTACTGGATCATTCGAAAATGGTTTGCGACATGGTCAGGGTACAATTCGCTGGGCAGATGGAGCTTTCTATACTGGCGATTGGCTAAGTGGAAATCGAACCGGGCAGGGAACATATACCTGGGCTGATGGAGGTGTGTTTGTGGGTCAATGGCTTGACGGACAGCGGACGAATGGACGGATGACTTTTGCCAGCAAGGATATTTACGAAGGGGAATACCAAAACGACATTTTTCAAGGACAAGGTTCCTATTTCTGGGTGGATGGTAATCGATATGTGGGCCAATACGACCAAGGCAACCGGCATGGCAAAGGAACCTTTTACTGGAAAGATGGCCAGCGCTACGAAGGGGATTTTGTTAAAAATATTAGAACAGGTGAAGGGACCTATTATTGGCCCGATGGGGGAAGTTTCACAGGGCAATTTGAGAATAATGAGCGGATAAAAGGTTTGATGAAATACGGCAGTGGCGGTAGCTATGAAGGAAATTTTGAGAAGGGTATCCGAAGTGGATTCGGCATTTATAGATGGCCCAGTGGGTCAGAATACAGCGGCAATTGGATAAACGGTGACCGGGTGGGTTTTGGTACCATGATCTACTCAGATAAAACAAAATACGAAGGTTATTGGGTAAATGATAAACGCGAAGGGAATGGGACATATTGGTACATCGATGGTAGCTATTATAAAGGAGGATTTAAAGATGACTTGTTCCACGGGCAGGGAACCAAGTACAATGCAAATGGGCAGGTGGTTGAATCTGGGACGTGGGAGAAAGGGAATAAAACGTAGAATTAGGAATAGGATTAAGGCTAAGAATAAGAGTAAGATTAGTTAGGATTAAATTATGTAATTTATTAGGTAATAAATTATGTAATTAAATAGCTTGATTGATGGATTGTGGTCATTATCTTTACCCACATATAGAATCGCCTGAGTTTCATAATTACAAATAAAAAAAAACAATGGGTAAAGCGGCTGATATAGGAGACAAGTTTATCGCCGAGCTGGGTTTGCGATATTCTCCGGTAGGACTGTTTTACGAAAAAACGCGTCCTGCCGAATCAACAGGTTTCAACGGAAATGGTGGCTGCGTAGTACCCTTGATTTTTTCAGCAGCCAAAGGGAAGATCATTCATTTTGATCATGATTCGTTGGGTTGGAATTGCTCGGCCTTTTACCTCGGCTATAGAAACTGGATTTTTCCGGGCATTGAGAATTTTTTGTCAAATGGTAGTGTACTGAATAAACCCGGGGAGCGATTCATTAAAACCAGCAAAAAGGCCAAAGAGTTTGTTCGCTCGTTCATGCCGGTTACCATTAGGAAGGATGTTACGGTTTTTAAACCTCTCGAAATATGCAATGACAAAGAGAAACCAGAAATCGTAATCTTTTTTGCCAATCCCGATCAACTTAGTGCACTGGTTTTTCTATTGCAAAATGAAGATCCCGGGAATGATTCCATCGTTCGTACCAGCTTATCGTCGGGTTGTGGTTCTGTCGTTAGTTTACCTATTCGGTATAAAGCATCGGGTCACAATGTTGCGGTTTGGGGTATGCAGGATATTTCTGTCAGAAAGAGGCTGCCAGCTGATATCATGACGCTAAGTATGTCTTATGACTTGCTTACAGAAATCTATAAAAACCTCGATCAGAGTTTTATTAAAACCGATAACTGGCAGATTCTGAGAAGTCGATGCTGAACGACACATTTTGACTCCTTTGATAATACCTATCTTTGAGAAAAACAGGAGTCAAAGCCATGAAAAATAACGCATTATTTTCTATGCTGTTTGTATTGATGCTGACAGCAACTGCTTTCAGCCAGGAGCAACAAAAGCCCTTAACCTTGGAAGACTATCCCGAATGGAGTCGAATTGGCTCAACAAGTATTTCAAATGATGGAGTCTGGGTGAGTTACACCTATTCACCCAATGAGGGGGACGATACGCTTTACCTCAAAAACATAGAAAGTCAGAAATTGTATGAAGAGCCGTATGGGAGTGGTCCCGCATTTTCCGACAATGGGGAATGGGCAGCCTTCTTTCTGAATGTGCCTGAAAAGCAGGCCAAGAAATTGCGAAAATCAAAAAAAACGGTTTACAAAAAGGCAGTATTGCTGAATCTGACTACCGGAGAAAAAAAGACCTGGGATAAGGCAGCCCGTCTTACTTTTTCACCGTCGAGTGATTACCTGGTTATCACAAAGCAAACCGGTAACAAAGAGGCCAAAGGCAAAGACATGCTACTGGTTAGCCTACATAATGGATGGACCTTCAATCTTGGAAATGTGAGCAATTATGCCTTCAATTCACAAGGAAGCCATCTGGCTTATCTGATAGATGCAGCCGATAGGGCAGGTAATGGACTGTATTTGTTTAACCTATCGGATAAGTCTGTTAATCCCATCGATACAGATACGCTGACCTATACTCAACTTTCCTGGGATGATGCCATGCTCTTTTCCCATGAAAAAGGACAAAAAGGGACCGCTCTGATGGTACTGAAGGGGGCTAAAGCGGATACCTTAACACAATATGATAATCAGTTGGTGATCGTATCAGGAATTGGACAAAAACTCAAGAAGCAGGTGCTTGGTCGAGATCAACTGGGTGGAATCCCTGATGGTTTCGTGATTAGTGAAAAAGGCACCTTGCGCTTTAGCCTCGACAATGAAAGAATAGTTTTAGCTATCAAGGAACAAGCTCAAATGCAAAAATTGGGTAAAGATACCCTGCCGAATGTTGATGTGTGGCACTGGAATGATGAGCAAATCCAATCGGTGCAAATGCGTCGGGCTTCAAGAGAAAGGAACAGAACTTTTACGGGTGTATTGCATCTTAATGATCTGACCTTGGTTCAGCTCACCGATGAGAATTATCGGGGTGTGAGCCTCAATCGAAATGCTGACCGGGCAGTGGTGAGTAATCCGGTAGCCTACATAAGTGATGTGAACTGGGGTGGGGGATTCTCAGATTACTACCAGATTGACATCCGGTCGGGAGAGAAAAAGTTGATAGGGAAAAAGATTGGTCGAAGTATGGGCTTGTCACCAGAAGGGGACTATTACCTGTATTTCAAAGACAGGCATTTTCATTGCTATCGCATGACAGATCAGACCACAACGAACCTCACAATAGAGATGTTGGTTAGTTTCTTCGATGAAGAAGAAGACCATCCTTTTGAGAATCCATCTTATGGTATGGCAGGGTGGACGATGGATGGGAAATCTGTTATACTGAATCACCGTTACGACCTCTGGCAAGTGGCTTTGGATGGCTCTGGCGGAAAGAACCTCACCGGGAATTATGGTACAGAGCAAGAGATCCGCTTTCGCATGACTCGGCTCGATCGAAAGCCAAGCCTTGATCCGGCAGGGGATATTTATCTGTCGGCTTATGGTGAGTGGACTAAAAAGTCGGGGTATTTCAAGCTGAAGCCTGGCAAAGCACCCAGAGAATTGCTCTTTACGGATGCCAGCATAGGACGACTGCAAAAAGCAAAGGAAGCTGATGTTGTACTGTTTACGAAGCAGACCTTTGCTGACTTCCCGGATTACTATACTTCGGATTTGAGTTTTAAGAAAATTGCTCGTCAGACCGATGCCAATCCGCAGCAGACTGAATATTTGTGGGGTGAGCGCATACTCGTTGATTACAACAACAAGCATGGAGACAAGCTGCAAGCTACGTTGACTCTGCCAGCTAATTATGAGCAAGGTAAGCAGTATCCGATGCTGGTATACTTCTACGAAAAGATGTCGCAGCGCCATCACAGCTATTCAATGCCCACCTACGATGACCGGCCGCATATGTCGACTTATGCGTCGAACGGTTACCTGGTCTTGATGCCCGATATCAACTATACCGAGGGCAATCCGGGATGGAATGCTCTGGATTGTATTACGGCTGCGGTTCAGAAGGTAATTGATCAGGGTTATGCTGATCTGGAGAAAATTGGATTGCAAGGACACAGCTGGGGTGGCTATCAGAGTTCATTCATTCTCACCCAAAGCGATATGTTTGCCTGTGTGGTCACTGGTGCCCCTGTGACTAATCTCACAAGCATGTTCAATATTCTGTATAAGAATTCGGGCACCAATAACCATGGCATAATGGAACGCGGACAGGTTCGGATGGGCAAAGGCATGTACGATGACATGGCCAATTACATTGCCCAATCACCTGTGCAGCAAGCTGCCGGGATATCAACCCCATTTATGATTTTGCATGGTACGGTAGATGGTGCGGTTGACTGGAATCAGGGTTTGGAGTTTTATAATGCGGCTCGTCGATTGGGCAAAGAGGTGATATTGCTTTCCTATCCCAACGAAAACCACCATCTGGCCGATCGAAATAATCAGAAAGACTTCCAAAGACGAATGAAGCAGTATTTTGATCACTTCCTGATGGGCACAAAGGCCCCCGACTGGATGGTCAATGGGATACCGTTTGTGAATAAGTTGTATGAGAATGCGAAGTAGATAAGAAACTTACTGAACTGATACAGTGCTCATTATAGATCGGTATGAGGTGCTTAATTACGCCGGATTGTCTACTTATGATCCATTATTTAATTTTAAGGGTGGCAAACTGACATAGAATGTTGATCCTGAATTCAATTTTGATTCGACCCAGATTTCACCTTGTAGTAAGTCTACATAAGCCTTTGCAATTGAAAGACCCAAGCCGGATCCTTCGTATTGTCTTGTGTTACTTTGTTCTACTTGAATAAAACGTTCAAAGATGGAATCTAATCTATCGGATGGAATACCAATACCTGTGTCTTTAACGAACATTTTAAGATTATTTCCGCTTTTTTCGTAAGCTAGTTTCACAACACCCGACTTCGTAAATTTGATAGCATTCTTGACCAGATTGTATAAAATTCCGTTCAACTTATCACGATCCGTTACAACAAGCAATGGTTCTTGACTTCCTTTCTTTTCAATCCTGAAGTCAATAATGGAACGATCAACTTCTGGATAAAAAAATTTGACAATTTCCTGAATCAAATTATCAATATTCACCAATTCGGGGTAAGTTTCCATCTGTCCGGTTTCTATTTGTGAAATCTCAACAATATCATTAAGTGTATTAAGCATACGTTGACCACTAGCCTCGATTATGCCAATATACTGCTTTTGCTCATCTAGAGTCAAATCAGGCTCCTTTAGTAAATCCGCAAATCCCAAAATACCGTTCATAGGTGTCCGGATTTCATGACTCATGTTAGCGAGAAATGCTGACTTTAGACTATCACTCTCTTCTGCTTTTTCCTTAGCAATTACCAGATCTTTGTTCGATTGATTGAGCTCGTCATTTAATATCTCATAGGCCTTATATTGTTCAAATAATTGAAGTTCTGTTTCTTTTCGCTCATGGATATCCAAAAGAATCCCGACAATCCTCATTGGGGATTTATCCATATCATATTGAATCACTTTGCCTCTAGATTGAATCCATTTGTAATAACCTTTTTTGTGTTTTTTTCGAAATTCAACATGAAAGAAGTCTCTTGTTTTTTCAATTACCTGATTAAAATCCTGCTCGATTTTTCCCAAATCATCAGGATGAATTTCGTCTTGCCACTCTTTGATGGTTCGATTTCTCAAGGCGGCATGCTCCATTCCATGAATCTCGCTGAACCTTTCATTTATATGTAATTCGCCTGTTTTAATATTCCAATCCCAGGTACCCGCATTTGTTCCTGTAATAATATTATTTGCTCTGTCTCTTTCTTCAATGAGTTTCTCTTCAGATGTTTTTCTTTCTGTAATATCACTAAATGTAACGGCAAACTGGTCTTGTTTTGGCTGAAATGCATGTACTCTAAACCATTTCTGCAAAGTTTCATTATAATCTTCAAAGGTTAGTTCTTCACCGGTTAAGGCAACATTACCATATTTATTAATCCAGTCAGCAGGATCGTTCTCAATTTCTGGAATAATCTCCCTTACGGTTTTGTTATCTGCAATTTCTTTTGTAAGACCTGTTAACTTCGTAAAAGCAGGATTTATTTCTAAGAATTTATAATCATATGGTTTACCGTTTTCATCATAAATCATTTCATGCAAGGCAAATCCTTCTTTCATATTTTTGAACAATACACGATATTTTTCTTCACTTTCAATAATTTGCCTTTCTATTCTTTTACGCTCAGTTACATCAGAAACTGCAATTACTAAATATGGTTTTCCATTCATTTCAAACCTTGATCCTCGCACATTAGTATTAACCCGTGTACCGTCTTTCTTTATATCAATAGTTTCTCCATAAAAATCACCGGTTTCATTTGACTGTTTTAGAAAATCGGCAAAAACATGATGATATTCGGGTGAGATTAATTGAGTTGCACGCAGTTTCAGGAACTCTTCTTTAGTGTAGCCATATTTTAAGCAAGCTTTATCATTTACTTCAACAAATTTGCCTTCATCACTAGTGATAACTAGACTATCGTTTATGGAGTTAAATATATGCCTGAATTTTCTTTCACTTTCTTTAAGGGCTTTTTCTGTTTGTACAATGTCAGTAATATCTTGAATAACTGCATAGTACGCTTTCTTATTGTTAGAATAATCAATAGGAGTGCTACTTACTTTACCCCATTTTAGCTGACCACCTTTTGTGATATAGACTTTTTCGCAGCCTGTAATTGATTTGTTTTCATCAATCAGCTTATTGACAAGTTGTTTTGTCGATTTTTTGAAATCAGGATGTGTAATATCCTCCGGCGACATTTTTCTAAGCTCATCTTGTGTATATCCAATGAACTCTTCAAAGGCTTTGTTTACATTAATAAATCGTTTTTGCTGATCGGTGATTGCCATACCAACATTCGAGCCGGCAAATAAAGCACGGTATCTTGACTCCTGATACTGAAGTTTTTCTTCTACTTTCTTCCTTTCCGATATATCCTGCGCCATCCAAACCAAATAGGGTTCTCCATCAATATCAAAGCGTGCTGCTGTAAAATGGAATGGGATTTTTTTCCCTGATTTAGTTAATATCTCAGATTCAACATCATCATAACCTTCATTAATTACTTTCTCTACACTGGCATCCATTTGTATCCGGTCATGCTCATCAAATAGATCCGGACCTGACAATGAGGCTATTTCTTCGTTTGAATATTCAGTTACTTTAGCGAGATTATCGTTCCATCTAACAATGTTCCTATTGGTATCAATCTGATAAAACATACCGGGTAAACCCTTTATAAGACTATCGCTATACTCCCTTTCATATTTTGCGACATTTTCTAATTTTTTCCTCACTGTAATATCCCTGTCAACTCCCCTATAGCCTTTTAATTGTCCGGCACTATCAAGTATTGGTTTTCCATTGGTTAGCAAACATACTTTTTTACCACTCTTAGTAATATTCCAGTTTTCGAGATCAATTATTGGATTATTCTCTTTTTTAAGTTTTTCAAAGATTTTTACCACCCGCACTTTTTCATCTTCCGGCATAAAATCAAACGGAGTTTTACCTAATAACTCATCAGAAGTAAAACCCAGAATCCCTTTGACATTCCCCGAAACGTAATTGTACATTCCATTCTTATCAACTTCCCATATCCAGTCTGCCATGCTATGCGATATATCACTAAATCGTTGCTCACTTTCTTGTAGCTGTTTTTCCAATTCTACCCGCCTGGAAATATCAGTTACGATATTACCGAAATAAGCAGGTTCACCTGACTTTTCCTTCATAAGAAACAGATGATTTTCAGATACTATAGTCTTCCCCTTGACACTGTATAACAACAGATTTCCAGTCCAATGACCTTTTTTAAGTAATTCCGGAAAGATTTCTTCATTTAATCTTTCCTGCGTCTTTTTATCATAAAACTGTACAACCGATTGATTGATGAAATCTTCCATTTTATCAATTTCCAGCAGCTGACAAAGTTTCGGATTTAAATATCTGATACTTCCATCAAAATCAGCCCAGCCAAGACCCTGTCCTGAATTATTGACAAATGATGAAAAGAGGGCCATTCGTGCTTTATTCTCTTCAGCATCCTGTGATTTTTCTGATTGATTTCCCGAAGATGAGATGCTACTGTTCCTGGATTTATCTTTGGCATTTGAGTTCCTGTTTTCTGCCTTGACCAGTTTTGCTCTATGTTCTTGTATTTCTGCAACTAAAAGCTCTTTATCTTTATATAACTCTTTCATTCTATATTTCATTAAAGGTTTTTGAAGGGAAAGGAAAAGCAGTTTTGTTATTTAATACCAATTCTATTACTTCAAATAACTTTATATGAATTTCTCGCTTTGGGACATGCCCTTTAAAACCTGAATTCATAGAATCCTCCACAAATGCCCAATCCTCATGCATCGATATGGCAATCATTGGCATATCAGGATACCTGGCATTTATCCACCTGGCAGCTCCAACACCATCCATTTCAGGCATCTGAATGTCAAGAAGAAGAAGATCTGCTCTGGCAAGATTCCTGGAATTTATTAGCTCTAATCCATTCTTAAAGGTTTCCAGTATATTGAATTTCTTTTCTTTTGAAATTAATACACATAATGCCTCAATAAATCGCTCGTTGTCATCAGCTATTATCAGATTTATTTTTTTGTCGGGTTCCATATGATATATCTTTTGTACAAAGATACCCTGGAATCCATGCCTGGTTGGTTATGTAATCTTCAAAAATAGAGGAGGGAATTACTACTTTTTACATGTGGGTTTCCACATTTTCCAATGTGGAGGTTTAAATATGTACTATTTTATTTTTAATTGCCCAGATTCACTAGCGTTGCGTCTTAGTTAAAAGATTTTCAACTGGTTAGTATTTTGTTCT
>CAYUGX010000063.1:0-17866 GCA_964444375.1 uncultured Porphyromonadaceae bacterium | reverse complement strand
TTTGTGCCTAAATTTATCGGTCCAAAACGGTCAACGTATTTCAGTCGAGGACAATGACAACAATTACAACCATGATAACGATTCCAACCGGATAATTGCTTAACTGGTTAACTGGCCAACCGGCCTACTGGTCGTTCACTTCCTTGCCCTAGCTGTGGTTTTTTCATTAATCCAAGACGCAACGGTATAGGCCTGACCATCTTTCAGCCCATAGTAGAACATGGTTTCGCTGCTTGGGAAGTATTGCGAATAGACCTTGATTAACTCTTCGGCTTTATCAGAAGATTGAGGATCTACTTTCTTTGCTTTTGCGAATTGATCAATTGCTGCCCAGAAAACGGTATTCTGGTCAAATTCTTCTTCAAAGGCCAGCTTGCGGGCTTCGAGATAAATTTTTCCGATCACAATATGAGGTTCTCCCCAATTTGGCCTGATGGCCAATGCATTGCGGGCAGAACTTCTGGCTTCTGAGTAGTCTTTTTCATGAGATAATTGGATAATGCTCAATTCATACCAGGCTTGAGCCTGTTCACCATCCGGTAGGTTTAAATCAATGGCCTGATTGAGATAATTGGCCGCTCTCAAGAACTCCTCTCGGCCCATGAACATACGTGCCAGATCATGTGCTGCCTCTGCTGTGGGCTCAAGTTCAAATTGTGCGATAACCACATCAAGGTAAAAGTCGCTTTCATTACATCCAGCGGCGTTTAAGTAATAACGTAACTTGTTCAGTTCTTCTTGGTTCGATTTTAACGCTTCAAAATTGGGCTGGTACAATGCTTGAAGTGATTCACAGCTTGCTGCACCAGACTTGATGAAATAGCTCTCAATACTGGTTTTAGCGCGCGCGAAATTTTTATCATTTGGTTTGATTTTCAAATTAGCATCAACGATTTCGGCGCATTGAGTATAATTGGTCAAAACGTCTTGGGCATCAATTATTCCTTGTTTATACAAATGCCGACTAACCTGCATGAAGGTAACGGGTATGTCAGCTTTTGTTTTATTGCCTTCATTGCTGACAGACTGCAGAAGATATTCATAGGCCTGTTCAGCTGCATCTTTCTTGTAGGTCAACAAGGCTACCCCTTTTCGTCCCAATACATAGCCTTCAGTTGAACGGGGATCATGACCGAAATGCTGTATTCGCTGGTCATAGATCCACATCAGTGTATCTAGGTATTGTTGTTTTTTAGCTTGATTATCTTCATTTTTTATCAGCTGTTTATACATCTTCTCACCATTTTTCCACAAGCCAACAGAAAAACTCGGACAAATACTGATCGTTTTTCTCCAAAAGGGCAAGGCTTCGTCGTAGTTGCCCAATTTATAATATTCGTAATAAATGGTGTAGTTTCTACCACAGGCCTCCTTGTTTCCTCCATATTTATCGACCGGTTGGGCCTGTGAAAATGCAAAAGAACCGGTGATTAGGAGGATTATTAGTGTTACTTTCGTCTTCATATTGCTGCTCTTTACTTATTATGGAGGACTTTTGATAAAAGTAGCAAACACCATGCTAGAGCCAATGCTCAGTGCATCAGAACTTTGCAAACGAACACATTCGCTTTGTAAGTGAGGGTGGGGTATCTATCCGTTTCGGGCAATCTGCTCAAGACGCTCTAAATCGAGAATTTCTGCTTCATTATGATTGAGGTCGAATATTCTTTCTTCTTTATACTCTTTCAGAATTCGGCTGACCGATTCTTTTGTCATGTTCGAATATTCTGCCAGATCAGACCGGCTAAGATCCATGTGAAATTTCTTGGTGCCGTAAATATCGTGGTACAGAAAAAGAATGGCTTCGGCCAGGCGACCCGCCATGTTTTTATGAATGATGTTTCTGAATCGATTGAATAGCATGATTGATCGTTCGCCCACGCTTTTGTGGAAGCGACGCTGAAATTCAGGATTTTCACCAAACAGCTGCCTGATGATGTTCATTGAAATGAAACAGGCTTTTGTAGGGGTAAGGGAAACGACAGAATAGTGGTAGCGATTATCAAGAAACATTCCCGGACTGGTGATCAAGTTTGTGGGTTTGACGACTGATACTAGAATATCGGGCTTGCCTGGGGTTTCAAGTATCAGCTTGGCCAAACCGTCAGACAGCGATACCACATTGGATATGGGTGATCCTTGCTTGGCAATGATTTCTCCTTCTCGAAAAGTGGTATCATAACGTTGTTCATAAACACTATCTAACTGATCCTTGGTTAGTGCTTTGAACATGTTGCACTTCTTGAGGCATTCTGAACAACTAAAACCAGCAGCTAAATCATTCATTGATTTCGAATAACACCTAAAAATACGATTATTATTGACATATGTCAAAAACAAAGTGACATATGTCATTTTTCTACTGATGTTATACAGCTGTTTTTTGTCTTTGTTTTTGTGAAAGTTCGAACATAAAACTATTGCTTTCATTGGGGGCATGTGGGCTTTTATCTATTTTGATGATTGTGAAATTCAATAATACTCATAATATGAAAAGATTTGCTAACGTATTGTCCCTCTGTGCATTAACAGTTTTTGCACTTTTCGTACTTTTCCCAGCCTGTGAAGGGCCTCAAGGTCCAGCAGGAGCTGATGGTGCCGATGGTACCGACGGTACCGATGGTGTTGACGCCAACTCATGGTGTATTGATTGCCATACCATGGCAAACAAAGATGCCATTAATGCTCAATTTGCTACTGCACGTCACGGTGGCATGAATGGTTCTTTTGGCTATGCTGGCGGTCGCAACGGCTGCGCCAAGTGTCATAGCTACCAGGGTTATATGGAAACCATGATGACAGGCAAAGACACTACTGCCGCTAATGTACCTCTTCCTGTTACCTTCAAATGCGACATGTGTCACACCTTCCATGGAACCTTAGACGAAACAGAGTTCCCCGATTATGCACTCAGAAGCACTGAACCAGTAAGTCTGATGTATAATGGTCATGCTTCAACCGTTGATCTACCTGGTTCTGGAAATGTTTGTGCTTATTGCCACCAACCACGTCCGCGTGATGGATTCCCAATTGAGGTGAACGGTGCAGCTACCATTAAGGTGACCAGTGGACACTGGGGTACCCATTATGGTGCGCAGTCAGTAGTACTCGCCGGTGCCGAAGGTTTTGAAATCCCGGGTTCGATGACCTACGAAAGTAGTGGTCACACCGGTGTGGTGGACTGTGCAACTTGTCACATGAACAAAGACGGTGGCCCCAATGTGGGTGGACATACCTGGGAGATGAATGATCCTGACGGTGTTGAAAATATTGCTGCCTGTACTTCATGCCACAGTGGTCTAACTACTTTTGACCACAATGGTATCCAAACTGAAATTCATGGTTTGGTTGACGAATTACATCACCTGTTGATGGACCTCAAGATCCTCGATGATACCGGACACATAATTCCTACCCACAACAGGGATGGGTCAATCAATGAAGATGGTATTGGTCGTGAATTTACTTCCAACGAAGGTGGAGCAGCATTCAATTACTTCTTGGGTCATTATGATCACAGTGACGGTGTTCATAACTACAAGTATATGAAAGCATTATTGGTCAATACCATTGAAATGGTAAAAGGCTGGTAGAAAGAAATTAGTAGTAGGCTAGTTTTTTGGTTTCTTAGAGGGGGTGCCACGTGAGGGGCGCCCCCTCTTGCATGAGAGACTGATCTGCATCAGGGATTGGCGTGACAGCGATCATATGAAATTATGAGCAGGTTTCTCTGGCGAAATCCATTAAAGGGACGTATTTTTATCTATTCATTTAGGAAGTAATCAATTAACAAATACATTATGAAAAGAATTGGAATTGTCTTGTTGCTACTCGTTGCTGCATTGTGGTCTTGTGAGTGGGAGACCATAGTTCCGAAAGAAGTTGAACTGGGTGATGATCCAATATCGTATGCGGATCAAATTGCGCCCATATGGGTTGATGCAGGCTGCGCAGGATGTCACGGAAGTGCCGGCGGACTGGATCTTAGTTTGGATAAATCGTATGCTGGTATCACAAATGGACGCGTGGATGTGGAAAATCCAGCGGAAAGTAAATTGGTAAAGTATATTGATGCCGGACATGCTACATCTGGAAACCTTACCGCAGAGCAAAAAGCCATGATCCTGAAATGGATTGAACAAGGAGCTAAAGACAACTAAAAACTAAAGGAATGAAAGCTATGAAAAAACTATTTGTTATAGCCATGACCTGCTTACTGGCTATGCCAGCAGGACTCTTTGCACAAGAAGAAGAAAAAGACATGCGGCCCGTACGGGATCCTTTCATGGGTACCCTTCTGGGTGATCAGCAAACAATCATAAGCCCAAGGGACAAGGGCTTAGAACTAATGATCCATCACCGTTTTGGTACTATGCAAAACGGACTCAAGGATTTGTATGGCATTTATGCCCCTTCGAATATTCGTTTGGGTTTAAGCTTTGGAGTAACCGAAAAACTGATGGTGGGGATCGGTACTGAAAAAAATGGGAAGTACCAGGAGTTTGAAGCCAAGTACAATATTCTGAAACAAACCCGGGGAGGTACCATACCGGTTGGTCTTTCCTATTACGTAAACATGGCCATTGATTCACGCAATGCTGAAGCATTTGGTGAGAATTATGCCTTCACCAATCGTTTCACCTATTTCCACCAGCTGATCATTGCACGCAAATTTGGTGATCGTTTAAGTGTTCAGTTGAATCCATCGTATGCCCATTTTAATGCGGTCGATAGCTTGTACCACAATGATTATTGGGGTATTGGTGCCGGTGCCAAATTCAGGGCCTTTGGCGACTTTTCCATAATTGCTAATTATGAGCAAGGATTCAGCATTAAAGCAACCCGTTATTTTCAGGAGGCACCCAAACCCAATTTGTTACTTGGCTTTGAAGTAGCCACACCTACCCACTGCTTCCAATTATTTGCAGCTAACTATAATAAAATTACACCACAGGCAAATCTTGCCTTCAACCAAAACAATTTCCTGAAAGGAGAAATCCTGGTGGGAATGAACGTCCAAGTGCGGTTCTGACCTAAACACCAAGAGAAAGAAGGTAAATCAATGATAAGAGGTTATCACGAGTCTCACGACTAACGTGAATAACTATTTGGTGAATAAGGCCTGGTTCGAACAAACCAGGCCTTATTTTTTAAATGAGATTATGCTATTTTTACCTTGAGATCTTAACATACATGGGGAAAGTCCTGATATCTAAAGAACAATTACTGGCCGAAGCAGAAAAACTTTCTCTTTCCGGTAGTTTTGATTGGGATTACTTACAAGATTCTGCCCAATACTCACCAGGGATGTATCGAATTTTTGGTCTCGAGCCAGATTCTAACCCAAAACCATCGATTGTTTTTGAATTGATGCATCCCGATGATCTGCTCCAGTTCAAATCTGGATTCGATGCCATTGTCCAGGGAGATTTAACAGACATTCCGCAATTGGAGTTCAGAATTGTACGGACTGATGGAACACTTCGACACCTCTGGTCAAAGATATCACCTGAGTATTCTGACGAGGGTCAATTAACCAGATTACTGGGTGTGGTCAGGGATATCACTGAACCAAAAAAGCAAGAAACCCTGACGAGTATTATATATAATATATCCCGGTCAGCATCAGAATACAATACCCCTTTTGACTTGTTTTCGAGAATTCATATTGAAATTCGGCGTCTAATTGATGCAAGCAATATGTTCGTGGCTTATTATAATGAAGACAGAGACATGCTTGATATTCAATACCTCACGGGTGAGGATGAAATAGATGAAGTTCCCGCAGCTGGAACGATGAGCAAGAAGGTCATGATTGACAACGCTTCGATGTTGGTTGACACACAGGCCATGATCGACATGGAGAATCGAGGGGAGATTGTGCGGGTGGGTAAAGAATCGCAATGCTGGTTAGGCGTTCCACTACGGCGAAACGGAAACCCCTTTGGGGTAATGGTAATTCAAAACTATGAGATACCAGATGCCTTTGGCGCTGATGACCTTTCACTGATGGAGTTTATATGCCTCCAGGTTGAATCGGCCATCAGAAAAATGGAGGACAGTGAACAAATCAATAAGCTTACCAATTCTGTACTGCATAGTCCGGTCACTGTTGTGATTACCAATCGCACCGGCCTGATCGAATACGTTAATCCCAAATTTGAAGAAGTCACGGGTTACAGCTCTCAAGATGCCATCGGACAAAATCCGAGGATATTAAAATCGGGAGAAACGCCTGTTGAAGTGTATGAAAAATTATGGGATACCATATTATCAGGCAAAGAATGGCGAGGTGAGTTCAAGAATAAGCGAAAGGATGGCAGCTATTACTGGGAATCTGCTTCCATATCATCTGTAAAGAATGTTGCTGGTGAAATCACGCACTTTATTGCAGTGAAGGAGGATATTAGTGAACGAAAATTGATGGATGCAGCCTTGATCGAAGCCAAAGATAAAGCCGAAGAAGCAAACCGTTTAAAAACGTCTTTTCTGGCCAATCTTTCACACGAAATCAGAACACCGATGAATGGCATTCTGGGTTTCGCCGAGCTCCTGAGAGAAGACGGCCTCAGATCAAAAGATTTTGAACATTATCTTGATATCATCAATGTTAATGGTCAGCAATTGTTGAATATTATCAATGATATCATCACTGTAGCAAACCTAGAAGTCAACCAGCTGCGATTGAATGTTAAAGAATTTGAGTTGAATCAAGTTTTAACCGACCTCGAATCAACCATGGAGTGGGAGAAGAAGCAACTGCTCAAGAATCACATCCATCTCGATTTAGTTGGACTGAAGCCTCCCACTTCGACGCCCATGTGCACTGACCCTGGTAAGCTCGTACAGATACTCACCAATTTGTTAAGGAATGCAATTAAGTTTACTGATCAGGGTGAGGTATTACTTTCCAACCGGATGATAAATGATGGATTTATTGAATTCACGGTGAGCGATACAGGCATTGGAATTCCCGAGCATATGCACGATGTGATTTTTGAACGGTTCAGACAGGCCGATGAGTCTAGCACACGAAATTTCGGAGGCAACGGGTTGGGTCTGGCGATTTCAAAAGGTCTCGTTGAATTACTTGGAGGAACAATCAAAGTGAAATCAAATCCAGGTCAAGGAGCAATCTTTACATTTAGCATACCCACACATCTATCATAAAACCTAAGCACTCTAATTATGAGACAGAAAACGGTTCTTCTTGTTCTCTTTTTGACAATAGGCCAGCTGATTGTCGCGCAAAATCCTGTAGATTTTGGACGGTATTACCGGGCTGAAGAAGTCAATACTCAACTACGCTCTATTCACCTATCCCATCAAGAACAAACCAGGCTGCATAGCCTGGGGACCAGTTTTGGGGGATTCGAGGTACAACTTCTGGAAATCGGTGAGGAAGCCCAGACCAACAATAAAACCAAACCAGCTGTTTTTGTTGCGGCCAACATTGATGGTCAGTATCCGATTGCGTCTATGGGGGCGCTCTATTTAATAGACCAGCTACTTACTCAGCCGGCTAGATATACCGATGTGACCTGGTACATTCTGCCATTGGGCCATCCCGAAGGAGCCCAGCATTTCTTTGCTGAACCACTAGCAACCAACACCAGAAACACCCGTCCCTTCAATGACGATATGGATGATGCGACTGATGAAGATGGGTGTGAAGATTTGAACGGGGATGGATACATTACCCAAATGCGTGTAAAGGATCCATCAGGTTCAGTGTTACCCGATACCACTGATGCACGAAAACTACGTCGACCTGATAGCAAGAAAGCAGAAAAGGGATTGTACACCCTATATACTGAAGGCATCGATAATGATGGCGATGGAAAATACAACGAGGATGGCATTGGGGGAACAAACAATGGGGTTTCTTTTCCACATCTCTTTAAATATCACGGTAAAACCAGTGGTTTGTGGGCAGGTCAGGAAGAAGAAGTCTATGGGATTCTTCAATTCATGCACACCCATCATGAGATCGCTATGGTAATGAGTTATGGAGGCACAAATTTCTGCTTGCAAGCACCTAAATCGGGCAGAAAAGGTAGCTCGAGCCAGAGTTCACTGAAAGTGCCTCGTCGATATGCCTCCATGATTGGTGCCGATCCAAATCAAAGCTATACAATGACTCAGGTGATTTCGATGATGAAAGCAGCTTTGCCTGGTCGCCCCGTTGATGCCTCTACTGTCGCGGGTATGTTAGGTTTAGGGCCTGCTGTTAATCCCCTACCGGATGACCTCAAGTTCTATACGAGCTACTCTACCGATTACAAAAAATACCTCAAAAAACAAGGAGATACCTTGAAGCGGGTCGATCCGAAACCTGCCCAGGATGGATCCTTCGAATTGTGGGCCTACTATCATCTGGGTCTTCCCGTTTTTTCCCAAAACTTCTGGACGGTCCCAAAAATTGAAACAGAGAAAGATGGTAGCACTAAAAAGGATACAACAGCTCAAAAGGCAGAGAAAAAGCCCAAGGCGAAAGCTAAGTTTGATGGTGAGTTGAATTTCCTGGCCTATTCAGACAGCCTGCTGGATGGAAAGGGATTTGTAGAATGGACTGAATTTGATCATCCTCAGCTGGGCAAGGTTGAAATTGGCGGAAAAGTGCCTTATGCTGATGTGGTTCCGGATCCGAAGGAAGTTGAGTCTCTTCTTTCTGTTCAGGTTCCCTGGGTATTCACCCTTGTCAAAGATATTCCTAGACTTGAAATCGAGGCCCACAAGGTTAAGACACGGGGAGAAGGATTATATGCACTTGAAATATGGATCCGCAATACAGGTAAGCTGCCATATCCTACCGCAATGGGTAAACGAAATAAAGTACCAGCCCCTGCGGCTGTAGTCGTATCAGGAGAGGAGCTTGAGTTTTTATCCGGTAGGGAAAGAACCGTATTAAGTGGATTAGACGGCGGAAAGAATCGAAAGTTGAGTTGGTTAATCAGGGTTAACAAAGGATCATCCATTGGTGTTGAAGTGAAAGCACCAAATGCCTATGGCGACAGCAAAACCATTAAAATGGGAGGAAAATAGTCATGAAAAAAATATATAGCACACTCCTGTTTTTCCTGGTATTTATATCGGTGTTGTTTGCGCAGAAAAGAGAAATTACGATACCTCTTCGCTTTGATCACTATTACACCTATGATCAGGTCAATGAAGCCCTGCGGAAGATGAATCAGGCCTATCCGAAACTGACCCAGCTGGATCTGGTTGGTCATTCAGATGAAGGTCGTGAGATCTGGTCAATTACCGTCAATAACCCCGCAACTGGTGCTGAGCAGGAAAAACCCGGACTATACATTGATGGAAATATTCACGGCAACGAGATACAAGCGGCCGAGGTGGCTTTGTATTACATCAATCATTTACTGACGAATTATGGAAAAAACGATCGGGTCACTACTCTGGTCGATCGCACGGTGAGTTACTGTGTGCCGGTTGTCAATGTGGATGGCCGCTATCATTTTTTCCACGAAAAGAATAGCATCAGCAATACAAGGGGATTGCGGGTTTCGAAAGATGACGACCGCGATGGTTTGTTTGATGAAGATCCAATGGATGACCTTGATGGCGATGGCAACATCACCCGGATGCGCAAAAAAGTAGAATTTGGTGAATACCGTCTCGATCCCGACGACCCACGCATCATGATTCAAGTTGAAGAAGATGAGGTCGGTGACTATATTATGTTGGGTTCTGAAGGTATCGATAACGACAACGATGGTCGTGTGAATGAAGACGGACAAGGCTATATTGACCCCAACCGCAATTGGGGATTTAATTGGCAACCCAATTATGTCGAGGGTGGGGCCGGATCTTATCCACTCGAAGGGGTGGGACTAAAGGCGTTGGCAAAATACCTGCTTGATCGTCAGAATATCTTAATGGCCTGGGCCTTTCACAATTCTGGGGGTATGTTTTTACGGGGACCTACTTCAAAGCTGGCCAAAGAATATGACCGACGCGACCTCAAGGTATATGATTATCTCGGGGCTCACGCCGAAAAAATGGTGCCCGGATATCGCTATATGATCTCATGGAAAGATCTGTATACGACCTGGGGAGATTTTGGAGATTATACCGACAATGTGATTGGTGCGTTTACGATTGTTGGTGAGCTTTTTCAATCTAATACCGAAAGCTATCGTTCAGATACCACCAAGCGAACACCCCGAAATGAACGTGACGAGGAGAAGATGAAATTCAATGATTACCTGGCGATGGGTGAAATGTTTGTTGACTGGAAGCCGTATACACATCCTGTGTATGGTGAAATTGAAATTGGCGGCTGGACCAAGTTCACTTCACGACTTCCTCAACCCTTTATGCTGATGGATTTGGTTCACCGAAACGCGATGGCTGTCTATCACACGGCAGAACAATTACCGGATATAAAAATGAAAGTCTTTCACCATGAAAAAGTGGGCAAAGACCTTTATAAAATCAGGGTCAGGCTTTTGAATGACAAAGGTATTTCGACCAATTCATACCAATCTGTTCGTGACAAAATTCATCCACAGGATCAATTACTGGTTACCGGCAAAAACTGCGAGGTCATCGCGGGTGGACGAATCACCGACCTCTATAATGAACGTGTTTCTTATGTTGAACACCGGCCCCACCTGCAGTTTTTCTACATCCCAGGTTTCGATCGGGTAGAATTTCAGTTTTTGGTTAAGGGTAAGGGCAAAGTAAAGTTGAGTTATAAGTCGGTGAAGGTGGGGGATCGAAGCCTCGAATTTGGATTGTAGCAGTATTGCCTTTGCGAGCAGGGGGCATGTTATTTATACCGGCCAGCTTGCAGCTGGCCGTGCAGCAGGGGGCATGATTCGAATCAAATGCCTAGGCTGGTGGCATAGCCTTTTCGAGCAGGGTGCTTGCATTATGGACAGCCCATAGGGCCAGCTTGCAGCTGGCCGTGTGACAGGACATGCACCATGCTGCCCCAGCTGGCCGTGCAACAGAACATTCGTGCAGGTAACTTGTTTCAACAGTATCCAAGAAGCAACTAGAATGAAGAAAGTATTACGTAAATTTTTTCAACGCCCGAAGCGAAAGATCGCGGGTGATCTCATTTTTTGGGCCTTACTGATCCTCTTATTAATACCGTCAACCCGCAGCGTGTTTTTAGGAGCTTTTGCAAAGGTGCGTACGGCAGTGTTTGCACCTGCCCTAAAAGCCAGTGATGGTCCCATGCTTACTGAGGCAGATTATCAATGGCAACTCACTGATTTAGATAACAACGACGTTCAATTGGGCGATGTTAAAGGGGAAGTACTATTTGTCAACATGTGGGCCACCTGGTGTCCACCGTGCCGGGCCGAGATGCCTTCGATAGAAAAACTGTACAACAAGCGAAGCGATATCACTTACCTGATTGTGAGCAATGAATTGCCAACTGAAGTGCAGAAATTCATTGATTCAAAAGGCTTTACCTTTCCGGCTTATCGAGCAAGGAGTCAGGCACCAACCGCTTTTCAAAGCAAAGGCATCCCCACGACTTTCATTGTGAATAAATCGGGGAGGGTTGTTTACCAGAGAACGGGCGCTTTTGATTGGAACAGTAAAAAAATTCATGATTTCCTTGATGAATTAGTACTGGAATAATCGCATCACTTTGCTACTTTTACCGGATGTCTGCAGGATTGGGTGAAAGGTATCAAGCACGAAGCAGTAAATTCAATACTGCCTTACAAAAAACAAAATCAAAAGAAAGCCAAACGGCTTTGTTGCGTGCTGTAGCATTCATTAGTGTCGTTGTGCTGGTCATTATTTTTATCAGAACGAGCTGGGTATTGGGGGTTGTTCTTCCGCTGTTCTTGCTGGGTGCCTTCATTTACCTTATCCAATTCAGTGGCAAGCTGAAAGCACGAGTCGTCCATTTGAAGAACCTTATTCAAATTAATGAAGAAGAACAACTTGCACTGAAAGGAGACTTCAGTGCCTTTAAGGCAGGCGATGCCTATATCGATTACCAGCATCCCTACAGTTACGACCTGGATGTATTCGGCGATCATAGTCTCTATCGGATGCTGGATCGTACCGGTACTGTACCGGGCGAAGAACAACTGGCCAAGCAATTGATGCAGTATGAAACCGATCGACTTCGAATCCTCGACCGACAAGAAGCGGTTCGTGAACTTGCCGATCAACTCGATTGGCGACAGCAATTTCAGGCTACCGCCCGACAGATCGAATTCGAAAAAGACGAAACGCGTGAGCTGATCAAATGGCTTGACGGCAAAGATTACTTTCTCGGACGATCGCTATATCCAGTGCTATTTGTGCTTATCCCCGTTTTCTCGGTTGTGATTCCCGTTTTGATCGGCTTTAACTTGCTTCCGATATTCACTATATTATATTATGTGTTACCCCTGGCTTTGGTGGCATTTCAGGCCAAGCGTATCCTCAACGAGCAAAACCGGGTAGGCAGATTTGTTAAGCTGTTTAAGAAATATGCCGGACTGCTGCTCTTGCTCGAGGAACCTGAATTTAAATCTAAGCATTTGATGTCGCTTCAGACCGAATTGGTGCATAAAGATCAATCTGCCAGTAAAATCGTGAACCGGCTATCGAGTATTCTGTGGGGGCTTGAGTCACGAAATAACCTGTTGATGGCCTTCTTGCTTAACGCTTTTATGGTGTGGGATTTGCACTACATGGTTCGATTAGAGATCTGGCGGCGCGATTTTGGCAAAGAGTTTGACCAGTGGTTATCGGTTATCGGCCGAATTGAAGTATTGAACTGTTTGGCTAACCTGCATTACAATCGTCCCGATTTGGTTTTTCCTCACCTACCGGATGGAAATTGTGTCGTTCAGATGGAAGCTGGTGGCCACGTATTAATCGAGCCAAAGACCCGAGTCGATAATGATCTCGCCTTTACAGACGAGGGACAAATCAAAATAATCACGGGAGCCAATATGGCCGGAAAATCAACCTTGCTCAGGACTGTGGGAATCAACTTGCTATTGGGCATGTTGGGGGCTCCGGTTTGTGCGAAAAATTTTACTTTTACACCCATGCGGATGAGGACCAGTGTGAGAACGAACGATTCACTCGGAGATAATGAATCTTACTTCTATGCCGAGTTGATCAAACTCCAACGGATCATGGATGACTTGAAGAACGAAGAAACGCTCTTTGTTATAGTGGATGAGATGCTCAAGGGGACAAACTCGCGTGATAAACATACTGGGTCGGTAGGTCTGGTAAAGCAACTGATTAATCGTGGAGCCATTGGATTGGTAGCCACGCATGATGTGGAACTCGGACAACTTATACGGGAGTATCCGAATCAAATAGAGAATAAGTGCTTTGAAGTAGAAATCACAGAAGACAAGTTGATGTTCGACTATACCCTCCGGGAGGGGATAAGTAAAAACCTCAACGCCACCTTCTTGATGAAGCAGATGGGCATCATGGAATAGTGGGATTAGAAAATAAAGGTAGTAACATGGATTTCAAAAAGACAAAACAAAGATTACTGATTGCCTTAGGAGTACTCGTAATCAGTGGAAGCCTGTTGGCTCAGACACAGAAGAATGAATATTTGCCAAAAGACGCAGAAAAGCTCAAAGATTTGCCCGAACTGAAACTTTCTGACAGTCAACGGTTAAAGAGCTTGCCCTATATGAAGGATAACACGGCCACCGCTTACTTTCCGGAGGTGTTTATGCAATACGGATGGAGTTGTAACCAGGCCGGTTCAATTGGTTATGTATTGACCTACGAGTTGAATGGTGCGCGCAATGCATCGGCCACGGAAATGCAAAACCTGTATCCGCCATTGGCTATATGGAATCTGATGAATGACGGTAACAATGAGATTGGTGTATCGTATTTCGATACATGGGAGGCCATTCGGATGAATGGTATACCCAACATGGAGGATTTTGGTCTGGAGAACAATAATGAAAAGAAATGGATGAGCGGTTACGATAAATACTACCGGGGTATGCAAAACCGTCCGATGGACCTTTTTTATATCAGCACACGCACCGAAGAGGGAATTTTGACTTTGAAACATTGGTTGAATGACCACCTCGACGGATCAAATTTTGGGGGTGTGGGTAATTTTCAAATCGGATCTACCGGTATGCAAATGTCAATCATCCCAGAAGGGGAAGAGGGAGCTGGCAAGCACCTCATGACCACTTATAACCACCGGGTAGGACACGCCATGACGGTGGTCGGGTGGAATGACGATGTGCGCTGGGACTTTAACGGAGACGGTCAGTATACCAATGATGTGGATATCAACGACGACGGCATTGTGAATGTACGCGATTGGGAGAACGGCGCTTTTATTGTGGTGAATTCATGGGGTCAGGACTGGGGAACCAAAGGCCGGGTCTATGTACCCTACCGACTGTTTGCTGAAGACAGCTGGCACGGGGGCATCTGGCATAGTTGCGTTATGGTTATGCGTCCACGTGTGGAGTACAAGCCCGCATTGACCTACAAGGTAAACCTTACGTATTCGAAAAGGGGCCAGCTTAAAATAATAGCAGGTGTGACCCAAGACCAGGGACTCAGTCGACCGGATCACGTGCTGGAATTTCCCTTCTTTAACTTCCTGGGCGGCGAAATGCCCATGCAGGGCATCGAAGACGCAAGCGCCGAATCGATCGAGTTCGGTTTAGACGTAAGTCCTTTGCTGGAATACCTCGATCCGAACCTCCCCGCAAAATTCTTCTTGCAGGTTTACCAGGATCAGCTAGGCGGAATAGCCGGCCATGGTGAGATTAATTCGTTCAGCGTGATGGATTACGGAGCGGGAGAAGCGGTTGAAAATCAAGCCCCCATGGTTGATGAGCCCATCAAGATCGATGCACTTACCCAGGTTTGGGAAGTTTTTAATCCGATTGCCAGTGGTCCACAGATCGATAATACCGAATTACCCCAGGCCGAAGTTGGTGTAGGGTATATTAATGCGATTACTGCAAGTGGAGGAACAGCTCCCTATACCTGGTCGAATGGTGAAGGCAATTACATGGCCTACCGAACCGATCAGAACTGGACCTGGCCTGGCGGTGCGACTAAGTTACTGGGTATCGATGACACAACCCGATTGTTGGTCGATCTTCCATTTCCCTTTGAGTTTTATGGAAAAACCTATAACAAGGTGGTGGTATTGAAAGACGGCGGATTGGTGATGGGTCAGTATCCACGAGAGTATCCTTACGCGATAGAGAAGAGTTTGTACGTCTTTCAGAATGCCGGGGTTTTTCCGATGTACACCGATCATGAGTATAAGTTTATAACCGATGGTGTATACATGCAAGAGCAGGGTGACGGTGTTGTTTTCGCCTGGGATGCTACGCTAATGCAGTTTGCCGGTGTGTATGATCCCAAATTTGGCGTGAAATTATTCAAAAACGGACAAATAAAATTCGGCTACAATGCTATTGCACTCAATGCAGAATGGGATTGGATTGCTGCCGTTTCTGCTGGCGACATGGTTACCTATACCCTACCGGATATCAACACCCAGGAACTTTTCAGGGGTGAGTTGCAGTATGATTTCAAATATTTCAACTGGCCCAACTGGCTCTTCTTTACACCAACCGGAGCCCTTCTCGGAACACCTCCAGCCGAAGCCTCAAGCATGTGGTTACCATTTACCGTATCAGATAAATACGGAAAGGCATCTTCCAAAATGCTGTTTTTGGATGTCAAAGGAGGAACAGGTGTCGAAGAGCAAGTACTTGATCAGAACGTATCGGTCTATCCCAATCCGGTAGGTGATCGCCTATTTATCAACCTCGATCAAACCCTAAGCGGACAGGCTTCAGTTCGACTCTATCAACTCAACGGGCAGCTCATTTACAATCGCCAGCATACCATCAATCAAAATGGGCAGGTTGCCGTTGATTTGTCTACCATTGATCAAGTCGGTACACTGCTTTGGTCGGTTGAGGTCGATGGTGAAGTGGTGAGGGGTAAGGTTGTGAGGGTGAGGTAGATCTTGCCTGTGCAAGGCTTCTGCCAACATCCTACCTTCGCTAACGGGTCCCTGCCTTCGCAGGGATGACAATGGTTTGGGCTAGTCACTTTGGTTGGCTGGGGATCATTTGCCCACTTATTACTGGTGCCAGCAAGGCTTCTGCCAACATCCTACCTTCGCTAACGGGTCCCTGCCTTCGCAGGGATGACAATGGTTTGGGCTAGTCACTATTGTTGGCTGAGGATCTTTTTTGATAGATCTTGCCAGGTTGGATTGGAAGTAGTAATGACGCGATACTTCCATTCTCGCTTCCATTTTTTTAGTTGTTTTTCTCTTTTGATTGCAACTTTGATGCTCGAGTAGGTCTCAAAATGTACGAGCTTAGTAACATTGTATCGAGTTGTAAAATGGCCTGGAATACCATTTTTATGTTCCATCAATCTCCTAACAAGGTCATTCGTAACGCCAATGTAAAGTACAGTATCGCGTTTAGTAGTTAGAAAGTAGACATAGTATTTGCTGCTGTTCATAAGCATAATGGTTAATATTACTACTTACATATATGCATCAACACCAGCAAAATGGAAAAAATGAAGTACTATTATCAACTTATGTGACTGACCAGTCCCATTGTCATCCCTGCGAAGGCAGGGAGCCGCTCGCGAAGGTAAAGTATACGCAGTAGCCCTGCTACCACAAGTAATATTGTAGATATAGCTCTTATGCCTACTTCAGTGACTAACCAGTCCAATTGTCATCCCTGCGAAGGCAGGGAGCCAATAGCACAGGTAGGATGTTGGCAGAAGCCTTGCTGGCAAAAGTAAATAGTTGAAATTAGCGGCCCTCCCCCCTAATCAATCGGTTCGCCCAAATTGAAATTGATCATGATTTGGTGTGAGGTGAAGCGGTTGGGTACTTGCGAGGTGAGTGGGGCTTCGAATTGATAGCGGATTCGGAGGTTGTCGAGATGGATGCCGACTAACAGGCCTAGACTTTCTTGTAGCCGATAGCTCAATCCGGCTTCGAATGTGTCTTGCAGGTGAAAGATCACATTGGTGTCGAAACCGAGTCCTGATTGTTGATTAAAGCGCAGCCAGCCTGAGGGCTCAAGCTTCAGGTCGCGGGATAGTTTCATGATGCGACCATAGTAGGCATAGATGCTACGTGATAAATCGGGATTCAAACTCATGTCATCTAAACTGTCGAAACTCAGCTGACCAAATTGAACAGTGGAGTTGAGGAGCTGAATGACTGAAAAGCCGGCATAATTTTGTTCGTCATAATAATGCGCACCGGCATTTGCATCCAAAAACAAAATGGATTCAGATGGATCATTGGAAATAAGTGGATCGATTGCATTTGCATCCGGCAGGGTGAAACCAGACTTATTGAGCGAATACTGAAAAAAGACCGGGGCCAACCCGAAAGCCACGCGTCCGTTACCCACAAAAACATGGTAAGCATAAGCCAGGTGTACACCGGTGTGCTGAACGGCTCCGTAACTGTAATTGAAAACACCACCACCTAAACCAATTCTACCGAAAGAGTTTTTGCCTTTGTTGATGAATCCCCGGGGAGTAAATCGAATGTCTTTAGCCCTGAAGCGCCTGTGAATGCTGATAGATTGAGTGGCCGGGGCGTTATTGATGCCGACCCATTGCTGGCGTGTGTTCAAATTCAGCGGCATATAGCGCTGTGATCCGGCAATGGCTGGATTGGCTTGAAAAGGATTTAGGAGATACTGGTCAGAAAGCGGAGCGATTTGGGCTGCCGATTGCAAGGAAGTGGCAACAATAAAGAATAGAAACAGCCATAGACGAGAGGCGAGAGGCGAGAGACGAGAGGCGAGAGGCGAGAGACGAGAGGCGAGAGGCGAGAGACGAGAGGTGAGAGGCGAAAGGC
>CAYUGX010000062.1:0-17966 GCA_964444375.1 uncultured Porphyromonadaceae bacterium | reverse complement strand
TATCCATTGCGTTCGGTATACATATTAACTATCTGATTGCCCAGGTAGTATTTTCCGCTGGGGAAGGTGACGGCATCTCCTGTGTAGTAGACCCATGATGCTGAAAAACTCCATCTGGGACTCAATTTGTAGATTCCAACAATAGAAAAGTCATGGGTGCGATCATGCCGTGCCGGGAACCAAGCACCCTGATCAATTTCGTCAAAGGTGCGTTCAGTCTTCGACAAGGTATAACTGATCCATCCGGTGAGTCTTCCTGTCCGCTTCTTGGCATAAAACTCAAGTCCATAGGCTCTTCCTTGTCCAAAAACAAGTTGCGATTCGATCAGTGGATTAACCAGTAGATCGGCTCCGTTTTTATACTCAATTTGATTATGCAGATTCTTGTAGTAGGCCTCAACTGAGGTTTCCCACTGATTGTCGTTGAAATTTCTGAAATAACCCAATGCGAATTGGTCGGCAATCTCAGGTTTGACAATGCTGCTACTGGGTATCCAGGTGTCAAGTGGCGTTCCAGAAGTTGAATTAGAAATTAAATGAATATACTGACGGTTGCGATTATACGAAGCTTTTAGTGAACTAACATCAGACAGCACAAAGCTCAGTGCCACACGCGGTTCAAAACCGCTGTACACTTCAATGCTTTCGCCTGATTCATAGCCGACGGTATCTAAAACAGATCCATCCGGATTGAAGGTGTAAAAGTCACCTGGGCCAACCGGGATGAAGTGAGAATAGCGCAATCCATAATTAACTGAAAAACGTGATCCGATTTTGCTTTCATGTGAAAAGAATGCAGCTGCGTCATAGGCATACCGGAGATCAAGCTCAGGTGGTTCAAACCCTTCGAAATTGCTTTCAATTTGTCCAGGGTTGAAAGTACGGTATGCGAATTCAGCACCCCAGTGCAATGTATTTTTACTATTGACATAAAACTGAAAATCTTCTTTGATCGTGATGTCTTTTATCCCTGAAGACAAGCTCAAAGAAAAATCACCAAAATCAGCGCCCTGCTTGAAGTTATAGTCACTGTAAATAGCCGTTGAGTTAAGAAATAGTCGATCGCCAAATACATGGTTCCACCTGATCGTTCCTGTTTTATTACCCCAGTCGATGTCCATGATATCAGTAAAACCAAGGACATCACGACCGAGATATCCGGAGACATATATTCGATCGTTTTCACTGATTTGATAATTACCCTTAAGATTGAAATCGTAGAAATAGAGTGTTGTCCCATTTACGGTAGAATCATTCGACAATCGAAGGAACAAATCAGCATAAGTTCGTCTACCCGACACAATGAAAGAACCTTTATCCTTGACTATGGGCCCCTGCAAGGTTAAATTGGAGGCAATTAAGCCCAATCCTCCTGAAAGGCCAAATTCTTTGGCATTGCCATCATTCATTGTAACATCTAGCACAGATGAAAGTCTTCCACCGTATTCAGCAGGCATGCCTCCTTTGTACAATTGTACATCTTTAATGGCCTGGGAATTGAATACCGAAAAGAAACCGAGTAAATGCGAGGCATTGTAGACTGGGGCCTCATCCAGCAGCACCAGGTTTTGATCAGCATTTCCTCCACGTACATAGAATCCACTACTGCCTTCTCCTGCTGCCTTTACACCTGGAAGCAGTTGGATACTTTTCAGGATATCTTTCTCACCAAAGAGGACGGGAACCTGCTCAATTTCTTTAACATCGAGCTGGATCATGCTTATTTCGGTGGAACGAATGTTTCGATCATTTCCGCCTGCCCTAATTGTAACAGCCTCAATGTCTGTTAAGTTGGGTTGTAGTTCGACAGTATGTTTTTGGTGACCGGCGATTGTTATCTTTTTTGTAAGGGTTTGGTAACCCACATAACGAAATTGGATGGTGTAGTTGCCATCCGGAATTGTCAGGGAGTAAAATCCGTATTGATTAGTCACCAGCCCGGTGTGCAGCTCATTGACGTATACAGTGGCACTGATTAGTACTTCTCCCGTTTTGGCATCCTTCACATACCCACTTAAGGTACTTTTCTCCTCCGCTTGCAAGTTGAGGCTAACACCAATCAAAATCGCCAATAGTACTATTATTCTCATTCTAATTTCTTCCTAATCTCAATTAACAGTAGACAAATTCCAGCGATTTAAGTTTACCGTGTGGACGGTATTCTTCGATTAAGGTTACTGTAATTTGCACTAGTAAAAGGTCGCTCCCTATCAAATTGTATGCCGATCTTTACTAGGCAAGCAGCGCATTAGGTATATTAACTACTGGATGTCTTGTTTATTGCCTTTTAGTCATTCGCTATGGAATACTTCAGCTCCTTGATTTCCCTTGCATTGATCCCATCCCATTCAACAGGTATGCAGGTAAACATCCACTTAAATGATCGTTTGCTGTTTGGAACTTTCACCAGAATTCTGTTCCAACCCTTCTGTAAATGAACTTTAGATGGTTCACGATAGTAATAGTCTTCATTCGAAAATGGAATTTCAGGTGTTTTAATCCCCAACCCCGGGTTTTCCCATGTTGGTGGCAGGATTTCTTTTCCAGCAATCCAAATTCTCGGTTGGGTATGATGCCATTCGCCTTGTTGAGGTGCCGGACCACCCCGTCTTCCGCCACTTCTTGACCAATTGTGAAACCCAATCCAGAATCCGACTTCCTGATTCCGGGGCGACCACACACTGGTGGTAGCATAAACTGTTCCCACCTTTTCCTGCACATGGGATGGAAATCCAAAGAAGTGTTTAATATGAACTGTCCCTCCAAATACAGGTTTTTCCCACCAACTGTACACTTTTCCATTGATGTTATAGCTGTCTTTTAATTCATTCTCTACCTGAAAGGATTTTTTTGTGTCACCTCCATGGTCAAGAGGACCAATCATACGCCATGGAATATGTGAGTGTTCAAGGTATGGAAATTCAATACCTGAGAAGAATAAGTCGCGGTGCTTGACAACTGCATCTTCGAGTTTGGCAAAACCATCATCTTCTGGGGCTATAGCCCAGTGTTCATAATCATTTTTTGAACGACTGTTCCAAATGGCATCGCTGTAAAAGAGCATGGATGGGTAAACTGGATTCTGCTTCAGGATATTACGTTCATCGTCAACCCGATTGTCGGGCCAGCAACATAGTATACCACCCAAATGAAGATCATCTCCATGCTCAACACGACAAGGTTGTTGACTATACAAACGGTACATACCAGCCAAGGGATCAAGATGATTGACATAATTTGAGCGTGAGTCAATCATTGGATGCCCATCAAGTGGTTCAGCTTTAGCCCAAAGCTGCTTAACTGACAGGCTATCTCCCGGTGTTTTGATTCCATGCCACCATGAAATATACGTTCTTCCGTTCTGCTCTATCCGCTTGATGATTGGGGCCATGAAGTCGGCCTCAACGATTTCCGAAGCTTTCCTGGCCTCGTCTGTCCCAAGGTGAATATAGGGCATTCTGTCAGCAGGCACTAATGAACACAATTCATCTACCAATTTGATTATAATTTGTTGTACTTCAGAACTGTTCATTGATTCCAGCCCAAAGGCTTTTCTAAATGCCTCGGTATGACCGGGTACATCCAGCTCAGGAATGATGGTAATATGTCTATCTTCACAATACTCGAAAAACTCAATAAATTCCTCCTGAGAATAATACTTTCCAGGTTTCCTGCTGGTAACTTCAGGGTTCTGCAGTTGTGGATAAATCTTGCTCTCCAGGCGCCATCCGGGATTATCCGTTAGGTGCATATGAAATACACTATACTTGTAAAAAGCAAGCCTATCTATTTGTTCTTTCAGTAAATCTAAAGATTGATAGTTGCGCCCCACATCATGCATGAATCCTCTAATTTTGAAAGAGGGCCAGTCTTTTATATGGCACTTCTGAAGCGCAATTTGACCCTTGTTTTTATCTCGAATAATTTGCCTTAAAGTTTGAATTGCATAGAAAATACCGACTCGGTTGCTGGCAATGAGTTGAATCTTATCGGTAATGATGAGCTCATAGGCACCGTCAATTCGGTATGGATTCTGTACTTCATCATGAATAAGGTGGATTTGAGTTGCATTGCTTCCTCCAACTCTAATTTGACAGTTTGAAAGAATATCATTGATCAAGTCTGCTTCCTGCTCGAAAGACCTGTCATGTATTATATGGAATCGACTGATATTCAGTTGTCCAGTATCCCAGTCTGCTTCTTTGGGTTGTGGAATTATGGGTAATTGAGCCTTGGACACTGGTATTCCTGAGAAGCTTAAACAAATGAATAACAGCACGCAACGGACATGATTGAGCATAACTATACTTTTTTTGTAGTATAAATAAAGTAAAACAAATGCTGCCAGAAGGAGAAATATTGGTTTATGTAGTTTTGCATCAAAAGAATTAGTTATGAAAATAGCCGTAACCACAGCCAGTGGAAAGTTAGGATCTGCAATTATCAGGGAACTTATCCGCCGAATCGGAACCGAAAATGTAGTCGGTGTTGCCCGAACTCCAGAGAAAGCTGAAAACCTGGGTATCCAGATCTTTCAGGGAGATTATAACGAATCAGAAGGTTTTTTTTACGCATTTCAAGATGTTGATGCTGTTCTTTTGGTTTCTGGCATGGATACACCAGATAAGCGAATCGGACAACATCAGAATGTAATTCATGCAGCAAAAGAAGCAGGTGTAAGAAAAATTGTGTATACCAGCATTTTTGGCAAGGATCAGGATTCCTCTTTCAATCCTGTTATACAAAGCAACCGGCAAACTGAGGCGGATATCAAGAAGAGTGGCATGGATTGGGTTATTGGAAGAAATGGTTTATATATAGAAGCTGATCTGGAATATATACCAACCTATGTGGAATTCGGTAAAATTGAGAATAGCGCAGGAGATGGTCTTTGTGCATATACATCCCGTTCTGAACTAGCCAGGGCTTATGCTGAGATACTTTTGAACGATGATCTTAATCACAATACATACAATCTTTGCGGAGAACCGGTGTCCCAGGCCAAACTTACAAATGCCATTAATATCGCTTTCGGTACGAGTTTACCTTACCATGCTGTGGATAAAGAGACCTATCTCAAAGACAGACAAGGTGAATTGGGTGAGTTTATGGGAAGGATAATTGCCGGAATATACAATGGAATTCACGATGGTGGATTCAATATCCTTTCGGATTTTGAGCAGGTAATGAATCGAAAACACTACTCGATTGAACAAATGATCGAGGAGTTTCGTAGTCTTAAGTAAATAGAATTAATGAAGCTTAAATCTGTCAGCACACAGGAAGTCTTATCTTTACTGGAAACACCAAATATTCAGATTATTGATATTCGTGATGTCAATCTTTACAACGGCTGGCCTGAATTGAAAGCTCCTCGTGGTGGACATATTCCTGGAGCAAGAAGTGTGAGTATAAAGTGGCATTCCTATATCGACTGGATCGAAATTCTCAGGAAAAAGGAGATTGTACCCGAAAATAAGATAATCCTCTATGGAGGTAGCTCTGCGGAGATGGAGATGGTTGCAAAAACCTTTTTAAAGGCAGAGTATCCTGATGTTAGTTTGTATACTACATTTCAAGCTGAATGGATTAATGATAGTCAATATCCCCTTGTAAAACTGACCAGGTTTGATAAGCTGGTAAGCCCCGGCTGGCTTCAGACAGCGATTATGGGCAAGCAGCCAAAACACTTGGAAGGAAACCAATTAGTTGTTTGTCATTGTCATTATAGAAATCATGATGATTATCTTGAGGGACACATACCTGGTGCAATCTCTCTCGATTCTTTGCTTTTAGAATCACCTGAAACCTGGAACAGAAGAAATCCCGAAGAATTGCAAAAGAATTTAGAGGATCTTGGGATTCATTCAAATTCCACAGTGGTTGTTTATGGTCGCTTTTCATTTCCAGACAATGATGATCCATTTCCGGGAAGCAGTGCGGGTCATCTGGGAGCCATCCGATGTGCATTTATCATGCTCTATGCCGGAGTGAAGGATGTGAAAATACTCAATGGTGGGTTGCAATCATGGCAAGATGCTGGTTTTGAAATTACAAGCGAGAATGCCAAGTTAAGGACCATTGAGGATTTTGGTGTTTCCATACCTCAACGACCTGAGTTGGCAGTTGATTTGGACGATGCGCAGCAGATGCTGAAATCTCAGCAAGCTGATCTGATCAGTGTTAGAAGCTGGCCTGAGTTCATCGGTGAGGTCAGTGGATACAATTACATTGAGAAAACCGGTCGCATTCCTGGTGCTATTTTCGGAAATTGCGGATCAGACGCCTACCACATGGAGAACTACCGAAACCTGGATCATACTATGTTGGAAGCCAATGATATAATCAAACAATGGGAAGAAGCAGGTATAGAAGAGAACAAACATAATGCCTTTTACTGTGGTACAGGATGGAGAGGAAGCGAAGCCTTTTTCAACGCCTGGCTAATGGGTTGGCCAAAAGTGTCGGTTTTTGATGGAGGTTGGTTTGAGTGGAGTAATGCGAATTTGCCTTTTGAAACAGGAGAGCCCAAGTAATGATTAGCCAGAAGCATAACCCGCGAACAGTGCTACGTTCAATCGATGTTGTTCAGGAAGAGATTATTGAAGGCTTGTTTGCTGTGCAACCGTACATTTCCCCTCGTTTTTTTTACGACCAGAAGGGGTCAGAACTGTTCAACCAGATTACTCAACTTGAAGAGTATTACCCGACACGAACCGAGTTGAGCATTCTTGAAAAGTATCGAGCCGAAATTGGACTGTTAATGACTGGGAAATCAGTCATAGAACTCGGCAGTGGTGATTCAACAAAAATTAGCCAGATCTTTGATACGCTCAGTTTGAATGAAATCAACAATATGGCATACTGTCCGGTTGATGTGAGTAGAAAAGCATTGAATGATACAGTCCAAGTCATTCATAAACGTTATCCAGGACTAGCTGTTCAGGGTATTGTAGCTGATTTTGTGCACCACATGGAAGAAATTCAGGTTGCTGGCAAAAAAGTGTTTTGCTTTTTTGGTAGTACACTTGGCAATTTTGAGGATGGGCATGCACTTCAGTTATTAAGGTCTATTCGCTCGAGAATGAATGAAGGGGATTATCTTTTCCTCGGTCTCGACCGGGTAAAGGATCAGTCAATATTAGAGGCTGCCTACAACGATAGAAAGGGTGTAACAGCTCAGTTTAACCTGAATATTCTTCAACACATCAACAGCTTGATACAATCAGACTTCGATCTGAATGCCTTTAAACATAAGGCTATTTATAATCCAGATAAAGAGC
Source organism: uncultured Porphyromonadaceae bacterium (assembly GCA_964444375.1). Classification (GTDB taxonomy): domain Bacteria; phylum Bacteroidota; class Bacteroidia; order Bacteroidales; family UBA12481; genus JABHCC01. The sequence continues at coordinate 10,683 of CAYUGX010000062.1, read as the reverse complement.
GCGTTGAGATGTATTTGATTGCCACGAAAAATCAAACGATTAACAGCCCCTTGTTCTCAATTCCGTTGGTAATCCAGCAGGGTAAAGAAATCCATACGGAGAACTCACACAAATACTCAATACTAAAAATACAATCTCTTATAGCAGCTTCAGACCTTCAAGTCGATCAAACTTATACTGATGAAAATGAATGGTTCAGTTTATTGTGCTTAAGACCATAGATATTCTCCTTTTTTCCTGATTGCTTTGTAACTTTAAACCATGGAGATTTTATCTTGGACGGGTGTTGCACTGGGTTTTTTCTCAGGACTGCTAATGGTGACTAAAAAGAATAATACGGTTGCCGACCGGATTTTAGCCGGATGCCTTTTCCTGATGGGCATTGAGTTTATCTCATCCGGTATCGATTATAATCAATTCGGCTATCCATTGTTATCGAATGCCTTCTTATTGATGAATCCTGCATTTTATCTTTATATCAGGTCATTGGTAGTTCGGCGGTTTAAACTGCGTTGGATTCACCTCCTGCATTTGGTGCCCTATCTAGGATTCGAAATTTCGGTATACATTCTGCAAGAACCCCTGGTTTTCAACAACTTTTTATCATTCGATGGGCAGTTGTTTTTCAGAATTCCCTTTGGTACTGCATCCTTACTATCCTGGGGAGTGTATAATCTTCTATCCTTGTTTGCTGTACTGAAGCACCGGCAAAAAGCAGAAATGGAGTTCTCAAATCTGAGTAAGGGCCGTCGGATGGGATGGGTATTGTTCGTATTGATATACTACTCTGCAGTTTGTTTGACTTCATTTATATTAGGAATTGTATCGATGGTGGGAGATGAAATAAACCTCTTTCCTTATTATGCCACACTGGTTGCCCTGTTGTCGCTCATCTGTTTTTTAGGATTTTACGGACTGCGACAAGATCAGATTTATGCAGTAATCGAGAAAGATCTAGGCATTGCAGAGAAGGAATATAAAAAGCCTCAGCTATCATCCGGCAGGAAAAATGAGATCAAAGAATTAATATTCAAAGCATTTGAGGATGAGGAACTATACCTCAATGCCGACCTGAACATGGATGTTTTATCAGCTCATTTGAGCCTTCCGAAACACCACATTACAGAGGTTTTGAATACCGTGATTGGGCGAAATTTCTTCCAATTCGTAAATCAATACCGAATAGAAGCAGTCAAAAAAATGCTTGAGGATCCCAATAACCCCTATTCAATTGAGGCCATCGGTTACGACTGTGGTTTCAGCAGTAAGTCCTCATTCTTTTCTACATTTAAAAAGCTCACCGGGATCACACCTGCTCAGTTCAGAGCGAAATAGAACATCGAAAGCTCCAGCTTTTGAAAGCTGGACTTATTAGTTGAGTTCAACATTCGAAACTAAAACCCCAAAGTATCAATATTAGCCGATCATTGTACAAAACGGGTACAATGAGGTATTATCAATCAAAAGTCATTCTCCTGGTCACATTGGTCTTAGTAATGCTAAGGCCTGCCGGATATAGCCAGGTCAATTGGCAGGGTCATTTTAAGGGAAGCGTTTATGGCGCATCTGAACAATACGATTATGTCAGTGCCTTCTCTGAGCTGAGTCTTAAGCCATCCTACCGGATGGGTTTTGCCTATTTATTTGCTGATGTTCGGATGAGAACAGGCCTGCGTTATGATAATTATGTCACTGACATGGAGTTGAAGGAGGCCTATGCTGCCTTTCAAGGAGAGAATATTGAGCTGAGTCTGGGGAATCAAATCATACCGTGGGGTAGGGCTGATGGAATTAATCCGACCAATTCATTAGTCAGAAGTGATTATTTTTTGTTGACAGCTGATCTGGACGATCAAAAACTAGGCACTTTTATGGGGAGCTTTATATTTAGGTTGACACCTGAGATCGAACTCCAGCTCATTGGTATACCCTTTTATAGCCCTTCAGTTTATCGCTATGATTTATTTGAATTCGGTGAGAATGCAAATTTCGGAGTAGCTTCAATGCCAGAGAAAACATTTGAAAACGGTTCAATTGCCGGGCGACTGAATGTGGATTTACCAGCATTCGGTTTTGCCGTTTCAGGTTTTTATGGATATGATCCCTTTTATGGCTTTACTATTAGTCAAATCGATTTCACAACGGCAAGTCCTGAGATAATATACTCAGCTACTCCCTATCGAAAAACTAGTCTTGGTGCTGATTTTGCATTCCCAGTCGGATCCTGGATTATTCGAGGTGAAATTGCCTGGAACCAGACAGAGAATGAAGATCAGGAAATGCATATCCCAGATCCCAATCTTCATTATGTTGCTGGTTTAGAGAAGCGTATTGGAGGTGTCACCACGATTGTCCAGTATCTAGGAAAATACAATCTTTCCTATACAACACTTCAAGAACCACAATTGACAGATCCAGGCAATCCTCAGGCACTGATGGCTTATGCCAATGATATTATTTTTTGGGAATCAGCAAAACACAACAGGAGTGTCTTTGGATTGACTGAAGAATTGAATCATGGATTCATGCTATCCTTGCAAAAATCCATTGCCTATGATCTTGTGACTGTTGAATTGACTGGGTTGTATCAGCTTACAACACAGGAGTATATGCTCAGACCGAAACTGGATTTCAGGTTGTCTGATGGCTTAAACCTGGCAGTAGGCGGTCAATATTTGGCCGGACCTGATGGTAGCCTGTTTGATTATGCCGGAAAAATGCTGAGTGGTGCCTTTGTTGAAATAGTGGCTAGGTTTTAAAGCTAATGGAGACCAAATTACAGTCAATTAAATACCGAAGACTGGTCATTGTTCTTTGCTTTCTGCTCACAGTAGGCGCATTACTACCCCTGCTGAGAACGCAAATCAATCCAGACCTGGAGACCTATCTTCCTGAATCAATGTCATCGATAGTCAATAACAATAAGCTCAGGGAAGTGTTTGGGAAAATTGAACCTTTAATGATCATTTTTGAAGCAGATGATGTCCTCAATGAAAGCACATTAAGGCGGGTCCAATCAATTAGCAAGGAATTAGACCGGCATGATGAATTCAGTCAGGTGTTGTCACTGTTTCAAACCAAGAATATACACGGTGAAGGTGGAATAATGCTGGTAGATCCTGCGATCCGCAGGATTCCTAAAACAGAAGCCACAAGAGACAAACTTAGGGTTGAACTGCTGGATAATGAGTTGGCTAATGGCTTGGTGGTTTCAGCGGATTTTCACTATACCTTGATTATCCTGAATACGATTGTTGAGAATCATGACAGCGAGGTTATGGCACTTGTTGACTCTCTGCTTCAAGCATTTCCTGGCAACGAGCAGGTTTGTATTGGTGGTGAGTTGTTCTTACGTGCTGAAGCAAATGATAAGATTGGCAGGGATTTAATGATTCTGTTACCCTTCGCCCTGATTGTTATGCTTTGCTTCCTTTGGCTCTCGTTCAGGGAGTTCAAAGGCATGATGATGCCCTTCATGGTAGTACTGATCTCTACAATCTGTTCAATGGGAATCATTCCACTGATGGGCTGGGAATTGAGCATTATTGGAGTACTTGTTCCCATCATGATGATTGCCATTGCCAATAATTACGGGGTGCATTTTATTGCGAGGTACCAGGAATTGAGAGTTACTAAACCCCACATGGGCATGGCCGATTTACTTACCAGTGCGACAAGGTACCTCAGAAAGCCTATTGTATTGACCGGACTTACTACCATGGTGGGTATCATGGGATTGATGGCGCACATACTGGTACCTGCCAAGCAAATAGGTATTGTTGTTGCTTTTGGTGTGGGATTAGCCTTGATCCTGAGCCTGACCTTTATTCCAGCCTTTATGTCTTATTTGCGAAAAGGGGATGTGGTTGTAAAGAGCAGGCACTATAGTGGTAGTCTGTTGTTGAATTGGTTGAAATACACGAGTTTAATGGTTGTGGGTAATCCAAGACTAGTGGTGGTACTATTCGGGCTGTTTACCCTGCTTGTTGGTAATGGGCTTGTCCGGCTCGAGGTTGCCTCAGATTTTAATTCACTGATGCCGAAGAATCACCCCTTGAACAATAGTGTCAGAATCGCAGACCAGCATTTTGGCGGTTCCAAAATGATTCAGGTAGTCTTTAGCGGTGATTTGAAAGATCCTGGCATTTTATCAAGAATTGATGATTATACTGAAGAATTGGAAGCTCATCCAAACATTGACCGCGTGAGTTCATTAGCCGGAGTAATTCGCAAAATGAGCAAAACCATGTATTCCGAAGATGAATCTGAGTATGATGCCATTCCAGATTCCCGTGAAGCAGTGGCCCAATTACTTGAATTATACAACATGAGTGGTGATCCTCAAGATTTTGAACAGATTGTGGATTTCCCTTATGAGAATGGACTAATGACCGTTCAATTTCATGCCAATAGCTTTAAAGCTGTTCAAGACGTCGAGGAAACAATCAATGACCTGGTCAAATCTGATCCAGCTCTGAACGTTATAGCGGGTTTTGGGTTGATTGAAAAAGAGTTAAGTGAAACCGTGGTACGAGGACAGATTTCATCATTGATATGTGCATTTGTTGCCATCTTTATTCTTTTGATATTGATTTTCAGAAACTTAATGGCTGGGGTAATAGGTAGTATACCTTTGCTTTTTGCGCTAATAAACACTTTCGGTCTCATGGGATGGCTCGGGATTGAGCTGAATATCGTGACAGCTCTTTTATCATCGATTTCGATCGGTCTTGGTGTTGATTTTACCATACACTTGTTTTGGAGGCTGCAGTATGAAATTCGACTTGGAAAAGGATACCAGGATGCGGTGCAAATGGCCTTGGTTACAATCGGAAGAGGGATATCAATCAACGCTTTAGCAGTGATGCTTGGTTTTGCAGTGCTATTCTTTTCTGCATTTCCACTGGTCAGGTCATTTGGGCTGTTGATCATAGCTTCGCTGTTTTTATGTTTGATTTCGGCTTTGATGCTGATCCCGGCAATTGTTTTCGTGGTGAGACCAAAGTTTTTAAAACCAAGACTAAAAGGATAATAAAATGAAGAAATGGATTCTAATTTTCGTTCTGATCTTAAGTAACCAAATTATGGCTCAGGATGCGAAAGAAATTATAAAGGAATCGCAGAATGCAATCGATATTGGTGCGATGCAAATGGATGTAACATTGAAGATATATGATACAAGGGGCCGAGAACGGATTCGAAAATTGACAACATCAACAGGTATTTTCGGCGAAGTAACCAAAACCCTATTGCGCTTCCAGGAACCTGCTGATGTAAAAGGGACATCGCTTCTGATATATGATTATGATAATCAGGCAGATGATATGTGGATTTATCTTCCTGCATTGAGGAAGAATCGCAGGGTTGTCAGTTCAGAAAGAGGATCTAGTTTCATGGGATCCGAATTTTCAAATGCTGACATGAGTGTGCCTGCTGCAAATGACTTTGAATATAAGCTACTGGCTGACGAATCGTTGGATGGAAAACTATGTTGGAAAATTGAAACGAGGTGTAAAAGTGAGGACATAGAAGATGATTATGGCTACCACAGAAAAATGTGCTGGATTGATAAGGAAACCTTTCTTTGTCACAAAGTAGAGTTCTACGATTTAGATAATGAGTTGTTTAAGGTTCAACTAATCAGGGATTATCGCAAACAAGGTAACGGCAGCTATTTTGCTTTTGAAATGGAAATGAGAAATTGTAAAAATGACCGAAAGTCGTTGATGATCGTGGATAAATTGGTTAGTGGCGTGAAGATGAATGAAAGTAATTTCTCACCTTCAAAGTTGTCAAAATCCTGAAACAATAGTCAATCTGCTTATCCGGGTATAAGCTTCAATTCCTACTCTGGTCAAATTGGCCAGAAATAGCTACTTCTATGAAAATGGCAACATATTTTTCATAATTTTAGAATGTAGCTCAAATTAAAGGAATTAAGTACATAATGAAAAGACTATTGTTCCTCCTACCCCTTTTGGTCCTGTTTTCTTGTGGACAGGAGTCAAAACTACCGAATATTGTCATCCTCTATGCCGATGATATGGGCTATGGAGACCTGAGTATTCAAAATCCACAGGCTAAACTCAGCACCCCACATTTAGATAAACTGGCCTCTGAGGGTATCCGATTTACTGATGGTCACAGCTCGTCAGGAATTTGCACACCCAGCCGCTTTGCATTATTGACGGGGCAATATCACTGGAGAAGATTTCATGGGATTGTTGGGCCTTTTGGACCATCAAAGTTTGTGGATTCTGATTATACCCTGCCAGAGTTATTGAAAGACCATGGCTATGTTACGGCCTGTATCGGTAAGTGGCACCTCGGTTGGGACTGGGATGCATTGAAGAAACCTGATGCAGAAGCGAAACCGGTTTCTGATACTGATCAGCGAAAGGCTTTCAGTACCGATGATTTTGACTGGTCCAAATCCATTCCTGATGGTCCGCTGGCCCATGGGTTTGATTACTATTTCGGGGATGGTACGATTAATTTCCCGCCCTATACTTTTGTTGAAAACGACCGGGTGGTTGATATCCCCAGTGAGGCCTTTGATTTGCGAGGTATGAGAACCAAGGAGGGCAGTTGGGAATTTCGTCCTGGACCAATGGCGAAAGACTGGGATCCATATCAGGTACTGCCTACCCTCAAAGTAAAAGCCCTGGAATGGCTCGATAAACAAGATGGGGATGCTCCTTTCTTTCTCTATTTCCCATTTCCCAGTCCACATGCACCCATTATCCCAAATGATGAATTTGATGGAAAAACCCAGGCTGGTCCCTATGGTGATTTCGTGTATCAAACCGATTTTGTTGCCGGTGAGATTTTAAAAAAGCTGGATGATAAAGGTGTTACTGATAATACTCTCGTGATATTTTCAGCAGATAACGGACCTGAACATTATGCATACCCCAGAATCCAAAGTTTTAATCACTATTCAATGGGGCATTTGAGAGGATTGAAACGAGATATCTATGAAGGGGGACATCGAGTCCCATTCATCATCAAATGGCCTGGCAAGATCTCACCCGGGCAGGTATCAGATGTGTTATTTCATCAGGTTGATATTTTTAGAACCATTGCCGGAATGTTAGATTCAAAGAGTCCAGATCATCAAAATCACCTACCGGATACAATTGCCATTGATGGGATTAATCAATTGCCCTATCTGATGGGTGAAACAAAGGATGCGCTTCGAACCCAGGCTGTCCATAACACTTTTGCCAACGGTTTTGTGATGCGTCAAGGTGATTGGGTGTTGATAGACAGGAATACAGGATACCACACCCGGGTTCCCGATTGGTATAGAAGCAGTCATGGTTATGAAATAGACGCTGAAAAAACTGGAGGGGAGTTATTTAACCTGGCAATCGATCCTGCTCAAAGAGACGATTGTTACGGTGAGAATCCCGATTTAGTTAGTGAACTCAAGCGCATGCTCGAATCAGAGAAAGTCAGAAGAAGAAATTAATAATCCTATTACCCATATTCAAAAACCAACGATGAAAAATCTGAAGAAACTAAGATCAATACTGCTGATCTCAGCAGCAGTACTATTTGCTGCAAATGCAATTGCACAACAAGGCACCCGAATGCTTCACGAACCTGATATTTCGGCAAAGCAGGTGGTGTTTGTTTATGCAGGCGATCTGTTTACTGCCCCTATCCATGGCGGTACAGCTACTGCACTTACTTCACACGCCGGGATGGAATCCTCTCCAAAGTTTTCACCTGACGGTACTCAGGTTGCCTTTACCGGTGAATATGATGGAAATCGCGACGTGTATGTCATACCGGCTGCGGGGGGATCACCCAAGCGTTTAACCTTTCATCCCGGTGCTGATCAGGTGCAAGGTTGGACCAACGACGGGCAGGTACTGTTTTCCTCATCTCGATTTCATCCCAATCGTCGGTCACACCTTTTTACTATTGGTGACGAAGGTGGCTATCCAAAACAATTACCCATTCCAAGGGTTTCACTTGCCAGTTATTCGCCTGATGGTCAGTATGTCGCTTATACACCTACAAGCAACGCTTTTTCAAGCTGGAAACGCTATCGAGGAGGCCGAACAACCCCGGTTTGGATAATTAACTTAGAAACCTGGAACCACGTTGAAATCCCTCATATCAATGCCAGTGACACCTATCCAGTATGGGTGAATGACCGGGTTTTTTTCCTGTCGGATAGAAATCTTGACATGAATCTGTTCTCTTATGCTATCGGAGATACAGAAGTAATTGAGCATGTTAAAAAGAAACAGGCCGATATTAAATTTCTTAGCAGTAACAATGAACAACTGGTTTTTGCCCGTGAAGGATACCTATACCTGTATTATCCAGACACTGATAAAACAAATCAACTCGTGGTGGATGTACCGAAAGATAATCCACATATAAGGCCCTATTTCAAATCGGTTAGCAATGAAATACGATCTAACCATATTTCACCTTCAGGCAAACGAGCTGTTTTTGAAGCGCATGGAGAGATTCTAACTGTCCCTGCAGAAAAAGGTGATGTTCGGAATTTGACCAACACACCAGGAGTTATGGAACGGTATCCAGCCTGGTCACCTGATGGCAAAATGATCGCGTACTATTCTGACGAAAGTGGTGAATATGAGTTACACATTGTCGACCAGTTTGCCAAGAATGCACCAACAAAGGTAAAGTTGCCAGATCCAACCTTTTTCTATTCGATGAAGTGGTCGTCAGACAGCAAAATGATTGTTTTTACCGACAAACAACGCAACATCTTACTGTATGATGTGGTCAAGAAGAAAGTTACCCGGGTAGACTCTGGTGCAGGATCACCGGCCTGGTCTCCAGATAATCGATGGATTACCTACACCAAAATCCTGGATAATCGATTTGGTGTCATCTGGGTGTATTCAGTGGAGAACCAAACTTCACATCAGGTTTCAGATGGCATGAGTGACGCCAGTCAGCCGATTTTCGATGCCGATGGCAAGTATCTGTTCTTTCGCGCTAGCGTGAATTCAGGGATGACCAAGAGTGGCCTGGATATGACATCTAATGATCATCCAGTTACTCACAATATTTACATTGCCGTGCTCACCAAAGACCAGGTTTCACCTTTTGAGCCTGAAAGTGATGAAGAAGAAATAAAAGAAGATGATCAGCCTGAGGGAGAAAAGAAAAAGAAGGAAGAGAAGAAGCTGGTAAAGATTGATTTTGATGGTCTTGATCAACGAATTATTGCCCTACCAGGTCGTGCCGGATCATATACAGGACTCACATCGGTCAAAGGAGGTCTTTTGTTCTACCGCTCTGGCGCGAATGTGATGAAATACGATTTTAACAAACGAAAATCAGAAACCTTGATTTCTGGCATCAGATCTTTTACTGTATCTGCCAATGGTCAGAAATTTTTGTATCGAGCTGGTAACAATTGGGGAATCGCCAGTTTAAAAGGAAAACCAAAAACAAGTGATGGAAAGCTGAATTTAAGTAAGCTTGATATTCGAGTTGAACCACAAGAAGAATGGTCTCAAATGCTTCGTGAGGCATGGCGATTGAACAGAGACTATTTCTATGATCCAAATATGCATGGGGTGAATTGGGAGGCCAATCTGAAGCGATACCAAAAATACCTGCCAGATCTGGCCCATAGAAATGATTTGAACTATGTTTTAAAGGAAATGTTAGGTGAGTTGTGTGTGGGTCATTCATATGTGCGTGGAGGGGCACCTTCTACCATTAAACGTGTAGGTGGCGGACTCTTAGGGGCAGATTTCACACTTGAGCAAGGTCACTATAAACTAGCTAAAATATACGGCGGCCAAAATTGGAATCCCGACCTTCGAGCACCATTGACCGAACCCGGCATAAATGTGGCAGAAGGTGAATTTATCCTTTCAGTCAATGGAAAGGACCTTAATGCGGATACCAATATTTTTGAACTGTTTGAGAACACCAGTGGTATGCAGGTTGAATTGCTGATCGCTCCGTCAACAAACCCAGAAGAAGGCCGAATGGTTACCGTTGTTCCCATAAGTAGTGAAGGTAGCCTCAGAAACAGAAACTGGATTGAAGGCAACCGGGAAAAAGTAGAAGAGCTGTCAGACGGGAAGCTGGGTTATGTTTATTTGCCCAATACAGGCAGAGGAGGATACAGCTACTTCAATCGATATTTCTTCCCACAATCAGACAAGGAAGGGCTGGTGATCGATGAGCGCTTCAATGGTGGAGGTCAAGTAGCCAACTACATTATTGAATACCTGAACAAGGAGCTTCTGAATTACTGGGCACCTCGTGAAGGTCCGGATTATGAATCCCCATTTGCGGCTAGTTTTGGTCCGAAAGCTATGATAATCAATGAATTTGCCGGTTCTGGCGGTGATTGGATGCCATTTTATTTCCGTGAAACGGGAGGTGGTAAGCTGATTGGCAAACGAACCTGGGGAGGCTTGGTCGGTATTGGTGGAACACCCGGATTAATGGATGGTGGCTCAGTTACTGCTCCAAACTTTGGGATCTTCAGTAAAGATGGTAAATGGATCATTGAGAACGAAGGGGTCTATCCCGACGTAGAAGTTGAAATGACGCCAAAAGATGTAATTGAAGGTCGCGATCCACAACTTGAGAAAGCAGTTGAGGTTGTATTGGAAGAGTTGAAAACGAAGAAGTACAGCAAAACACCAAGGCCGAAGTTTCCGGTGC
>CAYUGX010000061.1:0-18019 GCA_964444375.1 uncultured Porphyromonadaceae bacterium | reverse complement strand
TGGTGAAGATCCCCTACTATTATAAAGAAATAGTTTCTTTCCTTTTTTATCAAATAAGAGCGTATTTCTGCCCCATTCATTCTCGTCGGTAATGAATCGGCCCGGATCGCCATAGCGGTCTTCGGATGAACGATCCCAAATGATATCCATTTCCTCTGATGGATCACTGGGATTGAAAAAGGCGGTGATGGATTGCCTTGTGGTTCGCCAGGATTGAGTCACAACAGCCAAATCTTCACGTCCCCAGGTGATGCCACCATAACGCAGATTGGTCTTGATCAGCGTTGTTGGTTTATCATTGAACGGGGCATCCAGCGAATAGACTTGATCTCTGAAAGGCACTTCATTTTTCGGATCACCCTTATCCAGCGCTTCGACCCAGTAGATACTGGCTGCCTTGTCTGATCGCCAGCTGAAACTTCGGGGCCCGGGTTGTGCTGATCCAAAACCTTTTGGTACACTTTCCATCAGCGGAAACTCATGAATCACTTTCACAAAGCTACCATCCGGTTTCCAGATTTCTACGTTGTATGGGAAACTGCGATACGGAACCAGGTAGGAAAAGGGTTCTTTCATTCGATTCACCATGAGATAATTACCATCAGGGCTAGGCGATATGCTGCGGTAAAGATCTGCGCCAGCAATCTTCTTTAGTTGACCATCCAAACTCACCTGAACAAGCTCTGAGGTGACCAGATATTTGAATAGTGCTTCATCATCTTTATTGGCTAGGAGATCCTGGTAGGTTCTCACAGCGGCTTCTTTACCTAGATTTTCTCTGATAATTGGGCCGGCTGGTACATTTGAACCGGTAGGACGCTCACCACGATCTTTCGGAATGACTTTACAGATCAAGGCTGTCCCATTGGGCAACCAGGTATAGGAACTTCCCATCAGGGCGTTGATGTGGCTCACTAGTTTCACCGGCTTTAGATCAGCCAAGGCCATATACCAAAGTTCAATCCGGTCGCTGTATAGTTGAGTAAACACAAAACCATCATCATTGGGTGACCAATTGATGCCACCAATTTTTGCCGGCGATGGTAGACCAGTGATTGCTTTCTTTTCACCCGATTCGAGATTCAGGAGGGTGATTGCAGTGCTATATGATGAGCGACTTGGACCATTGGTAGCCGGATCAATTCGGGTACCTGCCAATCGAAGCATCTCCTGGGCCAGGTCATCAATACCCTGGTAACCCGGTCGCTCAAGCAAAAGCATCACCCCAGCTTCTACATTTAACGAGGTGCCCGGGGTTGAAGGCGCATCAACTATGGCAGCCAGTTCCTTGGGTGGGTCTTGATAGGTCAGATTTAGCTGGGCTACTGTGGTCAAAACTGACGCACACAGTGCAATGAATGTAAGTAGGGCACATTTCTTTAGCATGATAAATATGGTTTTGGTCAATGCTTAAAAATAAGAATTTACAGCTATTCAGAGTATATTTACCAACATATTGAAAAAGGTATGGATCAGAGAAGAGTAATTATTGAAACAGCCTGGGAAAACCGAGCTATGTTGAATGAAAAGGAAACATTGGCAGCCATTGAATCGGTTGTTGAAGACCTTGACAAAGGCAAATTACGCGTTGCTTCACCGTCTGATGAAGGCTGGATCGTGAATGAATGGATCAAAAAGGCGGTTATATTGTATTTTCCTACCCGTCAAATGACCAAGATGGAAGCTGGGGTGTTGGAGTTTCACGATAAAATTCCACTCAAATCAAATTATGACGAACTGGGCATCCGCGTGGTACCTCATGCCGTGGCACGCTACGGAGCCTATGTTTCGAAAGGAGTCATCATGATGCCTTCTTACGTAAACATTGGAGCTTATGTTGATGAAGGTACGATGGTCGATACCTGGGCAACAGTAGGCTCATGTGCACAGATTGGAAAACACGTTCACCTCAGTGGTGGGGTGGGTATTGGTGGTGTGCTCGAACCGGTTCAGGCCGCCCCCGTGATTATCGAAGACAATGCCTTCATTGGATCAAGGTGCATTGTGGTTGAAGGTGCTAGGGTGGGATTTGAGGCGGTCTTGGGGGCTAATGTCGTGATCACCGGTTCGACTAAAATCATTGATGTTACCCAAAACGAACCAGTAGAATACAAAGGTATTATCCCTGCCCGATCGGTCGTTATTCCGGGATCCTACGCCAAGAAATTTCCAGCCGGATCTTTTCAGGTACCCTGTGCCCTAATTATTGGGCAGCGAAAAGAATCTACCAGTAAAAAGACTTCACTGAACAATGCCCTGCGTGAATATGATGTAGCAGTATAATGGAGAAATTGTCGGTTGTCATCATCACCTTAAACGAAGAAGCGCATTTGAAAAGATGCCTTGATTCTGTGAGCTCGCTGGCCGATGAGGTACTGGTGCTTGATTCCTTTTCAACCGATGGTACCCAGGCTATTTGTGAAGCAGCTGGTGTACGTTTTGAGCAGCATGCTTTTGATGGTTATGTGAGTCAAAAAAACCGGGCCCTTTCTATGGCGCGAAACGATTGGGTGTTGTCGCTCGATGGCGACGAAGCCCTGAGTAAAAATGCCACAGATAACATCCGGCAGGTGATGAAAAATCCCACAGCTGATGGGTTTGAATTTAACCGGCGAAATAGTTATTGTGGTCGCTGGATGAAATATACCAGTCTGTACCCTGATCGCAAATTGCGATTGTTTAACCGGCAAAAGGCACAATGGACTGGCTATGACCCTCATGATCACGTTGAAATGAACCCTGGATCGATCAAACAGAGACTTCGAGGAGATCTATTGCACTGGGTTATTAAAGACCGGGCTGAGCACGCTGCGAAGACACAGCATTTTGCTGAAATTGCTGCCCGGGCCTACTTCAGGGAATCAAAGAATACCTGGTTTGGTCAAGGACTAATCCATGCCATTTGGCGATGGAACAAAGAGTACTTCGTGAGAATGGGTTATCTCGAGGGCTACCTGGGCTGGCAGTTTGCCTCTTTCTCAGCTAAATATGTGTATTTGAAATATCGCCTGTTAAAAAAACTGTATGCAGCAAGAAATCAATCAAACCCTTGAGGTACTCAAGACCGGAGGGATTTTCCTATACCCTACCGATACGATCTGGGGGATGGGATGTGATGCCTGTTCAGCGAAAGCCGTTGAAAAGGTGTATCAAATCAAGCAGCGTGATCCCCAAAAAAGCATGTTGATTTTGGTATCAGACCTCGGGATGGCAGAACGCTATGTTCAAGAATTTCCTGAGATTGCCTACGATCTTTTTGAGGTCAGTGTAGATCCGACAACGCTGGTTTTGGACCAGGCGATTAATTTGGCCGACAATCTTCCGGCCATGGATGGCAGTATTGGCATGCGTATACCTGATGATTCCTTTTGTCAGACCCTTCTCCAGCGTTTCAGGAGACCTATTGTCTCGACTTCGGCGAATTTCAGCGGACAGCCCTCCCCCACTTGCTTTGACGACCTAGATCGCGAATTGGTTAAACGGGTAGATTACGTAGTCGATTGGAAAAGGAATGAACCTCCCACAAAAAAAGCCTCATCTGTGATCCGAGTGAGTGCTGATGGGCAGGTAAAAATACTAAGACAGTAGCTACTCAAGATCCAATAAACCGTCTGGAATTTCCATGATAATTTTTCTGCTGGATGTATCCCATTCATGGATGAACTCATCCTGAGCCGGAATCAGCACTTCTTTACCTTGATAGCTAATTTTGAGGAGAGGATTATCAGGAATATCAACCCACTCAATCACCTCACCCACTTCGTCACTATCACCAAACCTAACCAGGTAACCAGGCAAATCATTCGGGTTCCAATCATTCTCATGATTCACCAGGATCTGGTCGGCCGGAAAAAACACCCCGTGACCAATCGCTTCTCCAGCAGCTTCCTTATTGGTGTAATCGGCCAGATAAATGACCAGTGTATGCGCATCCTTTTCGAAGCAATCATCCCCTTTTAAAGCAAAGGGAACCAGCCCGCTATCTATCTCCAGAAAAACCCATTCAGGCCATTCCGTTTCAGGATTTAGTTTCTGGTCACACTGCACCACCAGACCACCATGCACGCCATGTACTTTGGTGATTCGGCCCAGTCGTTTTGGATTTTCTTTGAATTTCATGGCTATCGAGTAAAACTACTGCAAAACAGCAAAACTGCAAGGGAGATGCATATGGTATAAATAATTGCTCGTCTGCCCACCATTGCCAATAAAAAAAGGGAGTGAAAATATTCACCCCCTTCTAATTTCTCAACCGGTAAGTTTATTCAGCTTTTTTTTCATCATCGCCAGCGGGTTCCTCCTTGGCTTCAGCTTTTGGCTTTTCAGCGGGCTTCTCAGCAGCAGGCTTTTCCTTTGCAGCTGGTTTCTCAGCAGCAGGCTTTTCTTCTGCTGCAGGTTTTTCCTTTGCAGCTGGTTTCTCAGCAGCAGGTTTTTCCTTTGCAGCTGGTTTCTCGGCAGCGGGTTTTTCCTGTGCAGCTGGTTTCTCAGCAGCAGGCTTTTCCTGTGCAGCTGGTTTCTCGGCAGCGGGTTTTTCTTCTGCGGCAGGTTTTTCCTCTGCAGGCTTCTCTTCAGCAACTTCTGGAGTTGCCTCAGGTGCGGCAACTTCTGCGGCTGGAGTTTCCTCTTCAGTGGACTCTTCACCGTCATCAGCTAATTCAGCATTCCGTTTTGCCAATTCAGCAGCCATAGCTTCCCGAATCTTTGCCTCAGCATCAAAACGTTTCTTTTCGTCAGCTTTCCGTTCTGCCTCAAGACCATCCACAACTTTGTTGATTTGCTCTTCCTTTTCACTGAGCCAAGTCTGGAATTTCTCTTCAACCTGTTCTTCGGTTAATGCACCTTTTGCCATCCCTTTAAGCAGGTGGTTCTTGTACATAACTCCTTTAAGCTTTAAGATTGCTCTGGTTGTGTCGGTAGGCTGAGCCCCCTTTTGCAACCAATCCAAAGCTTTATCGAAGTCAAGGTCAATCGTAGCAGGATTTGTGATTGGATTGTATGAACCAATCCGCTCAATAAACTTACCATCACGTGGCGCCCTGCTATCCGCAACTACTATGTAGTAATACGGACGGGATTTTCTCCCGTGTCTAGCTAATCTAATTTTAACTGGCATTGTTAATTTATTATGATACCTTAAAAAAAATGTGGGTGCAAAGATACGAGTAAATAATTCTCTCCCAAAAGTTTGCCAGACTTTTTCAAGAGTTTTAAACAACTAAACATTCAGTACTGATTTGTTGTATTTTTAAATGCCTCCCACTTGTGAGGATGATTTTCGGGAAGAACTTGATTTTTAACTTTTTACTCTATGAGCGATTTCATTCATGTGCACGTGCATACCCAGTATTCTATTCTTGACGGGGCATCCAGAATTCCGGATATGGTTAAACGCGCAAAAGAATTGAATATGCCGGCTCTGGCTATCACCGATCACGGCAATATGTTTGGTGTGAAAAAGTTCTATGATGAAACCCGGGCTGCTGGGATTAAACCCATCATCGGCTGCGAGGTGTATATGGCTCCGAAAGGCAGAAAAGACAAATCAGACAAAGAAGACCGAAATCGATTTCACCTCATTTTGCTGGCTAAAAATAAAACCGGGTACAGCAACCTCGTAAAATTGGTCTCATTAGCCTGGATAGAGGGCTTCTACTATAAACCCAGAATAGACTGGGACATTTTAAGCAAATACCATGAAGGGTTGATCGCCTGTTCATCGTGTCTGGGTGGAGAATTACCAAAAGCGGCATTGAATCATGGTGAAGAGGCAGCCGAAGAAGTTTTACTCAAGTTCAAGAAGCTTTTTGATTCGGATTATTATGTTGAACTGCAAGACCACGGATCTGAGGAACAGCAAAAGGTGAACGAAATTCTGGTGAAACTGGCCAGAAAACACCAGGTGCCCTTGATTGCAACTAACGACGTTCATTACTTGCACGCCGAGGACGCAAAAGCACAAGAAATTTTGATCTGTCTGGGAACTGGTAAAGATATCAATGACACCAGCCGGATGAAGTTTACTGGACAGGAGTACTTCAAGACTCCTGAGCAAATGAAGGCTCTGTTCCCTGGCCAGCCAGAGGCTATTGCGAATACGCTCGACCTGGCCGAAAAAGTTGAGGAATACGCCCTTGATCGTGAGGTATTGTTGCCTGCTTTTGAGTTGCCCAAAGAGTTTGAAAATCAAGATGATTACCTCAGACATCTGAGTTTTGAAGGAGCCAAAAAGCGCTACCCTGAAATAACTGATGAAATTCGTGACCGCATTGACTATGAGTTGACAGTGGTTAAAAACATGGGCTTTGCTGGTTATTTTCTAATCGTACAGGATTTCATCCAGGCTGCCCGGGACATGCATGTTTCTGTAGGTCCGGGCAGGGGATCAGCTGCGGGATCGGCTGTTGCCTTCTGCACAGGCATCACAGACATTGATCCCATAAAGTATAAGTTACTGTTTGAGCGTTTTCTGAATCCTGAGCGCATCAGCATGCCCGATATTGATATTGATTTTGATGAAGATGGCCGTGACGATGTACTCAAATGGGTAGTCAACAAGTACGGTAAGGAACGTGTTGCTCAAATTATCACTTTCGGAACCATGGCCGCTAAAAGCTCAATAAAAGATGTAGCTCGTGTCATTAATTTGCCACTACCCGAAGCCAACCGCTTGGCCAAGATGGTTCCGGAAGGGCCTAAAGTTACACTGAAGCAATCCTATAAGGATGTACAGGATTTAAGAAAGGAAAAATCGAGTGGAGAAGAATTGGTGACCCAAACCCTCACCATGGCAGAAACCCTTGAAGGATCTGTAAGACAAACCGGAATCCATGCTTGCGGAGTAATTATCGGCCCTGAAGATCTGATTGAACATATTCCCTTAAGTACATCAAAGGATACAGATTTGTACCTGACCCAGTACGACGGTAAACATGTGGAAAATGTTGGGATGCTTAAAATGGATTTTCTGGGTTTGAAAACTTTGTCTATCATCAAAGAATGTGTCGACAACATCAAATTATCCAGAAGCATTGATGTTGATATGGATCAGATCTCCTATGAAGATCCCAAAACCTTTGAACTATACCAACGAGGTGATACAATCGGAACTTTCCAGTTTGAGTCGCCCGGTATGAGGAGCCATTTAAAAGAGCTCAAACCCACCGGTCTGGAAGATCTTATTGCAATGAACGCCCTGTACAGGCCAGGTCCAATGGATTATATACCTCAATTTATCAAACGAAAACACGGACTGGAAAAAGTGCAATATCCACACGAATGGCTCACAGATATCCTGGCCGACACCTATGGGATCATGGTGTATCAGGAACAGATCATGCAGGCCGCTCAGATTGTTGGTGGATTTTCATTAGGGGCTGCTGATTTGCTGCGACGGGCCATGGGTAAGAAAAAAATGGATGTAATGGAAAAACAGAAAGTTACATTCATTGCTGGTGCCGTTGAAAAGGGTATTTCAGAAAAGAAGGCCGCTGAGATATTTGCCATCATGCAAGAATTTGCAAAATATGGTTTTAATCGATCGCATTCCGCTGCCTACTCGGTGGTCGCATTTCAAACTGCCTATCTTAAAGCCAATTACCCAGCCGAATATATGGCTGCGGTATTGAGTCGGAATTTTTCTGATATCAAGAAAATCAAGGTTTACATGGATGAATGTAAACGAATGAGTTTCGAGGTCAAAGGACCCGATGTGAATGAGAGCTTTTTGCGATTTACTGTTAACCACGAAGGGAATATCCGTTTTGGCCTGGCCGCAGTGAAAGGCGTTGGAGAAGGAGCTGTGCAAGACATCATCGCCGAACGAAAGGCAAATGGCCCATTCTCTGATGTGTATGACTTTGTGGAAAGAGTTAATCACAAATCGGTAAATAAAAAGGTAATGGAGTCGCTGGCCCTCTCAGGGGCACTCGATGGGATCAGTCTATTCTCTCGAAGTCAGTATGTGGCAGAAGATGAAAAAGGGCAGAGCTTTATTGAGATCCTCAGCCGCTACGGAATGCGAATCCAGGAAGAAAAAAATGCAGCCCAACAAAGCCTGTTTGGCAGCACAACTGAAAACGTCATCACTCGCCCCGATCCTCCTGCCGACCAGGATTGGCCAAGTCTGCGGCTACTCAATGAGGAAAAGGAACTCGTCGGCATCTACCTGTCCGCCCATCCGCTGGATGACTACCAGCTTGAAATCGATCATTTCTGCAATGCTAACTTAAGTGATCTCCAGAACATGAAAGATTTGGTGGGTAAAGAAATCAAAGTGGCAGGTATTGTTACACAAGCTGAACACCGAACCACAAAAAACAATAAACCCTTTGGTAAAATAACCATTGAAGATTTTACTGATCAGCTTAATATCGTGTTCTTTTCTAAAGACTACATGAATTTCAGAAATTACATGCAACCGGGCTTTACTTTATACTTAACTGGCAAAATTGCACCTCGCCCATTCAATGAAGATGAGCTTGAATACAAGGTCAGGGCAATTAATTTGATCTCCGAAATCCGGGAGAATATGATCAAATCAGTGACACTGAAAGTATCTTTGAAAAGTATCACTTCACAAATGATTAAAGATCTTGAGGGAATAATGGCTCAGAACAAAGGCAATACTCAATTGAAATTTCTGATTTATGAACCCCTTGAAAAAGTTTGGATTGAGATGTTCAGTCGCTCTCACCGTATTGAAATAAATCCAAACTTTCTGAGTTATCTAGATACTCATTCTGAAATCGAATTTAAAATCGAATAAGACAAATACTTGGAGTTTTTTTTTTCTACTTTTGATCATTGTTGAAACAATTAAAATTTACATATCATGGCAATCGAAGTAACTGATGCAAATTTTGAAGATGTCGTAATTAAAGCAGGTAAACCCGCGGTAGTTGATTTTTGGGCAGAGTGGTGTGGCCCCTGCCGGATGATTGGTCCGATTATTAACGAATTATCTGAAGATTATGGTGACAAAATTGTAGTCGCCAAGATGGATGTGGACAGCAATCCCAAGACTCCAGGAAAATACGGTATACGAAATATTCCTACTATATTATTTTTTAAAGACGGAGAACTGGCCGACAAACAAGTTGGTGTTGTTCCAAAAGCTGCTTTAGGTCAAAAGATTGACACTATGCTGTAAGTCAGGATAAAAAAATGGTTAAAGGCACAAGGGGCACCAGCGACAGTGACCTTCGTGCCTTTTTCAGTTATATTCAGCCCAATCCATGAATAACATTGCCGATATCGAGGAACTGGATCTTTTTGCGCAACTTGAACTGATTGCCAAGCTTGTCGTTGAAGGATTCCTCACGGGTTTACACCGAAGCCCTTTCCATGGATTTTCGGTTGAATTTGCTGAGCATCGGCATTATAATACCGGTGAATCGACCAAACACATTGACTGGAAGTTGTACGGACGTACAGAAAAGCTTTTTGTTAAAAAGTATGAAGAAGAAACCAATCTCAGAGCTCATTTGATACTTGATATCTCTTCTTCAATGCTCTTTCCCTACCCCACTGGCAATTTGCACAATAAACTGTATTTCAGCATATACTGCATTGCTGCTTTGATCCGTCTACTCAGGACACAGCGCGATGCTGTTGGATTACATCTCTTTTCGGATCAGATTGAATTTCAAACGGATGCCCGCTTATCGGCAGTGCATGCACAGCATTTATATGCTGAACTCACTGCCCTTTTAAAGAAAAGTCAATCGGTGAATTCAGACCAGTTTAATCGCAAAACTCAAACAGCAGCCATTCTCCATGAATTAGCAGAAGCTCTACCGAAAAGAAGTATGGTTGTTATCTTCAGCGACCTGCTTGACCAGAGTGCTCCTGATGCTGTGTTCTCAGCTTTGCAACATTTCAAATACAACCAACATGAGGTGCTCTTATTTCATGTGTTGGATGAAGTCCATGAGGGTCAGTTTGATTACCCGAATCGTCCACACAAATTTATTGATATGGAAACCGGTCGCTTAATGAAAATCAATCCCGCTCAGATCAAACAGCACTATTTGGAACGGATGAACCAACACAAACAGGAAATCAAACTGCGTTGTGGTCAATACGGCATCGATTTGGTCGAGGCTTCCATTCAAAACGACTTCAAAGACGTTTTGCTTCCTTTCCTGATCAAACGTAAAAAGATGTTCTGAGTGCCTAGAGCAGTGGACTGAAAACACGTGCAAAGGATTCAGCCATTTTCTGATAGAGGGGTCGTTTCATCCAAACTTCAAGTTTCAATTGCTGTGAGGCAGCCAAATCATTGAAGAAATCATTCTTAATAGAGAGGCTAACTTCCTCGTCGTAAATGAGGGCATTGACTTCAAAATCCTGATTAAAACTTCTGATGTCCATGTTGGCGGTTCCCACAGAACTAAATACATCATCGACCACCATGAGCTTGCTGTGGGTAAACCCTTTCTTAAAGAAATACACTTTCACACCAGCTTCAAGAATCTCACGCAAATACGACCGGCTGCTATGTCCAACAATCCAAGAATCATTTTTATCCGGCAGGAGAATACGAACATCTACACCGCCCAGTGCAGCCGTTTTGAGCGCTGTCATGATGCTCTCATTAGGCAGGAAGTAAGGGGTGGAGATAAAGACATAATTAGTAGCTGTGGCTATGGCCGTGAAATAAGCTTGCATAATGGATTGCCAATCTGAGTCGGGTCCGCTGGTAGCAATTTGAACTAGTTTAGCTTCAGTAACCTGGTTCTCTGGAAAGTAATTCTGATCGGGTTCAGTGTGATTATTAACAAAATTCCAATCTGTCAGAAATACTGCCTGTAAGGCATGAACCGATTCACCTTCAAGGCGAAGGTGGGTGTCTCGCCACATGTTGTTTTTCCCCAAGCCCCGCCAATAACGATCTGCGATATTTAATCCACCCACAAAACCCACATGGCCATCAATCACCACAATCTTGCGATGCAAACGATAATTGACCTTATTAGCCAGGGCGTAGATTTTGACAGGCATAAAACTTTTCACTTGAATCCCAGCATTGGTGAGCGATCGGATAAAATGCCTGGACAATGACCAACTGCCTACATCGTCATAAATAACCTTTACGTTTACGCCCTCTTTAGCCTTTCGGATCAATATCTCTTTGATCCGGTTTCCGATGGTTTCGTCTTGAATAATATAAAACTCGAGATGGATATGATGCTGGGCATTTTCCATCTCATAAATCATCGAACCAAAGGTTTGGCGGCCATTATTCAATACCCTGATTCGGTTGTTCTCGGTGATCAATGACTTGCTATTGTTCAGCAGTAAGCGCATCATGTTTCGCTTGGTCACCAGACGTGAATCTTTTAGAAAGCGTTTTTCATTCAGTCTGCTCAATTGGTCGTGACGCAAGCGCTCGATACTGATCTCGTCAGCCATGCTTTTTCTGATAAAAAACTTATTCTTTCTGAAATTACGACCCACGTAGAGATAAAGAATGATCCCAATAATAGGAAGCAGAAAAAGCACCAGCAACCAAGAAACAGTTTTAATCGGATCACGATTCTCCAAGACAATCACAACAACAACCACAACAATGGTAATCAACAAGATACCATTAATCAACCACCAATACCAGTCATCGGCACGCCATATTGAATAGATTCCGGTTAACATAAGTTGTGATCCTGACATGAAAAATACGAATAAAAAATCAGTATATTCAGCCAGCAAATCTGTGAATCGATCAAGTCCGTTATTTTATGGATTATTCAATTGAAAACATCGTTTTTGCCTTTGCTTTGTCTCTTTTTGCGGGGCTGAGTACCGCCATCGGTGGAGCCTTGGGTTTGTTCACTTCAAAAACCAACACCAAGTTCCTGTCTCTGTCTTTGGGTTTTTCTGCCGGAGTCATGATATACATTTCTTTTGTTGAGATTTTCCCTGAGGCCAGACATGCCTTGGCAGAAGCTTATCCACAAAAACAAGCGGATTGGATCACCGTTTTGGGGTTCTTTGTGGGGATTTTTGTAATTGGAATGATTGACAGATTGATTCCCTCTGAAGACAACCCCCATGAGATCAGGAAAGTTGAAGAGCTAAACGAACAAAAAAACACCAAAAGCAAACGATTGCTTCGGGTCGGTTTATTCACGGCTCTGGCTGTGGCTATTCACAACTTGCCCGAAGGTATGGCTTCATTCACAGCAGCCCTTCTTGAACCTGAATTAGGTATTGCTATTGCTATTGCTGTTGCCATACATAATATACCCGAAGGCATTGCGGTTTCAGTACCGGTTTACCATGCCACCGGCAATCGTAAGAAAGCATTTTGGGCAGCTTTTTTGAGCGGTCTGGCAGAACCTGTTGGTGCCTTGCTGGTTTGGATGGTTTTGATGCCCTTTTTGTCAGCCAGCCTCCTTGGATTTCTTTTTGCTATGATCGCTGGAATAATGGTATTCATATCGCTTGATGAATTGCTTCCCGCTGCTGAAGAATATGGGGAACATCATCTTTCTATATACGGATTAATTGGTGGAATGGCTGTCATGGCTATCAGCCTGCTTATTATTTAACAACCAACTTGAATGAATGCGATTGTAAACAGATTCTTCCGCTATATAAAGATCAACACAAAAAGTGATCCAATGAATAGCAGTTGCCCATCAACACCCGGGCAAATGAATTTGGCCAAGGTTCTGCTCGATGAACTTAAGGATTTTGGACTTGCAGACGCCACCATGACCAAACATGGATACGTACACGCGACTTTGCCATCAAATGTGAAACACGATGTACCAGTCATCGGTTTCCTGGCCCATATGGATACGAGTCCTGATTTTAGTGGACATGGGGTTAATCCAAAGATTATCTCAGATTATCAGGGAGGCGATATCGTGCTCAATTCTGACCTCGACATCATACTAAAAGACAGTGAATTTCCTGAATTGAAAGAATTAATTGGTTTAGATCTAATTGTCACCGACGGAACTACCTTGCTGGGTGCAGACGACAAAGCTGGAATCGCTGAAATAATGGAGGCCATAAAATACCTGGTTGAAAATCCTGACAGTAAACACGGCACCATCAAAATTGCTTTTACCCCTGACGAGGAAATTGGCCGAGGGGCTGACCTTTTCCCTGTAGAGGAGTTTGGAGCTGATTTTGCTTACACCCTTGATGGTGGCCCCCTGGGGGAATTAGAATATGAGAATTTTAATGCAGCCTCTGTCAAACTCAGCATCAATGGTCGGAATGTGCATCCAGGCACAGCAAAAAACAAAATGATTAACGCCATTCAGACGGGAATTGACCTGCATAATCGATTACCCCTACTTGACCGACCTGAAAAAACTGAAGCCTATGAGGGCTTTTTTCACCTCTACTCTTTCTCAGGCCATGTTGACCAGGTGAACATGAGTTACATCATCCGTGACCACGACAGAAAGTTGTTTGAAGAGAAAAAAGAATTGATCATCCGGGAGGTAAATCATATCAACCAGTTATTTGGCAAAAATATCATCGAATATGAGATGAAAGACCAGTACTACAACATGCGCGAAAAAATTGTTCCAGTCATGCATATCGTTGAATTGGCTAGAATGGCTATGCTGGACTTGAATATTCAACCACTGATTAAGCCAATCAGGGGGGGCACAGACGGCTCAAAACTTTCGTTCAAGGGGCTCCCAACCCCTAATTTGTTCACTGGTGGATATAATTTTCACGGGCGGTTTGAATTTATACCCATACAATCAATGACTAAGGCTCGGGATTTGATCTTGAGGATCATCAGTCGGTCGGTAAATTAGCTTCTCTCATCAGGCGTAAACCAGGATAAACAAAAGAGGTATTGAGTTGTTCGACTAATACCAATAAGAAAACCTGTTTTTACCATGTTGAAAGAATACGAAGCCATCAAAAAGAAACAGTTCAGGCTTATGGATGATCAGGGCAATATAATCCTGAAAAAACACATGCCTGAATTATCTGATGATGAGCTGATTGAGGCCTACAAGAACATGCTTTTTGCCCGAACTGCAGATCTTATGATCGTTTCATACCAACGTCAGGGAAGAATCTTCACCTACCCACCGAATTATGGACAAGAAGCTATAAGTGGTGCGCTGGCAGGTGTGATGAAAACCGATGATTGGCTTGTGCCCGCATTTAGGGAAATGGGAGCCTGGCTCGCAAAAGGGGTTGAGCTCAAAGAGATTTTCATGTATTTCATGGGGTATGAATCAGGCACAGTTTTTAAAAAGGCGAAGAATATTCTGCCCATTTCGGTTCCAATCGCTTCACAATTGCCCCATGCCACAGGTATCGGATATGCATTGAAGCACAAACAATCTCCAGATGTTGTCTATGCATTCGTCGGTGACGGTGGTACCAGTCAGGGTGATTTTCATGAGGCCTTAAATTTTGCAGCCGTCTGGAAAGTCCCGGTTGTTTTCATTGTACAGAATAACCAATTTGCTATCTCGGTTCCGTTTAAAACTCAAACCGCCTCTGATGGAATTGCCATTAAATCTATTGCTTACGGCATGCCTGGCATTCAGGTCGATGGTAACGATTATTTTGCACTAAGAAAGTGTTTTGAAGACTCAGCCGATTTTGTCAGATCGGGAAATGGCCCAATTCTGATTGAAGCAGTCACCTACCGGAAAGGTGCCCACACCACTTCAGATGATCCTAGCAAATACCGCAGTAAGGATGAAGAAGATGAGTGGGATCTGAAGGATCCACTACGTCGTTTGCGCCTGCACCTTGAAGCCAGAGAACTCTGGAACGAGGAGCTTGAGGAGAAACTTGTGCAACAGTATAAAAAAGAAGTTGATCGAATTTTTACTGAAGCTGAAATTCAGCCGTCCTATCCATTAGATGAGGTCTTCAGTTACCATTATGAGAACCTACCGGATGAACTGTTGCAGCAGAAAGCTGATCATCAGAAGTATTTAAACTGGCAAACCGAAAACAACTAAGCTAGATGATGAGTACGAAAATCATGAATATGGTTAAGGCAATTAACCAGGCCCTTGACCTCAAGTTGAATGAAGATTCCAATCTGGTGGTTTATGGAGAGGATGTGGGGGTAGAAGGCGGTGTGTTTCGAGTCACCGAAGGACTTCAGCAAAAATATGGTGCTGACCGTGTTTTTGACACCCCACTGGCTGAATCAGCCATAGTTGGAACTGCGGTTGGAATGGCTGCAGCTGGGCTCAGGCCGGTGGTCGAGATGCAATTCTCTGGCTTTGCCTATCCAGCCATGAACCAAATCATTTCTCATGTTGCTCGAATGAGAAACCGAACCCGTGGACGTTATCCCATACCCATGGTAATTCGGATGCCCTATGGGGGAGGAATCAATGCCCTCGAACACCATTCTGAAAGCATGGAAGCATTATATGCCCATATCCCCGGATTAAAAGTCGTTATTCCTTCCACTCCTGGAGACGCCAAAGGATTGCTGATTGCTGCTATTGACGCAAATGATCCGGTTATTTTTATGGAACCCAAACGTATTTACCGGGCTATCAAACAGGAAGTAAGTGAAGAATCCTACTCCATCCCAATTGGAAAGGCCAAGATCCTGCAGACCGGCTCAGATGTCACTGTGGTCACCTATGGTGCCCTAGTCAGAGAAACTCAACGAGCGTTGGTTAAAGTGAAAGAAGCTGGTATATCGGCTGAATTGATCGATCTCAGATCAATCTATCCGCTTGATCGCAAGACGCTGGTCGAATCAATAAAAAAAACCGGTCGACTTGTTTTTATATCAGAAGGCCCGACCAGCTTTGGAGTCGGTGCAGAAATTACTGCTCTGGCCAATGAAGAAGCCTTTCTTTATCTTGAAGCTCCCCCTAAACGAATTAGCGGGTTTGACACCATAGTCCCTTTACCAAAAGGAGAACACCATTACATTATCCCCCCGGATAAGATATTTTATGAAATTGAGAGAACTGTCAAATTTTAGGCTCCATGCGTTACATATTTAAATTCCCTGATATTGGAGAAGGTCTTGACGAGGGTACCATTGCAGAGTGGTATGTTCAAAAGGGTCAGTCGGTTGAAATGGGAGAATCACTGGTGAAGATGGAAACAGATAAAGTAGTGACTGACATTCCTTCCCCAAAAACGGGTATTATTGCTAATTTATATGGCCAGGTTGGTGAAACCATTCACGTAGGTGATCCCCTGGTTGAATTTGATCTGCCCGGTGTTGATGGTGAAGCGGCCCAGGCTGAAGTCGAAAAACCGACATTTGAAGAGGTTGAAGAAGCTGCCGGAGTTGTAGGCACACTTGAAGTGGCTGGAAATGCAGCCTTTCTACCTGCCACCGATGAAGTAGAAACCGAATCAAAAGAATCAACTTCTAAGCCCGAGAAAAAGAAAAAAGCCCTCGCCACTCCGGTGGCGCGAGCCATGGCAGAAGAGCTCGGGATTGACATTCATGAAGTACCGGGTACGGGTCCGGCAGGTCGTGTTATGAAGCAAGACATCCAGCAGTATTTTGATTTGGGTAAACAACACCGTCAAAAAGCCGGAGTGGCCCCAGCAGTTGAGGATTTTGGTTCTGCCATCGAGGTTCAGAAACTAAGCCAAATACGCAAGACCATCGCCAAAAATATGATCTTGTCAAAACAACAGGCCGCACACATGACTGTGTTCGATGAGGTTGAAGTGAGTTCTCTGATAAACATCCGAAACAAATACAAAGCCGAATATGACAAAGAGGGCATAAAACTATCCTACCTCCCATTTGTGCTGAAAGCCACAGCATTAGCCTTAAAAGAGTTTCCGGCGCTGAATTCAGAAATGAAACTTGAAGCCGGTGAACTGATTTTGAAGAAATACTACAACATAGGAGTGGCAGTAGATACCGATGATGGTCTTGTCGTGCCAGTCATTCAGAGGGCTGATCAATTGAGTTTGAAAGAACTTGCCGTTCAAGTGAATCAAATCGCAACAAAATCCCGTAAAAGGGAGTTAGGGTTGGATGACATGAAAGACGGAACTTTCACCATAACTAACTTTGGATCCATCGGGGGTCAGTTTGCGGTTCCCGTGATTAATTATCCACAAGCTGGAATCCTGGGCATTGGACGCATGGTTAAAAAACCGGTTATACAAGGAGATCAAGTGGTTCCAGGCACGATGCTCCCATTGTCAGTTTCTGTTGACCACCGCATCGTTGATGGCGGGGAGGTGACACGTTTTTTAAATCGGATCATGTCGTTTCTTGGAGATCCTATAGCCCTATTCATGGCATAACCTAAAACCAGAAATATGAATTACGATGTAATAATAATTGGTGCCGGTCCTGCAGGCTATGTTGCTGCGATACGTGCTGGTCAGCTCGGAATGAAAACTGCCCTCATTGAGAAGAATTCAGTGGGTGGCATGTGTTTGAACTGGGGCTGTATACCCACTAAAGCACTGATTGAGAGTGCCAAATTATATGACCGGATTAAAAAAGCCGGGCATATGGGTATTGATGGTATTGACCTCGACAAGTTGGCATTTAATTGGCAAAATGCCAAAAACAGGTCGGCTAAGGTAGTCAAGAAATTGACAGCCGGGGTGTCATTTCTACTGCAGAAAAATGGAGTTGAAGTGATCCAGGGTGAAGCCCGTATTAACGATGCACATTCTGTTAGTGTCAATCACCGTGAGATTAGTGCAAAAAACATCATTCTGGCTACGGGATCGTATCCAGCTCCATTAGGTCTGGATCTGCCCGAAGGACAATTGGTGCAGGTTGAAAACCTATTGGATCTTGAATCAATTCCTGATCGTTTGGTATTGGTTGGACGGGGTCCGTTTGCACTTGAATTGGCCCAGTTTTTCAAATTAATCGATAAGCAGGTTACCCTGGTTAGTCCTTCAGAACAAATGCTTCCTGGTCTAGACCCATTCTTGCGTGATTTTATTCTCAAAAAAGTTGCGGGTCAGGGCATTAAAGTCATTGCTGGAAAATCACTTCAGGTCAAGGAACCTGGAATTCTTGATATCGAGAATGAAGAATCTATTGCCTTTGACCAGA
>CAYUGX010000060.1:0-18352 GCA_964444375.1 uncultured Porphyromonadaceae bacterium | reverse complement strand
CCCACTAATGATTGCGCATTCTCAAGCTGGGTGATGATAACGCCGTGCTCTTCGAGTTTATCCGCCACGGATGTCAGGGCCGCCGGAAAAACATAGGCACGGGGAACAGTTGCCTCTTTTTGTGCCGTCATGCGGGTGTACACATTCACATTAGAGTACCATTTCTTTTTACCTGTTCGTGTTGATCCCTGCATTTCGTACACGTATAATGACTTTCGGCGAGGAGAGGTATAGTCGAACTCCACCCCTTTGGTGAAATTTCCTCCCTGGTTTATGATTTGGTTAATGACTGCAGTAGAACTCTCGTCAAGCAATTCTTGTATTTCACTAGCGTTGGTATTGGTGTATTCAAGCAAGGCCGATAGAAAGGCTACATTGCTGTCGATGCGTTTTTCAAAATGATCATGAGAAAAGGTTTCAACCAAAATGGCCAGCTTGTTTTTGAGCGCAAAACTATTTGTCCAGAACCTGGGCTGAGGATACATACCATAATACGATTTCGGTGGGTATTCATAGAATCCACCTTTATCAAACAAAACATGGCCCGACCGCTCCAGCACTCGTTCTTGAACCCAGGGTAATAATTCATTATTCAGGTAATCAGGACCTGCCGGATGTCCGGCTGTATGTAAGCCAGGGGCATAGGTGATTGAATAGCCGTGCCAGGTTCCGTTGGTGGTATGCAAATCAACAAACATAAGTGGATCCCATCGCGCCATCACGTTTTTGGCTAAAGCCTTGCCTTCTATCGTTTCGAGTTTCAATCCATCGCGGTTCAAATCATATCCTTGACCATTGGCTCGTCGTCCGGCCAGGTATGGACTCCCATCCTGATTCCCCCGGTTGTTTGGTCCCAGATTATCGTTCCCATCGGGATTGAAAATGGGACAAATGGCCAGAATTTGATTTTCTAATAGGCTGGTCTTTTGTTCAAATGCAATTTCACGCATAAGGATCATAAGTGCCTCTTTACCTTCCACCTCGCCCCCGTGAATATTGCCCTGAATATAGAATACCGGTTTGCCTGAATCAATGGCTTCCTGTGGGTTTTCAATCTTGGGATTCGCCAGAATTAGTAAGGGCAAATCTTTGCCTTCATAGGAGGTACCCATAATCTCAAGATGCACAAAGGGTGATTGAGCAGCCAATTTTTGGGCAAAGGCTAGTACATCGGCATGAGTAGATGTTTCAGTATAATTGCTTCTCTCAGGTCTGGCGTAGAGCTCAGTCTCAAATCCAGGATCCTGTGCGAAAGAGAAAAACGAGGCCAGTAAGAAAAATAGTAGTGTTTGACCGTACTTGAATGTCCAGGAGATTTTCATGAGTTGGGTTGATTTAGCATTTAATACTTTGGAAGCCACAGTGTAAATTCAGATCCTTTTTCCCATTCGCTTTCTACCGCAATGCTTCCCTTCATTAGAAAGGCAAATCGTTGAGATATATGCAATCCCAATCCTGCCCCATCAAAGGTACGCGTGTTACCTTCACTGGCCTGGCGGAATTCTTCAAAAATAATTTCCAGTTTATCCGGTTTTATTCCAATACCTGTATCGCCAACGGATATACCCACCTTTTCTTGGGTATTTTGAGTTGATTCGACTGTCTTCACCACAATTTCGCCTTCACGAGTGAATTTTATGGCATTATTGATGAGGTTATTCAGAATCTTAGCGACCAAATCGGTACTGGCCTTTGCGAGGGGGAGTTTTGAATCTGGAGTATATCGAATAAACAATCCTTTCTTGTCGGCATTGGCTTTGAACAAGGCTACCGTTTCGCCAATAACATGATGTAAATCAACCGCAATGAGTTTTATGTCATGTCCTCCTGATTCGGCCAGAGCGAGGTCAATAATCCCATTAAGTGTGTCAAGTAAACGTGAGCCTGAGGAATAGATGACTTCAGCCATTTGTCGATTGGTTCCACTTTTTAAATCATCTTTCAAAATTTCGGCAAATCCCAGAATCCCATTTAGGGGGGTCCTGATTTCGTGACTCATGTTTGATAAAATCCTTGATTTCAGGTTACTGGCATCTTCAGCTTCACGCTTTGCCTGTTCCAAATCTGCTAACAACTGCTTTTCTTCGGTGATGTCTTGAAATACAGTAGCAAATTGGTTCTCATCGGGTCTAAATACAGATATTCTGAAATGACGATTTACGAATTCAAAATGAGCCTCAAAAACTGTTGGTTCTCCGGTTAAAACCACATGCTCATAAATAGTAAGATACTTTGATTCACCATAGAGTTTTCGAGCCAGCACGCCTTCGGCTTTCTGCCTGCTTAATCCCATATATTCTTCAAACCTAGCGTTCACTCGTAAAATCCGATAATCACTAATCTGCCCCTTTTCATCCCGCCACAATTCATGGAGAGCGATCCCTTCATTTGAAGAATCAAACAGACGTTGATAGCGCTGTTGACTCAACTGAATCAATTTCCGAGCTTTACGTTGTTGTGTCTGATCACGAAAAACCAGCACCACGCCAGTGATTAGATCACCCTCGCCGCTGATTGGCGCTCCACTGATCTCAATCGGTATATATTTCCCTGATTTGGATAGCAGCAGCACCTCTTGTGACAGACCAATCATTTTACCCAACTTGAGCACAGCTTCAACCGGAGAATCAATGGCCTCCTTCGTCTCTTCATTTACTATCTGAAAAATCTCACTCAGTGAGCGACCAACTACATCAGCTTCAAGGCGCCCTGTTAGGCTCTCGGCTACCGGATTCATCCTGACCAATAGACCAGCCCGATCGGTAGTTATAACTGCCTCACCAATGCTGTACAAAGTGGCCTTAAATCCTTCTTGTGACTTAGCCAGCTCTTTCTCTTTCGAGTACAAATTCTGATACAAATTACGCCGGTTTCGATCGTAAAGCCAGAACATGGCAAGAAGACCTGTAATAATTAAAAAAAGTGTGGAAATTATGATAATGGTGGCCTTGTAAATGGCATCTGCATAGGCTTCTCGTCGATCTATTTTTGTTATTAAGTGCCAATCTGTGCCCACAATGGCCCGGATATCAGCAACCACCCGCTCTCCTCGGTAATCCCGCCCAATGTAAAGACCCTGATGCCCCAGAATGGCCTGTACGGCAGGCACATCAGTTTCAGTCATTGGGATGGTTAATTTAAGGGCCGTATTCTGCTGATGTCGCAATTCATTGAGAAACAGGGCACCTTGACCTTCTTTTCGAATGATCAATGTCTCCGCAGTTTTGCTTGAAGTAGGCCAAGTCTGAATTTTTTCATACAAATGATCCTGGGGATCGACCCTGAATACCATACTAAATTGATGTCCTGTTACCTCAATTTTCGTCACAAAATCAAGGTGAATCTCATTGTGTGATTCACAAAAATAGAGACAAATACTTACGTGATTTGAAGGGGAGGATATGCCTCTTAGATGATCAACCAGTTCAGCGTCAATCGGTGCTATTGCTTTGCTACAAACAATTTCCTGGTTCAAGCTATCCAGTAGAAAAATACGTTCATACTGGTATTCCTCTTCCAAAACACGTAAAAGTTGAGACAGCCCATCCAGGGAAGTCCCGGATCTCATATGTGTGGCTATTGATTCAATAAAGAATGGATTCCGGGTCAGAGACCGTACATCTGCCTGTCGTTCAGTTATTGAATTACTAATATCTTTTGCCTTCAAGGCTGCCACGGTCTGCAAATTCTCCTGGGTCCGCTCTCGGGTATTCGAGATCTCAGTTTGGTAATAGAAATGACCTCCAACAGCAATGACCACGGTTAGAATTGCGCTGAATAGGATGAGCCTTGACCGGGTAAAGCCTGAAAGTGTTGTATTTGGTGGTGCTTGTTCTGATGTTTTTCGCTGAGAAACCATTATCCCCACTCTTTCAGAAATATTTCATGTAAAATAAGTTAATTTTAACAGGAATGAAATAGGTCATTACCCAACTGAACTGAAAATCATGAAAACTTTGTTAACAATTCTTCTGCTGGTTTTAGCCAGTTTGTGTTTACCGGTCTCCACACTACACGCCCAGAAAACAGCTTTTACAGCTGAAGATGCATTGCGTGTTGAGTCGACACGTTTACTCGAAATAACTAAAAACGGGCGGTACCTGGTTCTTTCATCAGGTACCCGGAAAGATCGCATGGGAACGGATCATCAGCGCTATAGAGATCCTACTTATGTTAGTCCCAGGTATACAAAACTTCAGCTACTAGACACAGAAACCAAGCAAAGCAGGCCTATTTTTGATCATAAGGTGATTCTGATCAGAACCGCCCTGTCTCATGACGACACCCGACTGGCCCTTTTGCTCTATGAAGAAAAGGCCTTTAAAATTGCCATCTATCAATTGGATAACAATAAAGTAAAACGAATCAAAATTAAGTCTGAAAAAACCATTGCCTCCAACAGTGCTTTAGCATGGAAACCAGATGGAAGTCAGCTTTTAATCTCTTTGCGTGATAGCGGTTGGCTTCACCATGCCGATTCATTATACACAGAAGCAAGTAGCGGGCCTCGAACGGTCTATGATTCTTCCAAACCGTTTTTGAAATGGGAAGAAATAAGCCAGGTTAATAATTTGAATATCCCCACTTTGCTGAACATCGAATCAGGCCGAACTCAGGAGCTTCTGCCTGCTAGCCAGTATTCAGGCTTGAATATTGATAAATCAAATCAACGCCTGAATTTCATTGAAGTCCTTCCTCAAAAAACCGTGTACAATAGAAAAGGAGGCACCCAGTATGGCTTGTATAGCTTATCATTAGACGAATTACGACTGGATACTTTGTCAAAATCGAATACAAAACGATTGTCAGTTCTTTGGAATGAAGACCACAATCAGTATGCATTTGCTGACTCAGGAAAGCTTTTCAGACAAAACATATTTGAACCAGGGATTGTGCGAATAGGAGTGGATACTACCGAAATTGTCGCTGGTGATACCATAAAGGCCAAATTTTCTGTACAACGATGGGCACCTAAACAAAAGCACATTCTCGCACGATCTAAAACAGGCTACTGGTTGGTTGATCTGGCTAGCAATCAAATGGAAAAGGTCTATTCCTTTCCTGATGATCAGGAAACTGCACCAAATCGGTCAATTGTTGCCTGGAGCCCGAATGAAGATAGCTGGTTCATGAGCCATTCGGCAAAGGATAAATGGGAACGAGGACTCATTAGGTATGATTTGATTACAAAAGAATCAAGTGAATTGCTGATGGGTAGTGATCAATTCTCGAATTGGAACATGACGAAAGACGGTCGCCTTTTTTTCTATTATCATTCAAATGGCGATGAGCCAACCGAGCTTTATATGTCTGACATTTCATTCAGTTCACCACAAAAACTCACAGATGCAAATCCCTGGATTCAACAAAAAACCTTAACAAGTAGTGAGCTGGTGAGCTATCGAGATTCAGATGGTAAAAAATTGTATGGGGTTCTCTACTACCCTGTTAATTATGAAAAAGGCAAACAATACCCCTTGGTTTGTGAAATCTATGAGACCTTTTTCAACAACGGCTTCAACACCAATATGAACATCCTGTGTAACCAGGGGTTCTTTGGGTTCAGGCCTTCGGTTAACCTTATCCAGGGTTACCCGGGAGAGGCCTGGATCAAGGGGGTGACTGCCGGAATTAATACCCTGATTGACCGTGGGCTGGTCGATCCCGATCAGTTGGGCGTACATGGAACCAGCTATGGAGGATATGCCTCCTCCTTACTAATTACACAAACAGATCGCTTTGCAGCTGCCATCAACATCTCGGGGAAAGTCAATATTATTAGTTTTCTTGGTGACAGTCCAAAGATTGGTACCCGAAATTATGCCGCTGCTGAAGTCGGCCAGGATCGGATCGGGTCAAGCTTGTGGGAAGCTCCTCTCAAGTACCTTGCCACAACGGCGGTACTTCATGCCGACCGAATAAAAACACCCCATCTGTTGCTGACCGGAGAAGGAGATTGGAACGTACCCGGAGTGAACAGCCGTGAGTTGTATTATGCCATGCGGCGGTTGGGCAAAGAAGTAGTATGGGTCAATTACCACAATGGAGGACATGGGGCTGGATGGGCTAGCGATGAAGCAGACTACCTCGACCAGTGGGAACGAATTATTGATTGGTATAAAAAGTGCTTCGAGAAAAATGTAAAATCACAGAATGAGGTCAAAGACAATAAGTAGCTGATTTTTTTGACAATAACAAATTCTTCCTAATCATTTACTTGAATATAAGTTAAACTTATACTTAAAGGCTGATGTTTATTGAATTAGTTGGCCTAAGCTATTTTTACTATTATTACGACGATACCAATTCATTGAATTATGAGCAAAGTTACAATCAACAGTTTCGAAGAATTCGAAGCCTTTGTGGGTAAGGAGATAGGTTGTTCAGACTACCACAAAATAACCCAGGATCAGATTAATTTATTTGCTGATGCCACACTTGACCATCAATGGATTCACATTGATGAAGACAGGGCAAAAACCGATTCCCCATTCGGCTCCACCATTGCCCATGGCTATCTAACGGTTTCTTTGTTGGCTTACCATTGGAATAGCCTGGTTGAAGTAAATAATGTTAAACTCCAGGTGAACTACGGGATTGATCAACTCAAATTTGGTCAGCCAGTGAAAGTCAACAATGAGGTACGGGTACGGGTGTCATTGCTTTCTTTAAAAAACCTTAGAGGCATTGCCAAAGCCCAGTTAAAGGTATTCATGGAAATACGGGATGAACGTAAACCTGCATTTGAAGCCACCATCACCTTCCTTTATCATTTTGAATAACTGAAAAAGGCTCCTGTCCTAAAGTGAATTGGGTGGAATGGATGTAATGTAGTATTCTAGAGTCATGTCGAAGTCTTTTGTTTTACTTTTTCTGTCGGTGTTGATCAGCACCTCTTGTACCACCCTGCTGGCCCAGGAAAATCATCCCATCCGCATGTACCTGGGTATTGGCAGACAGAAGACCGATATCCCTTTTAGGCAAGCCTTTTCCTTTCCAATTCACTCTTCTTATCATATTGGCCTTGAACGTGACTGGACAAGAAA
This sequence comes from uncultured Porphyromonadaceae bacterium, assembly GCA_964444375.1. Lineage (GTDB taxonomy): Bacteria > Bacteroidota > Bacteroidia > Bacteroidales > UBA12481 > JABHCC01. Next base: position 11,306 of record CAYUGX010000060.1, on the reverse strand, counting down.
CAAGCCCAAACCAATCTATCAGAGTCTTGACATGAATTTTTTTGTCAATAATTCGACAGGCTCGGGATATCAGGTTCAAACACAACTTGGAATCAACTGGTTTAGATATGGTTCTTTCCACGCCAAGACTCAGGCTGGTTTTGGCCTGATGCATCTTTTCCATCCCAAACGGGTGTTCAGTCTCAATGGTGGCAATATCAATGAACTCAGAGACAGTGGTATGTTCAGACCAACGGCTGACCTCAAGCTGCAAATTGCATACAGCCGAACTGCACTCACTTTTTTTGCTGCCTATCAAATGACAGCTGTATTCAGATACAACGAAGACCTCCCAGTTCTTCCGATTAACTACCTCAATTTCGGTCTGTTGTTTATACTAAATAAGGAGAGGCCATGAGCAAGATTGCTTTCTTAGCATTAATCGCCTTTTTAGTCACTGGATGTGCTGAAGAAAACTTTTCTTTTCCCTCGTCAGATTGCTATTGGCGAGACCGGGCCAGTGAACACCCGCGGCATATAAGCTATCAGGAATTAATCGAGAATTTTCAGCAGCAGGGTTTACCTGGCATTTCCCTCCTGGTGGCTAAGAAAGATGAACCCATTTGGGTTTCCTCTTGTGGATATGCTGAACTTGAATCTGGTCTAGCACTCTCTCCATGCCATGTCATGCCTGTTGGTAGTGTTGGAAAACTCTATTGTGCGACAGCAGTCATGATGATGATCGAGGATGGCCTACTGGATTTGGAAACACCGGTTTCTGCGTACTTATCAGACGACCTGAGTAGTCAGATCCCGAATGGTAGCACAGCAACTTTAGCCCACCTGCTCAGTCACACCTCTGGTATTCCTGATTACGCAGATAGTCGTCTGCTCTACCTCGATTTACTCAACAACAAAAACATGGATTTCAGTCGGGAGAGCATTCTTGAACAATTTGTATTTGGCTCAAAACCACTATTTAGCCCTGGATCAGAATACAGGTATTCAAACAGCAATTATGAAATCCAAACACTAATCATGGACCAGGTTTATCCTCAGGGTCATGCAGACTTTTATTCTTTCAGACTATTTACCAGGCTGGGACTTGAAAAAACCTATTACAAAAAAGAGACAGACTATTTCAGCTTGTATGCCAACAGCATGGCCAATGGTTATTTCGATCGCCACAGTACCGCAAAACTCGAGAATGCCACCGATTTATCACTAACCATTGCCAGTGGTCAAACCGGGTCAGACGGTATTGTGACAACAACATTTGACCTGTATAAATTTATGGAAGCCTTGTTTACAGGTCATCTCCTCCCGGATGAGCGCTTTGTACAAATGAAGGAATACATCAAAGAAAATGCAGGTTTCCAAACCTACAAGTATGGATTGGGACTTGTTTATAAAGATTTTGATCCATTTGGAATCGCGATCGGTCACTCAGGCAGTTTACCAGGCTTTTCCACCGAAGCCTGGTATTTTAAAGATCAAGATACCTTTGTGATCTATAGCATCAATTGTGGAAATCTGATCAATGGCCCTCTCCAAAGCCTGATCGATGAGGAGTTTCAATGGGCTGTACTCGAAACTATCTTCAATCAATAAACAAATTGATTCTTTTCCATGGTGAAGGCCGTTATTGAATCAGGATACCCCCATTCAGCTGGCCAGCCCGGATTTGGCCACACAATGGTTGAATCCTGGTTGGCAAAGATCATCCGGCCATAGGGAGGTGTGTGACTGATGGCAGGCAAATCCCCTGGCTCAAATCGATTGCCGATCAAATGAACCCCGGCGGCCCGGTGACCTCTGATACAAGTGTGGGCTACTCGATAGATGTGATTGTTCTCAACCCGGTAGCCCTTAGATCCTTCATCAATGAACATGCCATTGTTTGGTGAGGCATGATTCAATTCAGACCGTAAAATATCGTGAATAGTGTTGCCGCGAATCACCGATCCGGGTTGGAATCCCAGCGTATAAATACCACCCCCATCACCCAGACGCTGCATGACTTTGTAGATGTGGTTTTCTTCAATTCGATTATTTCCAGCTGAAGACTGGATTGGGTTCCATTGCCACCCAACTGATATGCCCGTATAAGGCAAATCAAAGATTTCACTTTGTGTCACCTCACATTCACGGCAAAAACCCAACCAGATTCCTACCGCCGAGTCATAATGACGACCAGCTCGACTTACCTCTCCTTGTGAAAAAGTAATCCCTTGTACCAGTGCAGGTGATTCGGAACCCGGATCTTTGGCGTTTCCAATCATGAGGCCATTTCCTCCAATATCACGAATACTGATTTTCGATAGGTCAATTTCACGACACCCTGCTGCAATATAAATACCGTTCCCCCCTGTCATGGATAAGGTACACTGAGTCATTTGGCAGGCTTCGGCCCATTCAAATCGAATAGCAGCAGGCAGAATCGCCTCGTGTGTAGGAATACCTGTGCTACCTGAATAGAAAAAACAGGCTTGACGGCCGTCATGACCAAATCCAGGCAATTGATAGGCGGCATGTTTGAAATGGAGGTTATTTATCTCAATGTTACTCACCCGGTGTTCAGATTGTCCTCCGACAGTGAGTATGGTTTCCAGTTTCGGTATCACAAACTCGGTTTCATCCCTTTTTTGGTTAGGAAAAGGCTTATAGTAAAGAATCTGTGTCTTTTTATCGAAAGCCCATTCACCCGCCTCATCAATAAAAGCCTGGTGTCCTTCAAAATAGCATGTAAACCGACTCACATAGGGCGCAAGGAGACCATTGTAATTTCCTTCAAATAGGGCAAAAGGCGACCGAAGTTCCCAATGATTTGGCTGATTAAACGCAACTACCTGATGACGTAGAGTTGCCCAATCTTTAAACACAACAATTTCGGTATTTCCATTGTCTGTAAAATCCAGATTAGACAGGCTGTCACCAATCCATAAATCAACCTGCTCGATAGGTCCCTCCACGGTCTGTTTTTCCACTTTCACCTCTTGAAGGTACCATCGAGATGGTGAGTCAGACCCATTTGGAATTCGGGCTCTAACAGCTCGCTCTCCGTTAACAAACAATTGTTCAACAAAGGTGATATCGTCAATCCTGGAAGTCCAGATTTCCCCCTCTGTGTTCCAATTCGTAAGTCTGCGGCCACCGCTGATGACAACCTGCTCACCTGCTTTTCCTTCAATAGTCATCTTTCTGGATTCGCTTGATAAACCAGAAGTATTAAAGACCAAAGTTGAATCCAGAAAGTAGGTGCCACCTCCTATAACTATCCGGCTAGCCTGATCCGGTTTATCCAGCTGATGCTGTTCGGCTATGTTCAGCGCTTGATGGATACTATTGACCGGTTCCGTGACAGATCCGGTACCCGATGAATCACCATCTGTGCTCACATGGACTTCAATTACCGATGTACTGCAGGCTGTTGACAAGGCAAATACAAGTGCTACGCAAATCGTTCTCATGATGCTGAATTTTCGTTGGACTGGTCAGTTTTTCTAAGTTGAAAAAATAAAAAGAATGCGGCCAGACTACCTGCCACCACATTCGCAATTAGTGCCGCCCAAAATACACCATTCACCTCAAAGAATTGGCTCAATAAAAAGGCCAGGGGCACATACAATATGAACATGCGGGTCATGGTAGTTACCATAGCCAGGATGGGCTTATTGATCCCGTTTAGCATGGCCAAACCCATCATCATTGTCCCCAGAAAACCATAACTGAGTGAAACAATACGCATGTAGCTGACCGTCACTTTTACGGCAGCAGGATCATCGGTAAAAATAGCCGCAACTTGTGGGGCAAAGATCAGGCTGGCCACAAACAACAGTAAGCCCCAAATCATAGAGAATCCTGCTGTGATTCGTAAACCAGATCGAATTCGTGATATTTCTCCTTTACCCCAGTTCTGGCCAGCAAAAATGGTCATTACTGATGCCATGGCGTGAACAACCATCAAACCCAATGATTCTAAACGGGTTGCTACACCGAAACCGGCAATTGTTTGATTGCCAAATGTTGATAATAACCTAGTTATCAACGCCATTGAAAGAGGTGTCACTAACATACCCAGTGCAGCAGGACCACTAACATAGAGTATTTTCTTCCAGGTTTCCAGCATATTTCGTACACGGGGAACATACAATCCGAGGAGCTTCTCTTTCCAAACCAAAATGTACACCGTAATCACCAAACCACACGCCCGGGAGATTACCGTGGCCAGTGCAGCCCCCCGTAGCCCCATGGCCGGAAAAGGTCCCCACCCGAATATTAAAAAAGGGTCTAATATCATGTTAATCAGGGCTGCAGCTACCATGATCATTCCAGGCCTGAAAGTATCGCCTGTCGCCCTGATAATGTTGTTGCCAACCATGGGAACGACCAGAAATATCATGCCCCAATACCAGATCACCATGTACTCTTTAACCAAAGGCAAAAGCTCGGTATCAACACCCAGGGCCAGGAATAAAGGTTCGATAGTCAATTGCCCGATCACGACAAAAACGACAATAATCACCAAAGACAGGTTAATGGCATCGACACTGTATTGCTGAATGGTTTTTCTTGATTCTTTTACGATCATCCGGGAAATCAATGAAGTAGTACCAATCCCCAGGCCCATGGCAAGGCTCGCAATCATCATGATCACAGGAAATGTAAAACCCAGGGCTGCAAGTTCAGTCACACCCAATCGACCAACCCAAAAGGTGTCGACCATATTGAAAATAACCATCCCTGCCATACCGAAAATCATGGGCCAGGTCATCCGTGCAATGAGTGGTGTAATTGATCCAGTTGTGAGATCTTTACTATATTTTCGCTTGCCCATGATGGTGTCTTTTGTAAAATTCAGGATCAGCATTCCATATCATTCGCTCAAGCAAGTCGATAACTAACAATCGTTCCTCACCGGAAAAACCGTGTAACAATCGCACTGTCCAACGATCAAAGACCTCTCGCAAATTCGGTTGCAATGCCATGGCTCTATCTGTTGGAATCAAGCAAACGGCCCGGCTGTCTTGAGTATCCTTTTCTCGTATCACAAATCCATTCTTCTCTAAACTACTGATCAAGGTTGAAGTACTGCCTTTATCGAGCTTGAAATGATGTGTTACATCCTTTTGTTTTGCTCCGGGATGTCTGAATAAATACCACAAAATTCGAACCTGTCCATGTCCAAGTTCAAAGGCCTCCAGCTCCTTTCCCAGATAAGTTTGGGTCATCCTGTGGAGAATCGATATCAATCGCCCCACTGATGGTCCCTCATGCTCTTTTTGATTCATCGGGCAAAGTTATTTCTTATAGTTGGAATTCCAACTATTTAATGAGCATTTTTTGTTTGAATCATTTCTGCTACTTTTCAGCAAATTTCTATCTCATGAAAAGAACCTGTCTTGCCCTCCTCCTGACTGTCTCCATATCTGGTTTTTGTCAGAAAAATCTGATTGATTATGTGAATCCGATGGTTGGTACCCAACGGATGGGTCACACCTATCCTGGAGCAACTGTACCTTTCGGAATGGTCCAGCTCAGTCCGGATACGGATACGGTGCGCTATGATCATGAAGGAAGATATAACGGCAAGGTATACGAATACTGTGCTGGATATCAATATGATGATGACAATATTGTTGGTTTCTCACACACCCATTTCAGCGGAACAGGTCACTCAGACCTGGGTGATTTTCTGATCATGCCTACAACTGGTGAAGTCAGACTAAACCCGGGTACGGCCTCGAATCCAGAACAAGGGTACCGGTCAAGGTTTTCTCATGACACTGAAACGGCCGAGCCTGCCTATTATTCCGTTACTCTTGATGACTACAATATCTTCGCAGAACTCACGGCTTCACAGCGAGTGGGATTTCATCAGTATACTTTTCCTGCGGATGAACAGGCCAATCTGATTTTTGATCTGTCAGCCGGTATTTACAATTACACCGGTAAAAACATCTGGACATTCGTTCGGGTCGAGAATGATACATTAATCACTGGCTACAGGCAAACCAATGGCTGGGCGAGAACGCGAACACTCTATTTTGCTATGGTGGTAAACCAACCCATCCAACAGTATGGTCATACAAAGAAAAGCAAAGGGATCTATCGAGGATTCTACCGGAAATTTGATGAAAGCAGCAATTTCCCAGAAATGGCTGGCCAGGATATAGTGGCATGGTTCACCCTCGATCCCCCTGAGGATCAGAAAATCAAAGTTAAATTTGCCCTATCCGGGGTCAGCACAGCGGGTGCAATTGCGAATCTGAAAGCAGAGATTCCACATTGGGATTTTGAACGCACCGTGCTGAGCGGTCAGAAAAATTGGAATACTGAATTGAACAAGGTGCAGGTAGAAACATTGAATGACAATCAAAAAAAAGTGTTCTATACTGCGCTATATCACAGCTGCCTAGGCCCTGTTATCTACGAAGACATTGACGAAAAATACCGGGGTCTGGATCAAAATATCCATCACTCCAATGGCTTCACCAATTACACGATTTTCTCACTGTGGGACACCTATCGGGCACTGCATCCCTGGTTCAATTTGGTGCAGCCGGATAGAAACCGCGACATGGTTGAATCGATGTTGGCACATTTTGAGCAGAGTGTTCATCCCATGTTACCTGTGTGGTCACATTACTCAAACGAAAACTGGTGCATGATCGGATACCACAGTGTTTCGGTTATTTCAGATGCCATCATCAAAGGCGTATATAACGATGACCTGATCAGAGCCTTGAGGGCTTGCGTCAAGACTGCAACCTATGCACCTTACGATGGCCTGGAAGAATACATGAATCTGGGTTTTGTACCGGAAGACAAAAATGGATCATCGGTTAGTAAAACCCTTGAGTACGCCTATGATGATTGGACTATTGCCCAGATTGCAAACCAGACTGGAAATACGGGAATTATGAAAGAATTCCTGACGCGATCAACCGCATATCAAGCCGTTTATGATGCAGAATCAGGATTCATGCGACCCAAATTCTCGAATGGACAATTCAAATCAAATTTCGATCCCATGGATACTCATGGTCAGGGTTTCATAGAAGGCAATGCCTGGAACTATGGTTTGTATGTTCCGCATGCACCTGATAAACTGGTTCAGCTAATGGGGGGATCAGCTCGTTTCAGTGACATGTTGGATTCATTGTTTACCATGGAATTACCTGACAAATACATTGCCGCAACCGAAGACATTACCCGGGATGGTATTATCGGAAACTATGTACACGGCAATGAACCCGGACATCATATACCCTATCTCTACAACTGGACCGATAGTCCTTGGAAAACACAGGAAAGAGTCAGAATGATTTGCGATAGTATGTATGCAGATGCCCCTGATGGACTTTGTGGAAATGATGATTGTGGACAGATGTCGGCCTGGTACCTGTTCAGCGCATTGGGATTCTATCCAGTTTGCCCGGGTTCACCTGATTATTCCCTGGGGAGCCCATCAGTGCTTTCGGCTGAACTCGATCTAGGGAATGGCAAGGTATTGTCAATTAAAACGAAGAATCAATCTCAAAAAAATGTGTATGTTCGTGCGGTTTTATGGAATAATCAGGAATTGAAAGACCGGAAAATAAACCACAGCCTGATTGCTTCGGGTGGAGAACTAACCTTTATTATGAGTGGTAAACCCAGCAAATAATGATATTCACTTCAAAGAAGAGGTTTACAAGCACACTGCTACTCTTGATCATTGGGCTGGTACTTAGTGCCCAGATGCCTATTGAAAAACTGGATCTGAAGAAGGTCCCACAAAAAACCATTCGTCAGTTTTTAGTCAAACAAAGGCTTCATGGAATTGATGACTTTTTTGATATGCATACCACCTGTTATCGCCCGGCTGATTCTTTACAATATTTTGTGCATCAGGCAGAATACCATGTATCATTGGGCGTAGATAAGCTTTGGGATTTGTATACCTTACTTAGTCCGAAACAAGTATACGTTGGACGACGAATCGAGTTTGGGTTTTTATATGCAAAGGATTCAAATCAACTGATATATCCGGGTGATCAATACACGGGTTTGGCTGAAGGCCAAATACAATTCTTCAGTCTCAGGCTATTGTGGGGATTGATCAAATTGGGACTGGCTCAAGAAATTACAGGAATCAACCCTGATCAGCATACCTTACAATACTGTTATCTCAAGCACGGTAAATCTGAAGGTTCCCAGGATATTGAATTCATTGAGATAGCAAAAAACAAAACACTGATTCGACATACAACTCATTATCGCAGCGAATCTGCATTCAGAGACCGCTACCTGTATGGTTTCTTTCATGCATTATCAATCAGGGAGTTGCATCGGAACATTTGGAGACAGGCTGAATTCTTTTCTACACCCCACTAAACCTTTCATTGGTGTAAGCGTTATAACTAGCATATAATCAACGCATAATCATCATGACAAACGAGAATGGATTGCTATTAAATCCCTATCTTACTTTTAACGGGAACTGCGCCGAAGCGATGAGATTCTACAAAGATGCCTTGAATGCAAAGCTAGAAATGCAAACTTTTGGTGAATCACCTACCGAGGTCCCACCAGAAGCCAAAGAAAAGATCATGCATGCCAGTCTATATTTTGAATCAGGTGTATTAATGGCCTCTGACAGCATGCCAGACCGACCTGCCAAACCCGGCAATAATGTCAATCTTTCAATTGGCCTCAATGACGAGGCAGAAGCGGATCGTCTATTCGCAACCCTATCCAAGGGTGGCACAGTCACCATGCCTTACGAAAAAACCTTCTGGGGGGCAAAATTTGGGATGTTCACTGATCAGTTTGGAATCCACTGGATGATCAATTGTGAATTGAAACAAGACTAGTTTGGTACAACTTTTGATATGTTTATGTAAAGCAATTGCTTTACAATAAATATAGCATATCCTCTCCCTGGTTCGGGCACATGCCCGACCGGGGTTTATTTTTTTAAGCCCCCTTGGTCATGAAAATTGCCACAGCCAAAATCCCTTACCAAAAAGAGCTTGATCAAATCAACAGCTGGGCTGAAGAAGTATCGACCTATACTGATAGTGAATTGATCAGTTGCTCTCAACATCCAATCCAAAACACACTGAAATCTCTGGCAATAATTAGAGAGGCCTGCAAACGTACCCTGAACCAATATCCATATGATGTACAAATAGCTGCGGCTATTGCTTTATCTAGGGGCAAACTTGTTGAAATGAATACCGGTGAAGGCAAAACCCTGGCCGCTGCAATAGCTGCTACCCTCAGAGGAATACAGGGGGACTCTGTGCATGTGATGACTTTCAATGATTACCTGGCTCAACGAGATGCACAATGGATGAAACCATTGTATCAGTTCTTCAATCTGTCGCTTGGGTATATTCAGGAGAATACCACACCTACCCAAAAGAAAGGAAGCTATAAACTGAACATTGTTTATGCCACCGCCAAACAAATAGGCTTTGACTATTTACGAGCTTATATCGCCTATGATCAGGAGGAAATTATCATTCCTTCATTCGACTTTGCCATCATTGATGAAGCAGATGCCCTGCTCATCGATGAAGCCAGAAATCCACTGATTCTGGCTGGGGACATTGGAAAAAACACGGCAGATTTGATACGCGTAACACAATTCGTCACCCGGCTAGTGAAAACGAAACACTTTCAATTGGATGAGTATGCCCGTAATATATTCATGACTGATGCGGGCATTGAAGAGGTTGAACAATCCTTTAGTGTGGAGAATCTTTTCGATAATGAGAATCGATTCTTATTGTCGGCCATAAATCTGTCATTGCACGCACACTATTTACTCGGTCGAGATCGTGATTACATTGTCAAAAATGGAGAGATCAAGCAAGTTGATGAATTTACCGGCCGGATAGTTAAAGACCGAAAATGGCAACACGGCCTCCAGATGGCTGTTGAAGCGAAAGAAGGGGTTCCTATTCAACCTGAGGGGGGGGTGTTGGGATCAACTATTCTACCTGCCTACCTTTCAGAATACACCTGCTTTGCAGCCATGACGGCTACGGCTAAAGAAGCGACTGACGAATTCAAATCAATGTATGGCCTTGAACTCGTGACCATACCCCCCAACAAACCATTGGTTCGACTAGACATGCCCGACATCATTTTCACCCATCAAGAGGTAAAGCAGCAAGCGATCATACGGGAAGTAACACGGATGCACCAAAGCGGTCGGCCTGTTTTAATAGGTACACTCACTGTCAAGGAATCTGAAGAGCTCGCTCAGGCCTTTCGAGAAGCCGGTTTCGATCCAGCTGTGCTAAATGCCAGTCACGATGAGCACGAAGCTGAGATTATCGCTGATGCCGGTATGCTGGGAGCCATCACCATATCCACCAATATGGCTGGGAGAGGTACTGATATCTTACTTGGGGGCTGTGCTGGAGCCAGTCGAGATGCTGTTGTGGCTCTGGGTGGTTTGCATGTAATCGGAACCAATCGCCATGAGAGTCGGCGCATCGACAACCAGTTGCGTGGCCGGGCAGGCAGGCAGGGAGACCCCGGATCTTCACAATTCATTATCAGTTTTGAAGATGACCTGATGGTCAAGTATAACCTCAAGGCTTTGTTGCCAAAAAAACATCGCTCCCTACACCAAGAGGATTCCATTCGTATTCCTATTGTTCAAAAACGAATCGCACAAGCCCAGCGGATTATTGAAGGCCAAATGCAAGAGCTCAGAAAAACCTTGTATGACTATTCCCTCATTGTAGACCAACAACGAACGATCTGGCACAAATGGAGGCAAAGCTACTTGTTCGACCAGGCACTTGAGTCTCCCGAGCTAACAGAAAAGCAAAAATCATTTATTATCAATCAGTTCGACAAACAATGGGCAGCCTTTCTCGACCATGCTGAAGAGTTGAAAGAAGGCATATACCTGTTGAGACTGGGTGGTGAAAATCCGCTTAGAAAATTCAATCGCAAGATGGACTTCCGTTTTAGGCAACTGAGCCATGAAATGGAAACGGGTATCTCCACACTCAGGGATCAACCCTTACCCGATGAAAAGCTGGAAATTGATCAACCTTCCTCAACCTGGAACTACGTTGTTAATGACAGTCCTTTCCAAAATCAGTTCATAATCAACCTGCTAGCTGGATCATTGATGGGAACCGCTCGTTAAAATCAGAATTCATTCTATCTTTGCAGCACTAATTTTATGTAAACATGAAAAAAGCAGAAATCCATACCGATAAAGGGATGTTGCAAGTAGAATTTTTTGCACAAGATGCACCCAAAACGGTTGACAATTTTATCAAACTGGCCAAAGAAGGCTATTACGATGGTCT
>CAYUGX010000059.1:0-18393 GCA_964444375.1 uncultured Porphyromonadaceae bacterium | reverse complement strand
AAATCAACTCGTCGTTGATTTTCAGCGTTGGTCCACTTTTACACTCATTAAAGCAATGGGCACCACGAAAATATACCCGATCATTGAGTTTATTCTTCCACAAGTACTCTTTAATTAAGTGTACTGTCGATTGATTTCCTCGTGAAAAACAGGAACTTCCTAAACAAATACTGATCTCTATTCGATCCATTTTTATCTATTATCTGTTTCAAAATTAACAATATATTTCTCTTGTCATTTTGGTGAAGGCTTATTTTTCGTATTTTAGCTGTGAATAACATAACAGTGTTAATGGCGTAACAACATGAATTCTCGTCTGACAGAGATTATTTCAAAATATACACATTCTCAACGAGATAAATTAATTCCAATGTTGCAAGACGTCCAAAAAGAGTTTGGATATCTTACAGAGGAGGCACTGAACCTAATTGCAGATCACCTGGGGTTGCCACAGGTTAAAGTCTATAGCGTGGCAACCTACTACAATCAGTTTTACTTCGACAAAAGGGGACACTACCACATTCAAGTCTGTGATGGACAAGGTTGTCATATTGAGAATAGTGGACGACTACTGGCCGAATTGAATAAACAGCTCGAGATCAAGCCAGGGGAGGTGACGAAGGATCAATTGTTCAGTCTGGAGCAGATTCCGTGCTTGGGTGCGTGTCACCTGGCACCGGCTATTGCTGTTAATGGTGAATTGCATGGACAATTAAGTGGACGAAAGCTCACTAAACTGATTGATCACTTACGGCTTGGATTATGATTGACCATCAACACGAGAATCTCAGTCAAGTCTTGCGGCAGATCCGATCTTTTTTAGAGACGGTCAACGAGCCCGATCTTTCAGATTCTTTACCTCCCGAGGTAATCGAGTTTAAACGGTCAGCTTGCCCAAGACCAGTGATTTTTGTAGAGGATAGCCAAAGTGCTAAAGCAAGAGGGAGTGAGCAAACTGTCGAATCCATTTTGCAGTGGATTGACGAAAATCAACAATCCATTGATATAGTTCGAACCGGGAGTCTAGGCTTTCTCTCAGGTCAGCCGGTTATTGGTGTTCAAATGCCTGGTAGAAATAGACTGTTTTTTGGGCCTGTTTATGATTATCAAGTTGCCAATCTACTGAATGCCCTGATGAGGTTTTATGTCCCTGAAGACACTCTACTCGGGCAATGGTACGAAACGGGTCAAGAGGCTTGGGAGCAAGTTGACAATTTGATGGATCATCCATTTTTCCGAAATCAAACCCGCAGAGTGTTGGGATTGAACGGAATTATTGACCCTTCTTGCGTAGTCGACTACCTGGCATGGGGTGGATATCGGGCCTTTTATCAGGCCGTCAGGTATTTTTCTCATGAGGAAATAATTAATCAGGTTGAACAGGTGGGATTGATTGGACGTTCAGGTTCAGCCTTCCCGGCAGTAGAGAAATGGAAGAAAGCATTGTCATTCAATTCAGATAAGCGATATGTAATCTGCAATGCCGATGAAAGCGATCCAGGGGCTTACATGCACCGTGTCCTGATGGAGGGAAATCCTCATTTGGTAATCGAAGGACTCATGCTTACCGCCTATGCAATAGGAGCCAATGAAGCCATTATTTATACTCGGTCAAGATATGAGAAAGCTGTCGAGAGGCTACTGATAGCTGTTGAACAATTGAAGGCCATTGGTATGCTGGGACAGGATATTCTGGGTAGTGGTTTTTCACTCGACCTGCAAGTGAGAAAAGGGCCAGGTGCGTACGTGTGCGGTGAAGAAACGGCTTTAATTGCCAGCATCGAAGGGAAACGAGGGATGCCTAGACCAAAACCGCCTTTTCCAGTTGAAATAGGTCTGTTTGGCTACCCAACCGTGGTTCACAATGTTGAAACCCTGGCTCAGGTTCCATTCATTCTGAATCAGGGACCAAATGAGTACAAGAAGCTTGGAACCCAAACCTGCTCAGGGACCAAATTATTTAGCTTGTCGGGCAAATTTAATTATCACGGTGTACTGGAATTGCCATTCGGATATGGTTTAGGGGATTTAATCAGAGAAAACGCTCAGGGTACTCAAAATAAATTGGAACCAAAGGCCATTCTTGCTGGAGGACCTTCAGGAAAGTTTGTTGTACCTGAATTGTTTGATACAGCTTTAGATTTTCACACATTTAAAGAAAAAGGACTGACACTAGGATCTGGATCCCTGATCTTGCTTGACGAAAAATCTTGTCCGATAGACTTGGTCGGACACCTAATGCGCTTCATTCAGAATGAAAGCTGTGGAAAGTGTATTCCCTGTCGGGAAGGAACAAAGAGGATGTCTCAAATTCTGGATATGGTGATCCAACATCCTGGTCAGGACACACAACACCAAACACTCCATCGTTTTAAGGGTGTTACAGAGTTGCACCACTTGGCACAAGTGATCAAAGACACCTCTTTGTGTGGTCTTGGCAAAGGAGCATCAAATCCTTTACTGAGTGTACTAACTCATTTTCGTGAGGAATTTGAAGACCATGTATTTGAACGGATTTGCCCTTCTGGAGTATGTCAGGATTTACGATCTTTTCACATCGATTCCGAGGCTTGCACCGGCTGCTATATTTGTTTTAGTAAATGCCCTGAGCAAGCGATCATTGGATCTCCCAGACAAACGCATGTGATTGTTTCAGAGCGGTGTACAGGTTGTGGCATCTGTCAGGAGGTATGTAAGTTTAACGCAGTAATGGTTCGATGACATGACTAAGTTGACAGTCGATATTGAGGTTAATGGGCAGGTGCTGACTTGCAAAAAGGGTTCGATGTTGCTCGATGTGCTTAGAGAATATGGGATACGCGTACCGACCCTTTGCAGTCTGACCGGTTACGCACCCACTGGGGCATGTCGCTTGTGCGTTGTTGAAATGAAAGGTCAGGAGGACTTAGTTCCTGCCTGCAGTTTTCCAGTAAATGAAGCCATGAAGGTGAAAACCCATTCAGCTAGAGTTATTCAGGCTCGGAGAACCATTGTCGAATTACTTATATCTGGTCATCCTGATGATTGCCTATATTGTTTGCAGGCTAAACACTGTGAACTCCAGAAATTAGCTACGGAATTAAATGTATCCGAAAGAAAAAGTTCTCCCATACGTCCCAATCTGAAGATTGATCAGACAAGTGCAGCCGTTGTGCATGATCCAGCTAAATGTGTTCTGTGTGGACGCTGTATTCGAATTTGTGATCAACTGGGTGTTTCAGCACTTGAATTCGTTAATCGTGGAGCTGAATTGCGTGTAGGAACTATTGGTGGCAAGGGATTGAATTACAGCACGTGTATTTCTTGCGGACAGTGTATTCAATCTTGCCCAACCGGAAGCCTTCAAGAAAAGGGACATATTGATGAGCTGATCGATTTCTTGCAGCAGAAAGCAAATACTACCATTGCGATAATTGATCCGGCTGTAATGATTTCAGTCAGTGACGAGCTTGGATTCAGAACCGGTAAAGACCTTTCTCAGCTGATTTATGCAGCCTTGAGAAAACTGGGATTCGCACAGGTTTATTCTGGATCTGAGGCTAGCGACCTCTCTTTTTATAAGACGGGTCAAGACTGGCATGGTCACATAAAAAATGACAAAGGACCGGCTGTCTTAAGTTACTGCCCAGCCTTTCTCGAGTATCTTGAACACTTTCATGCCGATTTGTTGGATCGGGTCATTCCTGGCTTCAATCCAACTCAATTATTTGCCCATTTACTCAAAAGAAAGTTCGGAGATAGTTACATCGTCTATTTTACTACCTGCACAGCAGCAAAGCACGAAGCACCAAAAACAATAAACCAAACTGATGGGAAACCTTCAGTGAATGCAGTTATGAGCACCACCGAACTGCTTCAGTTGGTGAGAATATTTGGGATAGACTTTGAACGTCTTTCACCTGAAGTCCCTGACAGCTTGTTTCAACTATCTTCGATAAGCAATCTGTTGCCGGCCAGTTCTGGTGGCTGGCTTGAAGGCCTGTACAGGGCTATGTCAATCTTATTCCCAGAGGAATACCCTCGACTGCAGAAGGTTCCTAAATTGCGGGGCGCTAAACCCGAGAAAATAGTGTCACTTGCAGACACTACTGGTAGGCAAGTTTGGCTGGCAAACAGCGAAGTGCAAGCTGGGGTGAAACTAATTAAAGAAGCGATTGATCAAGGACAAAACACCCTGTTCGAAATCATGGCTTGTCCTGGGGGTTGCATCAATGGCGGTGGGCAAACAGGTGAGCAGTCTGATAAACTGTCTAAGTCACGTTTGAAAGAGATCAACGATCGGGATAGTGGGTATGCCGAGCAATTGAAGCCCTTTGTAATGGAAGTATTGACGCAAGTGGATGAAATTATGAATCCTGGATTTGGTCAGGATCAATGATATGGTTTACCCAGACAACATAAGAGAACAATTGGTTTTTACCATCCCGGATCGTTGTCGGGTTTGTTACACCTGCGTGCGAGAATGTCCGGTTAAAGCCATACGAATTGAAAACAGACAGGCTGCAGTTATGCATGAACGATGCATCGCCTGCGGTAATTGTGTTAAAGTATGTTCACAGGGGGCAAAAGCTTACCTCAGGGAAACTGATCGCGTGCAATCTTGGTTGAAATCCGGAGAATCCGTAATCGCGTTGCTTGCTCCAAGTTTTCCGGCAGAGTTTACTGAAATTGAAGACCCCGGTGCAGTGGTAACAGTTCTCAGACACTTGGGATTTGAGCGGATATGCGAAGTTGGATTTGGAGCAGACTTAGTCGCTCGAGCTTATAGCCAGCTAATCGCCGATCCTGATCAACCGGCCATTATTAGTTCTGATTGCCCGGCTATCGTTGAATATGTTGAGCACTATCATCCAGAATTATGTGAGCGATTGGCTCCTGTGGTTTCACCTATGGTGGCGATGACCCGGGTAGTGAAAAGAAAGTATGGTGAAAAGGCTAAAATTGTTTTCATCGGGCCATGCATTGGAAAGAAAGCCGAATCAATAGAAGTGGATGCTGGCCTAACATTCAGCGAGTTGCGATGTATGTTAGCCGATCTTTCTATTGAGGTAAAGGATTTCAATCCGTCTCAATTTGATCCACCCCATGCTGCCAAAGGCGGTATCTTTCCGGTAAAAAGAGGCTTGTTACAAGCCCTTGAGCTACCAGAGGACTTATTTGAAGGACAAGTTGTTGTAGCAGAGGGCAGGGCAAATTTTCCCGGTGCCATTTCTGAGTTCAAGAATGGTTCAATAGCGGATCAAAATATGGAATTGCTCTGTTGCGATGGCTGTATCATGGGGCCAGGTATGTCACCGAGTGGAAGCCGTTTCCAGCGAAGATCAAAGGTGGGTGGATATGTGCGCCAAAAGCTAGGTAATATGGACCTTGAGCAATGGAAGGTGAATATGAATGCGTTTCAGGATATTGACCTGTCTTGTACTTTCAAGGCCTCTGATCAGCGTTTGATTCTTCCCACAGATGAAAAAATCCATGAAACTCTCCTGAGCATGGGTAAACTTTCTGAAAACGATCACCTGAATTGTGGAGCTTGTGGTTATGATTCGTGTCGTAATCATGCTATTGCCATTTCACAAGGCTTGGCCGAAATAGATATGTGCCTGCCTCAGGTCATTGAAAAACTTGAGAATACCCAGCAAGCACTTAAACAATCTGAAAAACTGGCCCACATGGGTCAACTTTCAGCAGGTATCGCTCATGAATTGAACAATCCATTAGGAGTTGTGATGATGTATGCAAACCTTATGCTGGATGATCATCCTGAAGGTACCATCCGGAAGGATATCGAAATGATAGTCGAACAAGCTGATCGATGTAAGCGCATTGTGAGTAATCTTTTGAATTTCGCCCGTAAGAATCAACTGCGTAAAGATTCGGTTGATGTCAAACAATTGCTGAGTGATAGTGTAGATGCGATTCTTATCCCGGATTCAGTCAAAGTTGACATTGAGGCTCCTGAAACCGGATTATATGCTGTTCTGGATCGTGAGCAATTTATACAAGTTCTCAGTAATTTGAGTCGAAACGCTGTTGACGCTATGCCAGAGGGAGGTGAACTTCGTTTGAAAGCCAAATTAGATGGGTTGCATGTGGTGATCACGGTTGAAGATACGGGTAGTGGAATCAAGCAGGAGCACATGGATAAGCTATTTACACCCTTTTTTACCACCAAAGAATACGGCCGGGGAACCGGATTGGGACTGGCTACCAGTTATGGGATTGTTAAAATGCACAAAGGGCACATTGATGTGGAATCCAATACGAATTCAGATGAGGGCACAACGGGAACCTGTTTTACCCTAAGATTACCAAGTAATGAATAAGTTGAATAAAAAGATACTGATTGTTGATGACGATCCAGATTGCCTGTTTCAATTGGATTTATTATTAATTAATAATGGATACCAGTCTGTTACAATAGGTTCGCAAGCCGCGGCCATAGATTGGCTTGAGAAGAATAAGCCCGATTTGGCCATATTTGATCTCATGATGGATCGGGAAGATTCTGGTTTTATTCTGAGTCGCTTAAGTAAGAAATACTATCCGGATGTGCCTGTCATTATTCTGACTGCGGTAACCCCAGAAACAGGAATCCGCTTCGATTTGCGAAGTCAAGAAAGCCAATCGTGGATAAAAGCAGATCGATACCTGGAAAAAGGGCTAAACCAAGAGGCTTTGCTCAACCATATTA
Organism: uncultured Porphyromonadaceae bacterium; assembly: GCA_964444375.1. Classification (GTDB taxonomy): domain Bacteria; phylum Bacteroidota; class Bacteroidia; order Bacteroidales; family UBA12481; genus JABHCC01. The sequence continues at coordinate 11,702 of CAYUGX010000059.1, read as the reverse complement.
AACAACTTTTGAAATAATACAGTGGAAAAATTAAAAGTATTCGTGGTGGATGATGAACCAGGAATCCGAATGGGTGTTAGTCGTGCACTAGAACGTTTTGTTGTTGGGTATCCATTTATGGACGAGGATATTGGATATGAGGTGACTGAATTGGAATCAGGTGAAGCCGCGATTGAGGAGCTCAATAACACCAAACCCGATATCGTTCTTTTGGATAATAAGCTGCCGAAAATGGATGGTATTGAAGTACTTGAGTATATCAACCAGTTGCAATGGGACATAGAAGTCATGATGATCACCTCTTTTGCCTCACTTGAGTTGGCGGTCAAGGCAACAAATATGGGAGCTTATGATTTTGTTCCTAAACCCTTTACTCCACAAGAGCTGCGCTCCTCAATGGAAAACATTACCAAGCATTTGTTCCTAAAGAGGATGACTCGGAAGATGAATCGAGAAGGTCGACAAATCCGGTTTCAATTTTTATCTGTGTTGAGTCATGAATTGAAAACCCCACTCAATGCCGTTGAAGGCTATCTAAACATAATCAAAGAAAGGCAGGCTGGAGAGCAAATTGAGAATTACGATGAAATGGTTACCCGGGCATTACAGCGCGTCAAAGGGATGCGAAAACTCATTATGGATTTCCTTGACCTCACTCAGATCGATTCAGGTAAGAAGGCCAGGGAGATTAAGCCGGTTGATATGGTGGAATTGGCCAGGTATTCAATCGACGCCTTACAGCCCATGTCAATACATATGGAAGTCGATGTTGAATTAGTGGCCCCAGAGAAACTGGTATTTGCATTCGATCAGGATGATGTAGAGATCATGTTAAATAACCTTTTATCAAATGCAATTAAATATAACAAATCACAAGGGAAAGTTATATGTACCTTAGTTCAGGAAGATGATCACATGAAGATTGTTGTGAAGGATACCGGTATCGGAATTCCAGAGGAGGACCAAAGCAAACTTTTTCAGGAGTTTGTCAGAATTCGCAACGACAACACCCGGCATATAGCCGGTAGTGGTCTTGGATTGTCTATTGTAAAGCGTATTGTGGATTTCTATCATGGCCAGGTGACCTTCACCAGCCGTGAACGAATTGGATCAACCTTTACTCTACGTTTTCCACAGAGATAGTTTTTTTGTATGTTTGATTATAATTCCAATAACCTGAAACATGAGTCTTCCTGAGAAAACGGTTGCCCGGCTAAGTGAATACAGAAGAATTCTGTTAGACTGTATGGCGAAAGGTCAAACTCACATCTTTAGCCACGAATTAGCAGGATTGAATCACATAACTGCTGTTCAAGTGCGACGAGACATGATGCTGATGGGATTTAGCAGTATGCAACGAAAAGGTTACAACATCAAAGATTTGGTGGGAGCTATAGGGCAGCTAATAGATACCCCTCAAGGCCTAAACATTGCCGTGATTGGTGTCGGTAATCTTGGCAAGGCCGTTACCGGTTATTTCAGAGGGAAGCGCTCAAAACTGAATATTGTCGCCACCTTCGATGTGTCAGAAGAGAAAGTTGGACGCGTAATCAGTGGTGTAAAGTGTTATCACACCGATCAAATGCCAGAACTGATTAAAAAGCTATCTATTAGTATAGCCATTTTAACCCTGCCTCCTGAATACGCTAAAAGTACCGCGGAATTGCTCGCCAATAATCAAGTTCAAGGAATTCTTAATTTCACTACCGTCCCGCTCAATATGCCACCCAATGTCTATCTTGAAGAGTATGACATGATTACATCGATGGAAAAGGTAGCCTACTTTGTGAAAAAGCAAGAAGAAGAAAAGAAGAGTTTTTCCTAATCGATCGCATGAAAGTACATCAGGGCTTTGACGGGCTAAATCTGCCAAGAACAGTTATTACCACAGGTTCGTTCGACGGTGTTCACGTTGGACATAAAGTAATTCTCAGTCACCTCGTTCAGCGCGCAAAAGACCATGACGCTGAATCTGTGCTCATTACTTTTTATCCCCACCCACGAAAAATTCTGTATCCAGAGGCTGCCGGCAAAGAATTACGCATGATAAATACCCAGATTGAGAAAGTTGTTGCCCTTCGAGAAACTGGAATTGATCACTTGGTTATTGTCGAGTTCACACTTGATTTCTCTAAAACATCAGCACTAGATTTTGTTGAACAGTTCCTTGTCAAACAGTTAAAGGCATGCCACGTGATTATTGGGTTTAATCATCATTTTGGACACAACCGAGCAGGAGACCTTGAACAACTTCAAAGCATGGGTCAGGTGAATGGATTTACGGTTGAGGAAATTCCCGAACAGGATATTCAAAACGAATCGGTCAGTTCAACAAAAATCAGAAAATCGGTGGAGGAAGGATATATACAGCGAGCCAACGCGTATCTTGATCGTCCGTATTCATTATTCGCTTTTGATCGCAATTTAATTCACACAACCGGTTTGTGGCATATTTCGACCAACGACAATGAGAAACTGTTACCTCCACCTGGGACCTATGCAGCTTCGGTGTCGATCAACAACCAACGAGTGAAGGGGATAATCTGGGTTGGCAAGAAAGCTGATTCCGATGAACTGTGGTTTTATGCCGATGTTATTCAACCGGCATTGTTGAAATGGCCTACTAAAATTGATTTTCACAAACGTCTTCACGATTGGCCATTTCCGTCAGCCCCCGATCAAGAATCGATCAACACAGACCTGGAGGCTATTAGAGAGCTCATTTATTGATCAAACTCGCTCAAAATCCATCGCCTGATATCATCTGTTTGTCTCCGCCCAAATCCGGGATTTTGGTCAATGACTTTAGTTTTCACCTTCCGGATGGGTGGTGTGGGTAAAATGAAGAGTTGTTGTCCGAGCAGTAAGGCTTCGTCAACATCATGCGTCACAAATACCACGGTGCGTGGATCACTGGCCCAGCTTTGAGCGAAATCTGCAAGTAAAGCATTTTTTGTTGCCACATCCAAACTCTGAAACGCTTCATCCATCAATACCAGATTCGATGGATAAGCAAAAGCTCGAGCAATGGAAACCCGTTGTTTCATGCCTCCGCTTAGTTGACCAGGGTAGGCATTACGATCCTCCCAAAGATTTACCAGTTTGAGGTATTTCTCACACTGTTCCTGAATCCGATCGGGTGACAGTTTATCTTTCAGAGGGAGTACAACATTTCCATACACGGTCTTCCAGGGAAGAATTCTGGTTTCCTGAAAAATATAGCTGGGCACCAGGTGATCAATTCCTAATATCCGACCAGATGAGGGTTGAGAAATCCCAGCGAGTAGATTTAATAGCGTTGTTTTACCACAGCCTGATGGCCCCAAAAAACAATTGATCTTGTCCCCTTGCAGGGTCAGTGAGCAATCAGAAAAAATTATCTTATCGCCGTAGCTAAAACTGATATTTTCTATAGGTATCATCTTTCAGACCAACGGATGAAAGGTTGAATAGTTTTCTTTAAGAGAATCTCGAATGCAAAACCAATGATCACAGCAATGAGTGTCCAGGAGATCAATTCAGCAACCAGGAGATACGACTGAGCGACTTGCATACCAGTTCCTATCCCAAATCTGGGTTGACTGAGTACTTCACCTATGATTATGGCTCTCCAACCAAAACCAATCCCCGTCAAGAGACCACTGTAAATGAAAGGCACGATTCCGGGAAGAATAACCTCGCTGAGGATTCTGGATTTACGTACCTGGTACAGACGGGCCATGGTAACTATACCGGGATCAATTGATCGAATCCCTTCGGATAAATTGGTGCATAAGATCGGAAACATGGTTAGGAAACCGATAAAAACCGGTACCTGGTCAACATTGAACCAAATGAGAGCCAAAAGAATGATGGAGATTACGGGAGTAGATCGTATGGTGACCAACCAGGGTGATAAAAAGGCGGCAAATCCCTGGTTAAGTCCTGCCGGAATACCCAATAAAAGACTGGTTGTCAATGCCAGTGAAAAACCAATTAGGCCTCTTAATAAGGTACTGCCCAACGCATGATAGAAACTCGATTCAAGCACTAATTTGAAAAGGGCCTCAAAAGTAGTGAGGGGACCTGGTAAGATCGCTTCAGTCGCCATCAATCGAGCAATCACTTCCCAAATTAGAAAGAGAATCAGAACCGAAAGAACTGTGATAATTCTATTTTTTGAGAATAAATCCTTCATCCGGAATTTGACCACCGATGGTTACTGGATTAAAAGTATAAAAAACTTCCAGGTATTTATTTAAGGCATCCATCGAGTCCCAGACTGTTAGAGGGTTGATATGGCAGGCTGGCCAGGCTTGTTGGGCGACAGCAGCATCGGGTAGGATCGTGTATTCAACCACTTGGTGAGCTGTTTTGAGAGGAAAGCTATTTGCTTCTTTTACTGTTGCTTGCAACCGATCAATAAAAGCGTTCACGAGCAAGGGATTTTGTTTCGCTTGTGCTGAATGAACCACCAATGCTGTTTGCGGTATGGCAAAACCGGTCACTGATTCCCAGAGGGCATTCAAGTCAATCAAAGTATGAATCTTCGGATTCTTATGTTTGACCAGGCTTAACTGTGGTTCAGAGAGTACTGCCAGCTTAGCGATATCTGCATTTACCGCATTGGCCAGGTCAATATGACTCGGGAAAGAGTAATCCAAATTCAGATCTGAATCTGGATCAATCCCATTTTCTTTTAGTAAGAACCTGAAAATCAGATCCGGGTTCATGCCTCGGGCCATCAGATGCACCCGTTTGCCTTTCAAATCACCGACGTTTTTCACAGTCTCATCTGATCCACACAGATACAGGGTTCCCCAAACCGGGACCATTGCCAGTTGATAGGGCAGTCCCTTGTTGTATAGAATGGCTGCCATATTCATTGGCAGAAAAGCAAAGTCGCAACGTTCTTTTAACAACAGGGCACGAACCTGTCTGGGTTCATTGAGCAAAGTGTATTCTACTTTGTGATTTGCCAATGAGTCGGTCGACGCCATCATAGTAACCAAGCTCATCCCGCTCGGGCCTTTCAGACTGACAATTCGAATTGAGGAAGACTGTGTTCCATCTGGTGAGGGTTTACAGCCCAGACAGGAGATCAGACAGAACAGAAACATTATTTTTTTCAGAGATAGCATCTTACTGTACCGGAACTGGATAGAGCGGTACCTTTTTTGCCCTATATGACCGGAATCCTTCGAGGTTTGTTTCCTCACTGGTTACTCTCATTTCAAAAACAACTTCACCAGAAAAAGAAACTTCTATTAACCGGATCTCGTTTTTGGCGACTGAAACCCGATTGGTCTCAGGGTCAAATACATCAACTGCTTCACCATTCAGGTTCTTCAAAATACCACCAAAGCACAACAGTCGGTTATCTGTTACTGGCAAATAATCCGCATCACTGATGTAGGCGCTGAATAGTTCGTGTTGGCGTACTTTCCCATACTCCCAAAGTTGCCTGATTTGCATATTAGCCTCGTCAATCTCATACTCAACACCCCTTGAATAGTTTTCCATTGGATCAAGTGGGTCGGTCCAACTGCGGTTACTCCCATTGTCAAAGCAGATGAGTCGACTATTTGTATTGTACGAAAGCATGGGGGCATGTTGACCCCAAGGCCATTCAAAATTATCTCCTATTGGTGTTAGTAAGTACTTTTGGAATTCTTCTCCCCAATTTTCATGGTTACTCAGGATCCAAACAATTTCATCACTAGCATAATCAATCTTAACTAGGGCACTCTGATTTCTGCCAGATAAAATAAAGGCATGGTCGATGCTATCGTAGGTGACTGCATTGTTATGGAACCAGTCAATTGGGTTTGGGTGACCAGGGTTTTTTGGACGAGCAGTATCCAATATTGTTCTGAAATCCCATTCTCTGACCATGTAACCGCTTAAACGGTCAAACTCAAACATAGCATCTTCAAAACTGTCTTCGTAGTCACCAAGTGCCAGAATATTTCCACCCGGTAATTCAATCGCATCATGATGGAATCCGGGAACCTCAATCTCTAAGCCCAGTTTTTTCCCAAGCATGTTCATTTCAACAAGTTTGTGGTTAATTCCTACGAGCCAGTTTCCATTATACATGCGTTGAAAAACGGCATCATATGATCCCCTATACAACCAACGAACCTTTCCATATTGATCGATCATCGATATGAAGTTCTGTCGATCACCTGTAATGCCTTCTACAAGTCTTTGAAGTTCAACAAGGTAAAATCCGGGTTCGGCTTTTGATGGCTTATTCTCGATGATCTCAAGTTCAGGATAGTCCTCTGGGAGGGGATCGGTATGGATGTACATTCTTTCCTGATTTATCAGACCCAGGCCATCGGTTATTCGAACCACAACTTCATTCTGGAAATCGGGATAAAGTCCAATGACAGGTACTGAAAATGATGTTGAGGGATTATTCCATGTCTTGATAAAATCATTTTGGTCCTGTCCTGTGATGATAATTTGCAGGGTACAGGCTGTTGATAATTCAAGTTCCAGCAAACCAGCCAATGGAGTAATGTGATTGGGATTCAGGTCAAAACTCAAAGACTCAATTTTAGGAGCGTCAGGTGCTTTGATGTTGAGATCAAGAATGTAATATTTGTCAATAATTCCGTCAGTACCGATAGTTTTGAATATTACCGGACTGGACAGGTCCATAACGCTGCTTTCAGAGAACAATTCTTCAGATACCGACCACAGCGATCCTTCCTCCAGCAAGCTAAAACGAAGGGTTACTGATTTCAAATCAACATCGAACATAAATAGTTCATCATTGCTGATGGTAGCAGGATCGGTTGAAGTGTTAATAGTGAAAGTAATATCCGGGAATTCAATCAGACTGAATGTATTGATCTGGCAGTCAGGTAAAATTGATTCCTTTTTGCAACTAATCGTAAATAGTAGAATGATAGCTATCAGGTAAGCAACTCGCTTCATTGAGATTTATTTTGTGCTAATGTACGACATTGCTCCAAGCAATACCATGATATTTCTGTGTAGACAATATGAATTATATTTATAGAGGCTAATGTACCATCTTATGAGAGCTATACAGTTTGTACTCATTTTATTAGTTGGCTTCAGCATAGCCTGTCAGACCGACCGTCCGGTGAAGCCAAATATATTATTTGTGACGACTGATTATCAGGCCTGGGAGGATATTCAAGCAGAAAAATCGTGGTTACAAATGCCAAACCTGGATAGATTGTCCAATGAAGGATTGATTATGGCAAATCATTATTGCAATGCCCCTATTTGCATGCCTTCTCGATACACCATTGTTTCAGGGCGATTTCCGCATTATCATGGACTTTGGGACAATGGTGGAACATGGCTTCCGGAGGGAAGCCCCGTTCTCATGGAACTCCTCAAGGAGGCAGGCTATTATACCGTTGGAATTGGCAAAATGCATTTCAGCCCATTCACCCGGATGGCAGGCTATGATGTTCGAATTACAGCTGAAGGAAAGAAAAATGGGGCACGCGATACGCTGTTGCAAGACGATTATGCCCTTTATTTGAAAGAGGCTGGGATGACACGCTGGGATTATTTGAAGTTGCAGGGAAGTACATCTATTTACGGCGTATATGACTGGCCCTTTGCAGATAGTCTTCATATTGATAATTTCATAGGTAATCAGTCAGTTCGCTTTATTCAGAAAGACAGCCTGCCACAACCCTGGTTCATGTGGGTGTCATTTTGCGGTCCGCACAATCCCTGGGATCCGCCTGCCCGGTACACGAGTCCATATCTGACTATGAACCTCCCAAAAGCCAGGTCTTTACCAGGGGAGTTGGCTTCAAAACCGCCTGATCATACGCGGGTTCGTTACAATTACACAGGAAGACTCCCCAAATATATGGAATCGGTACCTGACTCGCATGATTCTATTATTCACAGAATTCGAGCGGGACATTATGGCAACCTGACCATGATTGATGAACAGCTTGGCTTGATTATCGAGTCTTTGAAAGCCCGTATGCAGCTGAAAAATACACTGATAGTGTTCAGCTCTGATCATGGAGCCCATTTAGGTGACCATGAGAATATACACAAGGGCACGCATTATGAACGCTCAGCACATGTACCCATGATTGCCTGGTTTCCTGGTTTTATATCTCCAGGACGAACCAACTCATTCTCTGCTCATGTCGACTTGATGCCTACCTTTTTAAATTTGGCAGGCATTGTGCCACCTGAATCGCTTGATGGGGAAGATCTTTGGCCCCTCATGCTTGATCAGAATGAAGTAATCAAACCCCATGTTTATAATGAGATTCGTGGAACGTATTCCATAATTACCCACCATTACAAACTTGGAATAACTCCTGGTGATTCAGCGGCTGATTTGTACGATCGAGAAGATGATCCTGATGAGCTGCATAACCTCTACGGGAATGAGGCTTATCAGCCGGTTATTGATAGTCTACTGCAACTTATGGCCGAATCAAGGCCCTGGCTGTTAGTAGGATGGCCTTATGAATAAACTAATTGAAATCATGATGCAGCTCTGTAGTTTTCTGTTACCTTTGAAAAGGTATTAACACATCATTGCATTTGATTGTATCATATGCAATGATTCAATTAAGGTCTGATCCAAAGGTTGTTCTAATGGAAAAGAGAATTGGCAGCATTCTTATTCTGGTAAATGAAAAATCGGTAACACCCGACCTCAATCGGGTCATTTCGGAGTTTGCAGAGGTGATCATCGGTCGCCAAGGCTTGCCGGTTCATTCTACAGGAGATGCCATCATTTCATTGGTTCTGGAAGGAACAACCGATCAGATCAGTGCACTTACAGGTCGTCTTGGTAGGATCAATGGTGTGTCTGTTAAATCTGTTGTTTTAAAGCTCAAGAACCATGATGAAAACAATTAAATCCCTCCATTATTATTTTACCGCAATTTTGCTGTTGGTATCGATGCAAATCAGTGGGCAGGATAGCCAGCTAACCGGTCAGGTCACTGATTCAAAATCTGAATTCACACTTCCATTTGTCCATGTACAATTGGCTAAATCATCCCCTGCCGGATGGGAAAGCTTTTTGATAACTATTTCAGATGTGGAGGGTGATTTTTCATTTTCAGATCTGGAGGCAGGTAATTATCGCTTGACAGTGCGTAATATTGGGTATCAAGTTTTACATCAAGAAATCCAATTAACCCAAGGCGAAAGCAAACAGCTCACGCTAGCCCTGATTCCGGGTTTAATGGAACTGGGAGAGGTGAGTGTTACCAGCATCAGGTATGAACAAGCAGAGCGCAACGTGGCACTACCCATCGAAGTTATACCTCGTCAATATTTTCCAAGAAACTCTTCTCGCTCAATGGCGGATGTGATGAGCCAGGAGCCGGGTATTGCTTTATACCGTGATGGTGCCTGGGGAACATCTGTTTCTATTCGGGGCCTGGGTGAAAATCGCCTGGTATCTTTGGTTAACGGAAGCCGAATCGAAACAGCTACCGATTTGGCAGGTAGCTTGTCTATGATTGATGTGCATGAGATTGAACGGGTTGAGGTAATTAAAGGTGCAGCTTCTACCCTATATGGCACAGGGGCAATTGGCGGCATTGTGAATGTAATTACGAAAAAAGGAGAATATCTTAATAACTGGGGAGTGCATGGTGAAGCAACCGCCTTATATGAAGGAGTCAATAACCTGTTGGGCACCCATGTTGCCTTACATACAGGTAGCAAAAAATGGTTTGCCCGAGTGAGTGGTGGATATCGCGTTGCAGGGAATATCATGACTCCTGAAGGTGTTCTGGAAAACTCCCAATTTGAAGATCATAATTTCAATGCGTCTTTTGGGGTAAAGCCGCTTAAGAACCATGAATTCGTATTTCAGGCTCAAGAATTTATGGCAAATAATGTGGGTATTCCAGGAGGTGCTCCATTGGCACCAACAGCAATTGCCAGCTATGATCTGGCAAACCGTCGTCTGGTAACAGCAGCATATAGCATCAAGGATTTGAGTGAAAAGCTAAAACGTATTGAACTCAAATATTACTACCAAATGATTGATCGCGATGTACGGATGTATCCCAACGCAGGATCGGTTCTTGCTGGTAACAATCGAATAACTGCAAATCGAGTCATGCCATCTGGAGTACATTATACGCATGGTGGAAGCTTAACGGGGACATGGCAGTGGTCTGATTCGCACCAATTATTGGCAGGGATCGATGTTTGGCAACGCCGTATTGAGACAATCAGATACAAATACATTACCCAGGAAATACTCGACGATTTTGATAACGTACTTCAAGTACTTGAGTTGGTTAAAGGCGAAAATCCCATACCCGATGCGACTTTTGGCTCAGCAGGCTTGTTCCTTCAAGATGAATATACACTGTTAAATGACCGTTTAACACTCAGTTTAGGTGCTCGTATCGATGGAATTCGTGTAAGCAACGAACAGGCCATCGATCCCATAAGCCTGACCATTAACGAACAGGCGAAAGAACCCGTTCCTGGACAACAATTAGTCTTTGAGGCAGACCAACAAATGGATTTTTCCTGGAGTGCACATGCAGGTGCCTTATATCATCTAAATCAACAGCTGGACGCAACGGCCAATTTCGGTCGTTCATTCAGGTCACCATCTCTTGAAGAACGATTTAAATATATCGATCTCGGCGCAAAGGTACGTATTGGTGATCCTGAATTGGATCCTGAAAAAGCCTGGTTTACTGATTTGGGACTGCGGTTCTGGAACGATAATATTACGGCACAAATCAACGGTTTTGCCCATTACATTACGAATATGATAGTTGAAATGCCCGGTGACTTTGAAAAGAGATTGTTTGTTGATGATGAGTATGTGGTAACTGATACACTTCCTGCCTTGGTCAATACCAACGTCAACCAGGCTTGGTTGATGGGATTTGAAGCTAAAGCGAACTATGCCATTAGTTCCTCACTGGTTGCTCATTTCCAGGCAGCTTATGTTCGTGGTTGGGATACTCAAAATGGTACCGATCTACCACTTATTGCGCCCTTCTCAGCTTCACTTGGAATGCGTTATCAATTGCCGGGTATCTTCAATGTATCCTGGACAACTACCGGAGTGGCTGCGCAAAACAAAATTGCTGCAGGTGAAAATGCAAGCCCAGGATACTATATTTCTGATTTCACCTTATTCAGTGTTCCCAGACAGGTTGGACCAGCCAGCTTTCAATTTTTTACCGGGGTGAATAATGTATTCAACAGAGACTACGTCAATCATCTTGCAACAAATCGGGGATTGATCAATGTTGAACCCGGGCGAAACGTATATATCAAACTTCAAATGAGATTTTAAAATCTTTCGCCAAACAAAACGGCATTCAGAAACAGCTTGTGTTCGCCGGCAAAGTATGCCCTGAAGAACGGATCATCGAAAAAACTGATGACTTTTCCACTACCTACTGAATAGGCTTGTACAATGACACTTTCTTTAATGGCTTCAAGGTTTGCCTGATTAATAAACCCTGATTGGAGTGGATTGTTGGTATAATACAAGGGGTTACCATATGGGTTTTTCGACGGAGCCACGAAACTTGTAGAGTTCTTGAAAATGCTGATCTGCTGATTTGAATAGCCAAATCCAAGTGGGTGAGTTAAATCGAGCCGAGCTTCAAAAATGCTCCCCGGAATAGATCGACCAATATAGTCTGACCTTCGTTTCGCATATGGTTTAAACAAATCGTCGTTTTGCTGAATTCGTTGTG
>CAYUGX010000058.1:0-18414 GCA_964444375.1 uncultured Porphyromonadaceae bacterium | reverse complement strand
GAGATCTGTTCGAGCCACTCCTGACCGAATCCCGGCAGCCCTCTTCGATTGGGAGCCACTACAATATAGCCATTGGCAGCCATCATCTGGAAATTCCAGCGATAAGACCAGAATTGACTCACGGTTCCCTGGGGGCCTCCCTGGCAATAGAGTAGAGCCGGGTACTGTTTATTGGGATCAAAATGGGGTGGGTAAATTACCCAAACTTTCATTTGCTTATCATCGCTTGTGGTGAGCCATCTCGCCTCAACCCGGCCCATGGTAAGCTGATCAAGAAGGTCTTTATTCACAAAACTGATTTCATCTGCTTCACCTGTGGCCGGATTGACTGAATAGATTTCATCGGGTTTTGACATCGATTTGCGGGTTGCAATCAGCTGGTCTTCCATCGGAAATACCTGAGCATAATTGTGAATCCCCTCGGTAATCTTTTCAATTGCAGTGGTCTGCAAATCAAAGCGGTATATCTCATCAGTTGCATGCCAGTCAGATACAAAATAGACCGACTTGCTATCGGCTGTCCAGGCCAGTGCATGCACCCCCTGGTCGAATGACTGTGTCACATAGGTCTTCTCGTGGCTATTCATGTTCATAAGAAAGAAGCGGTTCTTGTCTGCCTCATAGCCCTCTCTTTCCATGCTTTCCCAGGCCAACCACTGTCCATCGGGTGAGAAAGCGGGATTAATATCATAACCCATCATTCCTTCTGTCAGGTTGCTGGTTTGTCGTGATGCCAGATTATAAGCATATAGATCAGAATTTGTTGAGAGCGTATAATCAACACCCTTTTTCTTTCGACAGGTATAGACCAGGTTTTCGCCATCTGGTGACCAGGTGATCTGTTCCATTCCGCCGAACGGTTTCATTGGTGATTCCCAGGGTTCACCTTCCATGATGTCAATGATTTCAGTGACTTCACCCTGCTCGTATGTTGCAATGAAAATATGGGTGTAGGTATCAATCCAGGTGTCCCAGTGTCTGTACATTAAATCATCGATTAACCGGGCATTGGCTTCAGGCAGATCAGGATGCAGGTCTTGAACGTTTGGCTCAATTTTAACCTCCTTAATAAAAACAAGGTGGGTATTGTCTGGAGCGTAGGCAAATCCACCAATGCCATCCGGCAGGCCCTTTATCACCTTAACTGCTGTACCATCAGGATCCATATCAAACACCTCACCACCTCGAATAAAACCTATGCGTTCACCATCCGGACGCCAAATTGCATTGTATTCATTGGCATTGGTTTGGGTAATGGTTTTGCGTTCTCCATCAGTTATATCTTGTACATACAGATCGCGATATGAACGATTCTCCTCGAGGTTGTAATAGGTGATTCCATACAACAGCTGACTGTTGTCGGGTGACAGGGTTACCCCACTCATTCGTCCAAATGACCACAGTACTTCAGGAGTCATGACATCACTGGTCAGTACAGGAGCGTTGGGTTGATAGGTATTATCATTAGATACACGGGTGCAGCTACTGATAACAACCAACAGGGTTAACAGGAATAAACTGATATGTTTCATGGCTATTTGTATTGAAAAGGTTTTCCTTCGTCAAGTCGGTTGAGCCCCTTGATGCTTAAGGGATAGTTTGCATTGATTTTAAGGGACTCTTGATAATCACTCCTTGCTTTATTCAATTTGCCAGTCACCTCATAAACAAAACCCCGGTTGTACCAGGCTTCAACATATTCTGGTTCTTTCTCGAGCGCCAAGGTGAAAAACTGAAGGGCCTGGTCAAAGTCTTCTTTGTATATCAAGTTGATGTAACCGATATTGTAATAAGGGCTAGCAACCGTAGAATCGACATTGTTGATGATGTAATGGTACTCATTCTCAGCTTCAACCGGGTAATTGTGATCTTGCAGATAGAGGCCAAGGTTGTATCGGGCTTCATAGCTGTCGGGCATGATATCCAAGGCTGAGCGATAATAATCAATGGCCAGATCGTCGTTTTGTTGGCCATGGACGCGACCGAGAGACACGTAGGCGGCATAAAACTCAGGGTCTTTCTCAATGGCATAACGCAAATTTCTTATTGCATTAGTTGTGTCTCTATTCTCAAGCAGAATCAATCCTTCCAGAAAATACGTTTGGGCGATGTCATCATCAATGGTATTGACATCACGCAGCAGAATTCGGGCCGGTGTATATTCTTGCAGGTAAAAGTGAATTTCAGCCAGCTTCAACATGATTTCTGTGTTGTCTTTAAAAATATTCAGACAATCATTTAAGCTTTTTTTAGCTGAGTTGGGTTGCCCACCATACATAAAATATTCAGCCTGGGAAACAAAAAAGACCGGATTCATCGAATCAAGCCGTATGGCCAAAGATATATCATTGATAGCCTCTTCATACCGATTTGCCAGGGCCTGAAGTGCAGCACGCTGGGCATACAATGCAGGATTCCTGGGATTCTCCCGAATCATGGTTGTCAGATCCTCAACTGTCAAAACTGAATCCACAACTAATGAATCAATAACCTCAGCCTGATTGCTACTTCCACTGTTTCCATTGTCACTCTTGTTTATGGATTTACATCCACCAGCCAGGATAACCATGACAACAACGACAACCATGACAACCATGACAACATCTCGTCTTTCGCCTCTCGTCTCTCGTCTCTCCATCATCTTATCCTTCATAATTCAATGCTTCTCGTATCTTATTCTCAACCTCATCAGACAATTCTGGATTATCCAGTAGCAGGTTTTTGACTGCATCCCGGCCCTGACCCAGTTTGGTATCTCCATAGGAATACCATGACCCTGATTTTTTGATTATATCCAGATCAACCCCGAGATCAATGATTTCGCCTATTTTTGATATACCCTCACCATAGATCAGGTCGAATTCAGCTTTTTTGAAAGGAGGCGCCACTTTGTTTTTGACAATTTTCACCCGGGTTCTATTTCCGGTAACCTCTTCTCCGTCTTTCAACTGACCTATTCTTCTCACATCTACACGAACTGATGCGTAAAACTTAAGCGCATTGCCACCCGTAGTGGTTTCAGGGTTCCCGAACATGACACCGATTTTCTCACGGAGCTGATTAATGAATATCACGCAGGTATTTGTTTTACTGATATTTGAAGTGAGTTTACGTAAGGCCTGTGACATTAGTCTGGCCTGCAAGCCCATCTTTGATTCACCCATTTCTCCTTCAATTTCAGCTTTTGGGGTCAGTGCAGCTACTGAGTCAATAACGATAATGTCAATGGCGCCAGACCTGATCAAATGATCGGCTATTTCTAAGGCTTGCTCACCATTGTCTGGTTGTGAAACCAGCAGGTTTTCAACATCTACTTTCAGTTTTTCTGCGTAAAAACGATCAAAGGCATGTTCGGCATCAATGAACGCCGCGATTCCACCTTGTCGCTGGGTTTCGGCAATCGCATGGATAGCCAGCGTGGTTTTACCCGATGATTCAGGACCATAAATTTCGACAACACGTCCTTTGGGATAGCCACCAACACCCATAGCAATATCCAGTGATAATGATCCAGTCGGAATGGTTGAAACATCCACGATTGCATCATCGCCCATACGCATAATGGTGCCTTTGCCATAGCTTTTTTCAATCTTGTCAAGTGTCAGTTTCAGGGCCTTCAAGCGTTCCTGATTTTGATTTGCTTCTTTACTCATAATCTTTCTTTGTTGGTATCTATAAATATAGATGCGATCTAAATGGTCAAATGGAAAAAACGAGGCAATTTTATCTAAAATCTGCGAGAATTTGTTCAGTGTGCTCTTTTGATTTCACTTTGGTGTAGATTTTTTCTATCCTGCCGGATTCATTAATCACAAAAGTCACCCGGTGAATACCCATATAGGTTCGTCCCATCATTTTCTTTTCTCCCCAAACGCCATACGACTCGATTAGTTTCTTTTCGGTGTCTGCGAGCAAGGGAAATGGAAGGTTGTGCTTGGTTTTGAAGTTTTGGTGTGATTTTTCGCTGTCTGCGCTCACACCGATCACATCAAATCCCAATTGTACCAACTCATCGTAATGATCTCTGAGGTTGCAGGCTTCCACCGTACAGGTAGGGGTATTGTCTTTTGGATAAAAATAGAGGATCAACTTCTTTCCTGCGAAGTTCTTCAAACTTACCTTTTCTTCCTCCGCAGTATTAAAACTAAAATCTGGGGCTGCATCTCCTTCTTTCAAGTGGGTCATATGTAAAAATCTGTCGTTGGGTTAATCTACAAATATATCAACTTATTAGCCCGTGATTCTGTCCGTTTTCTGGAACTTTATTAACAATCTGAGCTCAAGTTGTCAATAAAAATTTGTATTTTGCATCCCCTTTTCGGGAAATCCTGGAACAGAAAATAATACAAGGGATGGAACAAAATGTTGTACGGCAAAAGCCAGAAGTCAAGCCATCGGTCAATGAAAAACAGGATCCGGTCCGATTTTTGATTTTGCATAATGACGAAGTAAATACCTTTGATCACGTGATTGATTCGTTGATACAGGTATGCCAACACGATTCAGTTCAGGCTGAACAGTGTGCCTACATTACGCACTACAAAGGAAAGTGCGATGTAAAAACCGGTTCATTGGATGATTTATCACCCATGCGAACTGCATTGCTGGAAAGGGGACTTCAAGTAACCATCGACTAAGTTCATACATGACACTCGTAGGAATCTTCTTACTAATACTCGCCGGAATCTTGCTATTCCTGCTTGAGTTTTTAGTTGTACCCGGTGTGACCATAGCTGGCATAGCGGGTTTACTTTTTATGGGCGGGGCAGTTTATCTGGCCTTTGAGAATTTCGATACCACAACCGGAGTACTGGTTCTGGCTGCTGTACTGATCATCATCATCATCAGTTTGGTTTTTGCCTTACGGGCAAAAACCTGGAAACGCATTTCACTCAAAACAGATATTGACTCTAATGTGGGTGAATTGCAAGGCCAGGGTATACAGGTTGGTGATCAGGGAGTTACGCTGACTCGTTTGAATCCGATTGGATCAGTTCTGATTAATGACAAAAAGATGGAAGGCCACTCGATGGGTGGACTCATTGATGAAAAGACTCAGGTAGAAGTAACCAAGGTTGCGCATACCTATGTAAATGTAAAACCAATAGAGAAAGAATAATATGGACGGAAATATTACGTATTTGATTGCCATCATTGCCATATCCATTGTTGGATTGGCCTTGATTCTGTACATCGTACCGATCGGACTCTGGTTCCAGGCTCTGATCTCGGGAGTACGCGTATCACTGCTCCAGCTGATTTTCATGCGCTGGCGTAAAGTACCACCCCGTACTATTGTCAATGCTTTGATTACGAGTACAAAAGCTGGATTGGATTTGAAGCGCGATTTCCTTGAGGCGCACTATTTAGCGGGAGGACATGTACAGCTCGTCGTGAATGCCCTTGTTTCTGCTGATAAAGCAAATTTGGATCTTGATTTCAAAATGTCAACCGCCATTGACCTGGCAGGGCGTGATGTTTTGGAGGCTGTTCAGATGTCTGTTAATCCGAAGGTGATCAACACACCTCCGGTTAAGGCTGTTGCCAAAGACGGTATTGAATTAATAGCTAAAGCTCGTGTAACTGTTCGGGCTAATATCAAGCAGTTGGTTGGGGGTGCTGGCGAAGAAACTGTATTGGCCAGGGTTGGTGAAGGTATTGTTTCATCAATTGGTTCGGCTGATAGCCACAAGGCCGTGTTAGAAAATCCTGACTTTATCTCAAAAGTGGTACTGGAGAAAGGTCTGGATGCCGGAACGGCTTTTGAGATCCTATCTATAGATATCGCTGATATCGATATTGGTAAGAACATTGGTGCTGTGCTTCAAATGGATCAGGCCAATGCAGATAAGAATATTGCCCAGGCTAAAGCTGAGGAAAGAAGAGCGATGGCTGTTGCCCTTGAGCAGGAGATGATAGCCAAAGCTCAAGAAGCTCGGGCGAAGGTTATTGAAGCTGAGGTTGAGGTTCCACTTGCCATGGCCGAAGCTTTCAGAGCAGGTAATTTGGGTATCATGGACTATATGCGCTTGAAGAATATTGAAGCGGATACCGACATGAGAAGCTCATTATCTGATAATCCAGCAGGAGAACCTAAATCAGATTAATAACACCACGAGTATTCGTCGGGGCTAACTAATTTCCACGCCCCCAAACGAACAGGAGGAGTCTGATGGAACCGGCAGTCATTTGCGTGATTGCCGGTTTTTATGTTATCAGAATGTTTCATACTGGTAAAGAATAAGATGGCTAATCAAAGATGCAGATGAATGATTCATTACAAATCCTGCCAAGTGACCTGAATGATATAGACCAGATCTTGAGGGTTTATCAAAGTGTCGCTAAGGATCCTGGTGGGATTATTCGGATTGAAGACGAAGTAACTAAGGAATATGTGCTGGATTTTTTAGTGAAGTCAATTGAGAAGGGATTGACCTTGGTGGCAAGAATTGGTGATCGCGTGGTCGGTGAGATTCATGCATATACACCTGATATTTTTGCTTTTCAGCATTTGCTGACCGACCTAACGATTGTGGTCGATCCGGATTATCAATGTAAAGGGATAGGGCGAAAACTGTTTGAAGCCTTTATAGAGATTGTTACACTAGAGATGGTTCATATCTTGCGGATTGAGCTATATACCCGAGAATACAATGATCGAAATGTTCGGTTTTATGAAAGTCTTGGTTTTATCAATGAAGGTCGACAGCATGACAAAATATTTGTTTCACCAGGTGTCTATGAAACACCTTTACACATGGCCTGGCTGAGGCAATCTCAGAATTAATGTAGTGATGTCAATTTTTCTGGGTACTGGGTGCTGGGTTTTGGGTTACAGTTCAGTGTATTTTGTTGATTTTCCTTTTGACTTTCCTACCGGATATTTCTCGCCATTTTTCCTCATCTTATTCATAATAATCTCCTCAACATCAAAGCCTTGCTGATGGGCTAGCATGAGACTGTATACCAATATGTCAGCTAGTTCGTCGGCAATGTTTTCCTGGTCAACATCCTTAGTTTGTTCACTGGTTTTCCATAAGAATAGTTCATTGAGTTCGGCCGCCTCTATGGACAGGGCTATGGCGAGATCTTTCGAATTGTGAAATTGCTCCCAGTTTCGTTCATTACGAAAATTGATCAGAAATTCGGTGATTTTCTTGATGTCTGACATATGGCTCACATTTGAAGATCGAAGATAGGATAAAAGTGGGAACATGGACAGCGGGTACCAGGCATCGCGCCTTTACATTGACCAGCGGAAACAAAATGACGGGGACGTAAGACAAGACACCCGTGAAACTATCGAAAGCCTTGGTATGTGCTGTGCTTAATTCCTAACTTTGGCAACTGGATTCAACCGTCTGGTTATGCTTAAGCACAAAAGTTGGATTGTTGTCATGGGTTTGTTATTTCTGACAGCTAGTCTCTGTAAATCTCAGGTTTCAATCAGAGATACCCTCGTCAGATGGACTACCCACAGTTTTCAGCTGAATGATGATTTCAGCATGAGAAGCTACTCGACTGCTGACAATGCATTGCAAGCGGTGAGTTTTAATGGGAAGGTAATTGAAAATGCACTGATTAGGTTAGTCCTTGTCCCTGAATATGGTGGAAGAGTGCTCTCTTTCGTATACAAACCCACCAATCACGAATACCTGTATCAAAGTGATTGTGGATCGCCCTATGGGATGAACGATGGGAACTTTTATTATGATTGGCTTATGGTGTATGGTGGGATCTTTCCTACTTTTCCGGAGCCTGAACATGGCAAAACCTGGCTTCTGCCCTGGAAGTTTGAAACAATGCATGAAAGCCCTGATAGTGTGGTGGTTGCTATGGAATACACTGACACAACAGCTTTTTCAGGAGCACCAGGGAAATTCAACAATGGCATTACTGGAATCACCTGTCGAGTCGAAATTGGGGTTCATCGTGGTGAATCCTTATGGGATTTTACGGTCAAGTTGAAAAACAACAAGAACCAAAAGGTTAAGTATGAATACTGGACCTGTACAACATTGACTCCAGGTTCCGATTCTGGTAACACAAGAGCGCCTCTTAACACCAAATTGGTTGTTCCCATTGAACAATACATAGCCGGATGGAGCCCTGGGAATTGGATTGGAAGTTATGGCCAAACCTACCCATACGAAAACATTGATTACCTGAATGAATGGCGTGATATGGGTATCGCTTATGGTTACGACTTACGTGATCCCTTTTGGGGTGTGATAAATCAAGAGAATATGGAGGGTGTATTTAGAATTTCAGAAAACAGATTGACCCCAGGACTCAAATTCTGGACCTGGGGGCGAGATAATGTGGATAACGATCTGTTTGATTTCAGCAACGGTGGACGTGATAATTACATTGAATTATGGGCAGGTGTTTCAGAAGCTTTTTTTAGCGATGCAACACTGGCTGAGCGGGAGTCTATTCAATGGCTAGAATCCTATGGTCCAACAGTTAACCTGTCGGATGTGATCAAAATGAATGAAGACCTTGCCGTTCATATTGATTGGCAGCAAGCTGAAGAAGTCATTCGGTGGGAGATTTTTGCTTTTAAACCCGGTCAAGATTATTTAGTCCGTGTTTTTTTGCAAGGGGATAGCTTTCACACCATCTCCAGTTCCGACATAATCACTCAACCACTAGGTAATTCATTGAATATCAACGTAAACCATATCCCAGCAGGAGTGTACATGGTTCAATTGGAAGTGCATGATTCTCAGGATAATTTGCTTATACAAGCTGAGCGAGAAATCTCGCTGGTAAAAACAGGTATTCCGAAAACTTCTAACGGTGTAAATAACCACCAAGATATAGCTATCTCACCGATTGGGAATCGAAGTGTTAAAATCACCCTTCCAAATTCAGATACATATACCGTAAAAGCCTTTACAATGGCAGGGCAATTGGCATACCAAAGAGACATGCAGGGGCAATTCATTACCCTGCAATTGCCAGATGAAAAACTATATCTTATTCATATCAAAGGAGCATCAAATAAATGGGTTGAGAAGATCCTCGTCAATTAGTAGATTTTACCCTTCCTTTCCCTAATCACTCTTTTCCACGAATCGCTATCTTTACAGATATTTGAATTTCAATGTGGAATCTGGCTGTTGTGAGAAAAAGGTGGACAAGATATCTTTCCAAATGGTACATGTTAGCCATGGCAGGCTTATTCTTCCTTGGCGATTATACCATTCATGCCCAATATACCTTTGAAACCATAAGTAAATCTGAAGGACTTTCCCACAACAATGTTGAAGCTATTGTCCAGGACAAAGACGGGTTGATGTGGTTTGGAACAAGAAATGGACTGTGTAGGTTTGATGGCTACGACATGATTGTTTATCGCAGTTCTGCAGACAGCTTCTCATTGTCGGGAAATCGCGTCTTGGCCCTGGGCACGGATGCACAGGGAGATGTCTGGATTGGGACCCATCAAAACGGACTGAGTCGTTATAACCGGAAGAAAAACCTTTTTACTCGATACGGACCTGATGAGGGTATTGGAGATCAGGTAACCCGGATTACCGTTATTAGCAGCGGTCAAGTTTATATTGCAAGTAATAATGGACTGGCGATATATACACCAGCTAACGATAGTTTTGAAATATATACACAGAATGATTCGCCCACCAGCATCAATTCCTATTTAGTGAGTGATGTGTTGGAAACACGCTCGGGTGAAATCTACATTGCTACCTGGGAAGATAATATCCAGCGCTTTAATCCTACGACCGGACAATTTCATGACATTCAGTATATTCCCCTTGGTAGAACCACCTTTAACTACCGCAAAAGACTGGTCGAAGATCCTGATGGGAATATTTGGATTGCTGCCAGAACACATGGTTTATATCGTTTTGATCCGGTAAACAATGAAGTCATTCATTTTGGGACCGAACAAGGATTAAATACTGAGGTTCTTAACGGTGATATGCTTATCACTCCGGAGGGCAAATTATGGATTACCACCGACATTGGCGGCATCAATATTTTGGATCTACACACCCAAAATTTTGACTATGTTTTGCGGAGTGATCAGGAGCCTGGCAGTCTTCCAAGTGATCATATTTATACCCTTTATCGAGATCAAAATAACCGCATTTGGGTCGGTACTTTTGATCAGGGTATCGCCTACTATGACCCTTTTATGAATAAATTTCGAAACACCGAATTTCCGGGAAACATTTACGCCTTTTTCAGGGGGAAATCGATTATTAGTTTATTCCAGGATCAAGATGAAACGATATGGGTTGGGACAGATGGACAAGGCTTACATACCATCGATCGAAACTACCAGCTCAGCAGTTATTTCCGTGATGACGATGATCCAAACAGTTTGTCATCCAACGTGATTACCAGTATCGCCGAAACACAATCCGGAAACATCCTGGTAGGGACATACTCTGGTAGTCTTTGTGTTTACGACAAGCGTTTAGGGCAATTTGTTAGATACGTGAACGAACCGGGCAGGCCCAATTGGATCCACTCTGAGAATGTATGGTCAATACTGGTCGATAGCAGAGATCAAAAATGGTTGGGGATGCTCGGGACTGGCGTCGACCTTTTTGATGACCAGTTAGGCCAATTCATTGATTATGGGCCGTTCTCAGATCAAGAAGATCTCATTGGTTCGCCCAATGTGATGGCTTTGATGGAAGATGCTGATGGAGATATTTGGTTTGGTACTGAAGGAGATGGTATTTACATTCTAGACAAGCAAGCTGGCAAAGTGATGCGGGCCACTAGCAACACCCAATTCAACGTATTAACCGAAGGAGTTATCCGCGACATGTTCCAGGATAGCCAGGGTTTGATTTGGATCGCCACCGAGGGAGATGGACTATATCAATACCATGAAGGGAATAAAACCTTAACCCAGTATACAACAGAACAAGGATTACCCGGGATGATTATCCAGGGAATACACGAAGACCGGGTAGGTAATTTATGGGTATCAACCTACGATGGACTGGCTATCTACAGGAAAGCAAGCAATCATTTTGATTCGTTTTACACCTACGATGGGCTCTCCTCGAATGAATTTAATGCAGAAGCCTTTATCCGCCTAAAAAATGGCATCCTCATGCTGGGTTCGATCAATGGCATCGATATTTTTGATCCCCAAAATATCCGATTCAATCAAAACTTACCGAATATCCTTTTTACCAAGTTTAGTATTCTCAATGAGGAGATAAATCCAGGTGATTCGGTGAATAACAGGGTGATTCTTGAAGAGGACATTATGTTTACCAAGAACCTGACCCTGACCTATCCCGAGAAGATTTTTTCGATTGAATTTGCTGCCATTAATTACACCCACCCCCAGAAGTGTCAATATCGTTACAAACTGGAAGGTTTCGATGAGGATTGGATTCTAACCACTGCTAATCATCGTTTTGCATCATATTCAAATTTAAAGAATGGCACCTATTCGTTTCAAGTTCAGGCATCAAATAACGATGGGAGATGGGGCAATAACACTGAAGAAATTACTATCAAAGTACTCCCACCATTTTGGAAAACCTATTGGTTTGTGACTTTGGTCGGCTTGCTAGTTGTGGGAACTATCCTTTTTCTTTATTTCACACGGTTGTCAGTTCTGCGCAACAAGTTCAAACAGGAACAAGCAGAAAAGAACAACCGGATTCTCGAATTGGAAAAGAAAAATATTGAGTCTGAGCTCGAAAAACTAACCTACCACACCATTAATCGAAATCGTGAATTGATCTCCTACAAGAATCGGCTGAAGGCTCTTTCGATTAAAGCAAAGGAGTCTGTTAAGCAAGGGCTCCTGCTGGTCTTGGAAGAGATCGATAAAGAAATTGCTGATGACAAAGAATGGAAGTATATAGAGCCAAGATTAGACAAATTCTATAATAACTTTATTACTAAGCTCCGGGAACAACATCCGGATTTAAGCCTGTCTGAAATTAAGGTCGCCAGTTACGTCAGAATGAATCTGACTTCAAAAGAAATATCAGAGTTCATGCACAAAACCATTCGGGCAGTCGAGAATGATCGCTATAGATTACGAAAAAAGATCAATCTCGACTCGAACGAGTCTCTCCAGAACTACCTTATGAATCTGTAAGTTAGTACCACTTGAGTAGTTTTGAGTAGTAGCAATTTATCACAATGAGGATTTGAGAGGGAAGAACTTAGCTATTTGCAGATCGTATAACGGATCTTAGCTTCAAATTAAGTGAAGGCATGCAAAGAATAGCTAGACAACTACTGATACTGGCCCTGCTGACTACTACAATGGCCTGTTCAGATTTGGGGAACATGGGTTCAAAATCAAGCCAGCCAGGTGTTGCAGGCACTATTGTGACAGATGCAGATCATGTTGACCTGGAAAGTGTTATTCCCATCATGACGAGTATGGGGGATGGATCCCGCTTAAGACAGATGGAGGAACTACAGGTCGAAGACTTTGATCAACCTGATGAGCATTTTCCAACGCTCATCTTAGATGCAGGAAAAAGATTTCAGTTCATTGAAGGATTTGGGGGAGCGCTCACAGATGCATCAGCTGAAACCTTTTATAAACTACCTGAGGACAAGCAAGACGAGTTTATCACCGCCTATTTTGATGCCAAGAATGGGATTGGATATTCTATGGGCAGGACCCACATCCACAGTTGTGACTTCTCTAGCGAAAGTTATGCCTATTCAGAAGTAAATGGAGATATTGAATTGGCCCATTTCAGCATAGCCCATGATGAAGCATACAAAATTCCTTTTATAAAGCTTGCCTTGAAAACGGCAGGGAAAGATTTCAAACTCATGGCTTCACCCTGGAGTCCACCAGCCTGGATGAAAACAAATAATACAATGCTTCAGGGTGGAAAACTCAAACCAGCTTATAATCAGACCTGGGCAGACTATTTTGTTAAATTCTTCGAAGCCTATGAAGAACATGGAATTCATTTTTGGGGATTAACAGTTCAAAATGAGCCTATGGCTGTTCAGCGATGGGAGTCGTGTATATACACTGCCGAAGAAGAACGTGATTTCGTTCGTGATTATTTGGGACCTACCCTGGAGCAGAATCAAATGGGTGATAAAAGAGTTATTATCTGGGACCACAATCGAGGTATTATGTATCAAAGAGCTAAGGTGGCCTATGATGATCCGGATGCGTCAAAATACATTTGGGGTACTGGCTTTCACTGGTATACCGGCGATCACTTCAACAATGTTGGACAGGTGATGCAATCTTTCCCAGACAAAAAAACCATTTTCACAGAAGGATGCGTGTTCCCTTTTGACTATGAACAACTCGATCAATGGCATTGGGGAGAGCGCTACGGAGAATCGATTATCCATGATATGAATAATTCAGCCTCAGGGTGGATAGACTGGAACATCCTGTTGGATGAAACAGGAGGTCCCAATCACGTGGCCAACTACTGCTTTGCCCCCGTCATCGCAAACACCAAGACCGGTGAGTTGACCTACATGAATTCCTTCTATTACCTGGGTCACTTTTCCAAATACATCCGCCCAGGGGCACAAAGAATCGTGTGTTCCTCAAATCACGACGATTTACTGGCCACTGCTTTTATCAATCCAGATAAATCGATTGCAGTTGTTTTGATGAATCAAACCGATCACCAGATGGATTACAAAGTCTGGATGGAAGGCAAAGGCGCACAAAGTGTTATTCCAGCTCATTCAATGAAGACTTTGCTGATTAACGAGTAGCAGAAAATGGTGAAAAGAAATAGCAGAAAGAGGATCTGGGAATCAAGCCACCGATGGTTTTGGGGAGGAAGTATTTTTCTGATCGCCCTATTTACACCAGCAACAGTGTTTGGACAGGGATTTTTACGTACCGAAGGGCAACGCATTGTTGATGCAGCTGGGAATAATGTCCTTCTGAAAGGGATAGGCACAGGTAACTGGATGCTGCAAGAAGGATACATGATGAAGTCCTCAGACATAGCGGGTACACAGCACGAATTCCGTGAGAAACTCATTGAGACCATTGGGGAAGATCGAACAGATGAATTTTATGCTTCTTGGCTAGGCAACCATCTCAGAAAAGTAGATGTGGATTCGATGGCGGCCTGGGGCTTCAATAGTGTGCGTCTGGCCATGCATTACAAATGGTATACACTACCCATTGAGGAGGAGGGAATACCGGGGGAGAATACCTGGTTGGATATTGGCTTTAATCTGACAGACAGTTTGTTATCGTGGTGTGCAGCGAATCAGATGTATCTAATTTTGGATTTGCATGGAGCACCGGGAGGACAGGGTAAAAATGCTTCCATTTCAGACTACGATCCCGATAAACCATCCCTTTGGGAAAGCCAGCTGAATAAGGACAAGACGATAGCGCTTTGGAGTATATTGGCAGAACGGTATAAGGATGAACCCTGGATCGGAGGCTATGACCTGTTGAACGAAGTAAACTGGACCTTCCCGGGCATTAACAATGCACCGCTCCGAGAATTATACACACAAATAACCCATGCAATACGGCAACATGATTCAAGCCATATCATCTTCATTGAGGGAAATGATTTTGCTAACAATTTCTCCGGTCTCACTCCTCCCTGGGATGATAATATGGTGTATAGCTTTCATAAATATTGGTCGTACAATGATCAGGGCTCCCTGGATTGGGTAACACAACTCAGAGATAATTTTGATGTTCCGCTGTGGCTAGGAGAATCTGGAGAGAATTCCAATGTTTGGTTCACCAATCTGGTAAGCTTATGCGAATCAAAGAACATAGGTTGGTCGTGGTGGCCGGTCAAAAAAGCGGGCTTCAACAATGTGCTTGAAGTTAGCTATCCGGAGAAATACCACAAAGTACTTGAGATGTGGCGTGGAAACGGTACTGTTTCAGCAGATTATGCGTTTCAAGCTGTGATGGAGTGGTCAGAAATGCATCGTTTCGAAAACTGCAATATCAAGTATGATGTTATTGATGCCCTGATCAGACAACCTCAAACCACAGAAACACTTCCCTTCCAGGCCTGGACATTGGCTGACCGAATACCAGCGGTTGATTTTGATTATGGACGAAACAACCATGCCTATTTTGATACTGATTCAATGAATGCCTCCTTCAGCAATGCCAATGAAACAACTTGGAACCAGGGCTGGTCATACCGCAACGATGCAGTGGATATCGGGAGCCTGGAGGATCCCCAGGGGGGTAATGGCTTCTATGTGGGATGGATAAAAGCTGGTGAATGGCTTCAATATACACTGAAGCATAGCGAGGCAAAAGCATATGACCTTAATTTAAACACGGCAGGTGAAAACAATGCTAGTGTCCACCTTGCGATTAATGGACAACGGGTCAGCAAGAATACACCAATAGACAAAACCAACAATTGGTACAGTTTTCAGAACAGCAGCATTGAGGGAGTTATATTCCCTGAAGGTGAAGTTCAACTCAGGGTGTATTTTGATTCACCTGGAATGAATTTCAACTATTTCGAAATAACCAATCCAAGGTCAGCTGCTGATATGCCGTTTACCATTTTGCATGCCGAAACCAGTGAGCTTGACAACGAGATTCATATTCACCTGAATAAGCCTGTCAGCACTACCATTGAAGACATTCCGATCTCAGATTTTCAGCTAATTGTTGGATACAGTTTAGCCACTATTACTGGCATTGTTTTGAATACCGATCAGGCCAATAAGATTTCACTCCTAACGGATAAAGACCTCCTCCAAACCGATGTGATCAAGCTATCTTATCGGGGGCAGAGTATCGTTTCAAACGAGGATTCGCTCGAGAACTTCACAGCCTATGGGGTCGAGAATAAAGTCGCCTATCATCATGTGATACCTGGGAAAGTAGAGATTGAAGATTTCTACCGTAATAATGGTTTTGCCATTGAAAATTGCAGTGACCTTGGGGGTGGTTTTAATTCAGGTTATGCGGATGATGAAGATTATCTAGACTATCTGCTTTACGTTGAGAATGGTGGAAAGTACCAGCTCTCATTCAGGGTTGCGGCACTATATGATTCACCCCAGATCCTGGTCATGCTATTTAAGGATGACCGCTTTGTTCCCATCAAGGCCGTCACGTTTAATAGCACCGGTGGCTGGCAAAGCTGGCAAACCTATTCAACCACCGTGGAAATACCAGCAGGAAAGCAAGTGTTTAGAATCTATTCCAGAAGCGGAGAACACAACCTAAATTGGATGGAATTTAGCGACTTAACACACTCCCCATCAATAGCTAGCCATCATACCAGATGCTATCCCAATCCGGTGAAAGACATGCTCTACATTGAAAGCAGTGGGGCTGGAACAAAAGAAATTGTGTTACTCAACCTTCACGGACAAATAGTTTACATCCACAAATATGTCGATTCTGTGATGCAGATCGATGTCAGCTCATTCCCAGCAGGAAACTATTTTGTTCTATTGAAGGACGACAGAAAAGTACAACCTTTTACTATTCAGATAATAAAATAAGATTAAATAGATGTCAGGAAAAAATCGAAAATTATTCACTCCCCACTGCATGATGAGAATATGCTTTATACTAGCCATTCTGGCTTGGTCTGGCAGTCTCACGGCTCAAAATCTTATGATTACAGGAACGGTATTGGATGAGGACCTAAATGCCCTTCCCGGAGTAACTGTGTTGGAGGTCGGTGATCCATCTAATGGTACCATTTCAGATTCAGAGGGAAAATACGCACTGGCAAACTTGTCGCGTGGTGATTCTGTCCGCTTCTCCTACATCGGATACGAAACCCAATTCAAGATTGTAAGCGAAGTAAACGTGATCAATGCAGTCATGAAACAAGTGGCTAATGAAATGGAAGAGGTTCAGGTAATCGCTTTCCAGACGCAAAAAAAGGAAAGTGTTATTGCCTCCATCTCTACCGTCAAACCGAAAGAGCTTAGAGTAACCCCAACCAATGTGACAACCGCCCTGGCAGGAAAGATGGCTGGTGTTATTTCTTATCAGCGGTCAGGGGCACCCGGAGAAGACAATGCAGAATTTTTCATTCGCGGAGTAGCCACCTTTGGGTATAAGAACAATCCCTTGATACTGATCGATGGATTGGAAGTCTCGACCAATGATTTGGCTAGAATGGAAGTAGACAACATCGCCAGCTTTTCCATAATGAAAGACGCAACGGCTACCTCTTTGTACGGTGCCAGAGGGGCGAACGGTGTCATTTTAGTGACAACCAAGGAAGGACGTGAGGGCAAGGCAAAGGTTACTTTCAGACTTGAGAATTCAGTGGCTTCCCCAACGATGACCAATGAGTTTCTGGATGGGGTCGAATATATGGAACTCTATAATAAGTCATTAAGAACCAGAGATCCCAATGCACTGCTTTTCTATTCCAAAGAAAAGATTGAAGGCACTCGTCAGGGACAAAATCCCTACATCTATCCAAATGTTGACTGGTATGATGAACTATTCAATCAGGCCATAGTGAATAATAAGGCCAACCTTAATGTGAATGGTGGAGGAAAGGTGGCACAGTATTATTTGTCGGTTTCAACAACCAATGAAAAAGGATTGCTCAAGGTAGACCCCCTCAACAACTTCAATAACAACATTGATATCAACCGATACAACCTGCGAGCCAATATCAATTTAAACTTGACCCGTTCCACTAAAGCTGCAGTTAAATTTTACTCACTCTTTGATCGTTATAATGGTCCTGTTGAAGATGCGAATGGCATCTTTGCTTCGGTCATGCAAGCCAATCCGGTTAATTTTCCGAAGTATTACGCAAAAGCCGAAGATTATGAATTTCTAAATCACACGCTATTTGGAAACAAGGGAAATGGGGGCATGCCAAATCCCTATGCCGATATGGTGAAAGGGTATAAAGACCGCTTCTCGTCGACCATCCTATCGCAATTCCAAATTGAGCAAGACCTGTCTTTCATTACGGAGGGCTTGAAATTCAGAGGGATGGCCTCTGTTCGAAATTACAGCATGAACCAGAATTCCCGAGCATTTACACCCTTTTACTATGGTTTGGCCGAATTGGAAACCGAATCCGGGATTGAACACTTTTTATACCAAATTCAAGAGGGTACAGAGTTTTTAAATGACCCGATTGTCGAGAACGTAGCTAATAGCCTTTTCTATTTTGAGGCTGTTACTCAATACAATCGCACCTTTGCGCAAAAGCATGATGTAGGTGGTCTGCTCGTTTTTACAGCCAATGAATCGTTGAACACCTTAGGTGGAAATGCTTACGCAACTCTACCGTCGCGAAATCTGGGGGTATCCGGAAGAGCCACCTATGCCTATGATGGTCGATATTTTACCGAGCTTAATTTTGGCTATAACGGATCCGAAAAATTCGCAGCCAGTCACCGTTTTGGATTCTTCCCTTCAGCGGGATTTGGATGGGTGGTATCCAATGAAGAATTTTTCAA
>CAYUGX010000057.1:0-18435 GCA_964444375.1 uncultured Porphyromonadaceae bacterium | reverse complement strand
TGCTGCCTAGTGTGAGTAAAGTGTGTGAAAAGAGAGATGTTTAAGTGTTTAATAAATAAGCTTAATTTGTGAAGCTCCAGTGGTCGAACAATGGGGAGTATAAATGACCCTCTTTGAGTTGATAATCCCTGAAGGCATCTCGGGCAAGACAGCTCATCCGGAAAGTACTGAATAAATTCTATAAGCTTCATAATCATCAATTTGAAGCCAAATTATACCCTGTGAACGTAATCTATTTACGGTCATGTTATTAAATACGGACAATCATTATAAATTTTAATAGACAGACTATATGCAATGTGTCATTTTAGCCGGGGGGCTGGGAACCAGACTAGGAAATATCGTTGAGCAGATCCCGAAACCTATGTTGCCCATTAATGGTAAACCCTTTCTGGAATATCAGGTTGAATTATTAGTTAAAAACGGGATCAAGAGTATACTGCTTTGCGTAGGTCATCTTCACGAGCAAATTACAGATTACTTTGGTGATGGATACAAATGGGGTATTGAAATATTCTATAGTATCGAAACAGAAAAATTATTGGGGACTGCAGGGGCAATTCGTAATGCATATGCATTGCTTGAGGATGATTTCTTTCTGATGTATGGAGATTCCTATTTGCCGGTTCATTTCCCTGAAATCTATGATGCCTACACTAAATCTCCACATAATATATTGATGACTGTCTACAGAAATAATGCGCAATGGGATACAAGTAATATCATCTATAATAATATGCAGATAATCAAGTATGATAAGAACAACATCATTCCGGAAATGAATTATATTGACTACGGATTATTTGTTATCTCAAAATCACTTGTAAAATCTATTCCAACCGACGTACACGTAAATCTTGATAGAATACAATATGAGTTTGTAGAGAAAAAAATGATGGCTTCATTCGAGGTAAAGAATAGATTTTACGAAATAGGATCCGTAAATGGGTTGAATGAATTTATAGAATACACGATTGACAATAAATTATGATTATAACAAAAACACCATTCAGAATTACTTTAGGGGGTGGAGGAACCGACATACCTACTTATTATCAAAACTACGGAGGTTTTTTAATCAGTGCTGCAATCAATAAATATATTTATGTGGCTGTAAATAAAAGATATGATAATGATATTCGACTCAGCTATTCTAAAACAGAAATAGTTGATCACCTTGACAAAATTAAGCATCCAATCGTTAGAGAAGCTATACGACTATTAAAGATTGATTCGGGTATCGAAATATCATCAATTGCTGATTTGCCCGCAAAAACCGGTTTAGGAAGCTCTGGAAGCTTTACTGTTGGTTTATTGAATGCATTGCATGCATATAAAGGTGAAACGCTTACAGCTACGGAAATCGCAGAAGAAGCATTCTATATAGAGTCGGAAATATTAAAAGAACCCTGTGGTAAACAGGATCAATATATTGCATCTTTTGGAGGAGTTATTTGTATGAAAATCGATAAAGATGGGCTTGTTGAAGTAGAAGAAAACTTATTGGGTAAAGATCTTATTGAAAAGTTAGACTCAAGCCTAATGTTTTTCTCAACAGGTATTTATCGTAGTTCCTCAAAAGTTTTATCAGAACAAAAAGCAGGAGCTAAAAAGAATGCGAAAAATGTTGTCGATTCGCTTCATGAGATCAAGAATATCGGGATTCAATGTTATGAAAGCTTCAAATCCTCTGATGTTGATTACTTTGGCGAATCTTTGGATCTGCATTGGAATATTAAGAAGAAAACTTCGAGTAATATGTCGAATGAAAGAATTAATAAGCTTTATGATCTTGCAATTCAAAACGGAGCAAGTGGGGGCAAGATTATAGGAGCCGGAGGAGGTGGTTTCTTTATGTTCTATGATAATGGTAATAAAGACACACTACGAAATGCCATGGCCAATGAAGGTTTGATTGAAATTCAGCTTAAAATAGAACCGAAAGGATCAGAAACAAAATATATTTAATAGATTCGTATGAATAAGGCTGTTTTTCTTGATAGAGATGGTGTAATTAACAGTGTTGCAAACAGGAATGGCTTCTCTCCAAGAAGTTTTAAAGATTTTGAGATACTACCTGGGGTAAAAGAGACTATAGATAAATTTAAAGAGCTTGGATATTTGGTTTTTATCATTACAAATCAGCCTGATATTGCTAGAAATTTAATGCAGATTGAAGAACTTGAAAAGATGCATTCATTAGTAAATGAGCAGTTCAATATCGATGACATAGAGATCTGCCCCCATGAAAATGAAGATAATTGTAGTTGTAGGAAGCCAAAACCAGGGATGATCTTCAATCTGGCAGAGAAATGGAATGTTGATGTTTTAGAATCTGTATTCATTGGAGACTCAAAGAAAGATTATAAGGCTGCAAAAGCAGCTAATATTAAGTTTTTATATGTAAGACATGATTATAATGAGGAGATTGAAGATGTAATTAGTATTCCTCACTTAAAACACGCAATTACATATCTATAGATAAGTAAAAATTCAATTAAATAGTTTATGTTTTCAAAAAGTTTTTTATCCGAAGTTATTAGCGTAACTGAAAGATTGGATGCAGAGGTTATCGAACAAATGGCATCAGTATTAGCCAAAGTAAGAGAGAATAATGGCCGAGTCTTCTTTATTGGCTCTGGTGGAGGTGCAGGCCATGCATCCCATGCTGTTTGTGATTTTAGAAAATTATGCAATATGGAAGCTTATGCAGCTTATGATAATGTTTCTGAATTGACAGCCAGAGTAAATGATGAGGGCTGGGACTCAACAATCCTTAACTGGCTAAAAGTTAGTAATCTAAGGGAGAATGATTGTTTATTTGTATTCTCTGTTGGAGGCGGCAGTGAAGTTAAAAATATCAGTAACAATCTGGTTAAGGCAGTTCATTATTGTAAAATAATAGGTGGAAAAGTAGTTGGCGTAGTTGGAAAAGATGGTGGCTATACAAAAGAAGTTGGAGATGCAGTTGTTGTTGTACCAACGATAAAAGAAGAACACTTAACGCCATTAACCGAAGGATTTCAGGCAGTAGTATGGCACTTATTAGTATCACACCCTGTATTACAGGTAAATCCAACAAAATGGGAATCAGTAAAGTAATAATTAAAATAATCAAAAAAAATGTTAGATATCAATAAACTAAATGTAGAAATATTCGCTGACGGAGCGGAAATTAACGGAATGCTTGAAATGCTTGAGAAACCATATGTTAAAGGTTTCACAACAAATCCAACTTTAATGAGAAAAGCAAGTATTGCTGACTATGAAGCTTTTGCGAAACAAGTATTAGCAAAGATTAAGGATAAACCTATCTCATTCGAAATCTTTTCTGATGACTTTGAAATGATGGAAAATGAAGCCAGAAAAATCGCAAGTTGGGGAAAAAATGTAAACGTTAAAATTCCTATTACTAATTCAAAGGGGGAGTCTTCTTTACCATTAATTAAAAAAATGTCTGATGAAGGAATATCACTGAATATTACTGCAATTATGACCTTAGAACAAGTTAAAGGGGTGGCTGAAGCAATTAATGAAAAGTCTGAGACAATCGTTTCTGTTTTTGCAGGAAGAATTGCGAATACAGGAATTGATCCGATTCCATTGATGAAGGAAGCAAAAGAGATCTTAAAATCAAACCTAAATGCTAAATTGTTATGGGCTAGCCCAAGAGAATTTTTAAACATCTTCCATGCAGAACAAAGCGGATGTGATATCATTACAGTATCCAATAATCTGTTAGCTATCATTCCTATGTTAAACAAAGATCTAAAAGAGTACTCACTAGAAACTGTACAAATGTTCTATAACGATGCTCAAGCAGCTGGATACAAAATTTTTTAAACTCTAAAAAATGAAATACTTTATAACAGGTGGTGCCGGATTCATTGGGTCAAATTTCACGAATTTTCTACTTGAAAATACAGATCATGAAGTGACGGTGTATGATAGCTTCTTAACCGGGAAAATGTGGCACTTTAGATCAAATATAGACAATCCAAGACTAAAGGTTGTAAAGGGTGATATTCTGGAAACAGAAAAGCTTAAAGAAGCTATGGAAGATCATGATATCGTTTATCATTTTGCAGCAAATTCAGATATTGCAGCAGCTCTACAAGATCCGGGTGTTGACTTTAATAATGGAACTGTTCTGACATTTAATGTACTGGAAGCTATTCGCAAAACCGGTGTTAAACGAATCGTATTCACCTCTGGTAGTGGCGTTTATGGAGAGGTTCCACCTGAACCAATCCCGGAAAACTATGATCGCATGATTCCGATATCCACCTACGGTGCCTCTAAATTAGAGTCTGAAACATTGATTGGTGCATATTCATTTATGTTTGACTTCACAGGCTCAGTATTTCGATTTGCTAATGTAGTCGGGTCAAATCAAACACATGGTGTAACACACGATTTTCTTCTCAGATTAATCGATGACAACTCACAGCTGAAAATATTAGGAAACGGAGAACAAAGCAAACCATACATTCATGTAAAGGATGTAATCAGAGCTTTTGAATTAATTGAGAAGACACAAACATCAGGATTTGACATATACAATGTGGGAAGTGATGATCATGTTACAGTTACACACATAGCTGAATTGATTTGCGAGGCACTGAATCTGATTGATGTACAATTTAATTATACAGGCGGTGACAGAGGTTGGAAGGCTGATGTACCATTCTACAGATTGGATACAAGTAAAATAAAAGCATTAGGCTGGAAAGGTACAAATGGCTCAAAATCTGCCGTTCAGGAAACTATTCAATCAATGCTTGAAGACATAAATAGCGGATTATATAGATAAACATTAAGATATGCTTTTAGGAGATTCTGTAAATAAAATATTCTTGACCGGAGGTTCTGGTTTCATTGGAAGTCATGTTGTTGATATGTTAATACCTCAGGGCTATCAAGTAACAGTATACGACAACCTATCAAACGGAAGAAAAGAGTTTATTGAACATCATTTGGATCACCCAAATTTTAATTTCATTGAAGCTGATCTGCTTGAAGTAGACACCTTGGAAAATGCGATTAAAGAACATGATTTGGTTTGGCATCTTGCAGCAAATACTGATATCATTAATAGTTCAGAATATCCCAGACGGGATATTGATGATGGTGTTTTAAGCACCTTCAATGTGCTGGAGGCAATGCGTAAAAATTATATGAATAAAATCATTTTTTCATCTACAGGTGCTGTTTATGGGAATATATGCTATAATGAAGAATCTTCTGAAACGACCGGGCCATTATTACCAATTTCAACTTATGCCGCTGGCAAGATAAGCTGTGAAGCATTCATTTCATCCTATTGCGAACTCTATAGTTTACATGCATGGATGTATCGATTTGGTAATGTTATCGGTGGAAGAATGACACATGGAGTTATTTATGATTTCATTCATAGATTAAATGATAATCCTAATGAATTACTGATCAGAGGTGATGGAACACAAGAGAAAAACTATTTCCTCGTTGAAGAATGTATCAATGGAATGGCTTACGGATTTAAGAACTTAAAACTTAATGAAAATCATCCATGTGAACTATACAACCTTGGTTCAAGTTCAATTACTAAAGTGGTTAAGATCGCTCATATCATTATCGAAGAAATGGGGTTGGAAAACACCAAAATACTAATTGAAGGAACGAAAAAAGCATGGCCAGGTGATCAACCAAAAGTTCATTTATCAGTTGAAAAAATGACTGCCTATGGTTGGGTTACAGAACGTAGTTCTGATGAGGCAGTTAGAACTGCTGTTAGAAGAATGTTAGGAAAGGAAAAGTTATTTATTGAATAATATGAAACAAATCGGAGTAATTGGTTTATGGCATCAGGGCATTGTTGGCGCAGCATGTTTAAGTGATATGGGACATAGTGTTGTCGCCTCAGACCTGAATAAAGATGTTATTTACTCATTAAAAAATGCAAAATCACCTATCTACGAACCTGGATTAGATGATTTATTGAGCAAAGGAATAAAACAACAGAAGCTTGTATTCACTACAGACTTAATAGAGGCTACTGTAGAGAAAGAAGCTATTTTATTAATGATTGACACACCAGTGGACGAAAATGACATCAGCGATATTAGCAGCGTGATAGATGCAGTTAAAACTATTGCTCCTGTAATGAATTCTGGAGCATTACTCTACATAACTTCTCAAATCCCAGTTGGAACATCTGATATTATTAAAGGAATTATTGATGAAGCTAATCCAAGCCTAGAATACTACATAAGCTATAGTCCTGAAAATCTTAGACTTGGAACCGCGATTGAAAGATTTGTTGATCCTCCCCTGCCAGTCATTGGATGCGATTCAGAGACAGGTTTTAAGAAAACCACTGAACTGTTTTGTAATCTTAAAAAAGAATGGTTGCATGTTGAACTAAAGAGTGCTGAGATGCTGAAACATGCATTAAACGCCTTCTTAGCGACTTCTGTCAGCTATGGGAATGAGATTGGAAATATCTGTGATGAGCTGGGTGTCAATGGTTTTGAGGTAACCAAAGCACTTAAAATGGAAGAAAGAGTTGGAAATAAAGCCATGATATTACCAGGTTTGGGCTTTTCTGGAGGTACACTTGCAAGAGATGTTCAGACACTTAGAAATTTTGGCAAACAACATGATCTGCCAACGATATTCTTTGATGGTATCTGGGAGGCAAATAAACATCAGAACGATTTAGTTTTACGAAAACTTAAAAAGGCATTTGGAAGTCTTGATAATAAAAAAGTTTGTGTATTGGGTTTAACTTATAAACCAGACACAAGTACTCTGAGAAGATCGGCCTCAATCGAAATTATTAAAAAACTATTACTCGAAGGTGCTGTAATTTCAAGTCATGATCCAAAAGCTGATGAGCAAGAATTAAGAGATTATTCAAAAATCTGTTTCAGCAGAGACTTTAATAAAGCCGTCGAAGGATGCGAAGCAATTGTATTGATGACACCCTGGAAAGATTATAAAGAAATTGATTTTTCAGAACTAAAAACACTTGTGATGGCCAACACAATTATACTGGATACTGCTAATTTATGGAATGCAGATTCTATAACCGAACAAGGATTTACTTATTTAAATATAGGACAAGGAAGAAAAATATGAGCACCTTAAAAGTAGGAATTATCGGTACCGGATTACAGTTCAAAAGAAGAGCTCCGGTTATTAAAGAATGGGCAAATACAGAGCTTGTAGCAATCGCCTCTTTAGATTTTCAAAATGCTGTAAATTCTGCAAATGAATATAATTGCCAAGCTTATAAAACATGGCAGGAAATTTTAGCACTTGAGGATATTGACATAATCGTTGTTTGCACTCCTCCACAAGTGCATGCTGATATCTCTATTGCTGCGCTTAAATCTGGAAAGCATGTTTTATGCGAAAAACCTCTTACAAGAACGATACAGGAAGCTGAGGATATGGTAATTGCTGCAAATGAAAGCGGCAAAGTATTAAAATGTGGATTTAACCACAGACATCATCCGGCTATCTGGAAAGCAAAAGAAATTATCGATAGTGGCGAACTTGGCAGGCCAATGCTGGGAAGATGTATTTACGGAATCTGTGGTCGACCAGGCTATGAAAACGAATGGAGAGCAGATCCTGAACAAGCAGCTGGTGGACAATACATTGAACAAGGTACACATGCCATTGATTTATTCAGATGGTTTTTGGGTGAAATCACTGAAACAGTAGCGATGACAGGTACTTTATTCTTTGACAAACAATCATTAGATGATAATGGTATGGCTATGTATAAAACTGAAAGTGGAGCAATTGCAAGTTTGCATACAAGTTTAACTCAATGGATCAATCAATTCCAATTTGAGATTTATTGTGAGGATGGATATGTTTCAGTGAACGGGTTAGGCGCTAGTTATGGAACACAAAAGTTAACGGTAGGAAAAAAAGATTATACAGCACCTTTTGCACATGAAACTACTGAGTTCAGAGGTGGAGACAAATCCTGGAAAGCCGAATGGGATGAATTCCTAGATGCGATTGAAAAAAACAGAACACCTATTGGCAATGGAGAAGATGGTTTGGCATGTATGAAAATTGCAAAAATGGGTTATCAAAGTGAAAAACTAGGCTTTGCTCAAATAAAATAAAAAACCATGAAATATCTGGTTACCGGTGCAGGTGGGTTTATTGGAGGATTTCTGATTGAATACTTGCTTAAGTTCGATCATGAGATTTATGCGATTGATATTAAGGCTTCCGAAAAGATCGATTCTTTAAAAGATAAACTCATTTTTGTCGCAGGCAGTATCACAGATAAAGAATTCATAGATCAAGTAATTATAGACTTTCAGCCGGATGTGATCATGCATTTGGCTGCTCAAAGTCTACCAAATATGTCTTGGGAAGATCCATTGTTGACAATGGAAATAAATATTCTTGGATCTATAATACTTCTGGAAGCAGTTAGGGCTCATAAAGCCAATGCCAGAGTCGTGTTTTTCGGCTCAAGTTCTGAATATGCTCAGAATGATGAAGGAAAACCAATTGTGGAAGGAGATCCAAAAATACCGTCCAGTCCTTATGCAATTAGTAAACTGGCTATAAATCAGCTTACTGAGATTTATCATAAACACTACAATAGTCAAATTTTAACTGTTCGACCATTTTTCGTTATCGGACCAGAAAAAGAGTTTGATGTTTGTTCAGATTTTGCAAAACGTGTTGCTAATCTCGATAATAACATCAGTACAATAAAAGTTGGTAATTTAGAAGGGATAAGAGATTTTATTGATATTCGCGATGCAGTAAACGCTATTTGTTTAGTAACTGAAAGAGGTACTGCCGGTGAATCGTATAATATCTGTACAGGTATAGGTCATAAGCTAATCGAAATAGTTGAAAACTATCGCACATTTTCAAATAAAAACTTTACTATTGAATCTGACCCGGAGCTTTTCAGGCCACTTGAAGAAAAAATCAAGATTGGAGATCCTACCAAACTTTTCAAACTTGGCTGGTCGCCAAAACACTCCTTTGAGGGCAGCCTGAAAACAATTTTATCTTATTGGAACAAAAAGATCAATAAGTAAAATTACAGAGTTATTTAGAATTTAAGCTTAATTGATGAATTCTCAAAAGCCTAGAGTACTAGTTGTTACTCCTAATATAAGTTTGTTTGGTGGTATAGCAAACTTTTATAAAACAGTAAACCTAAAGCGGTTTGATAATATTGAATATTTTGAATTGTATGTGACATTACAGAAAAAACCTGACACGATTAATTTGGCACGTCATGGTGGAGCAGACCAAAGTGTACTAACTTCAATCATACAAGTGTTCAAAAGATACGTATCATTTTTTAAGACCATCGTAAATTATGACATAGTACATATTAACCCCTCATTTGGGCCAAAATCTTTCTACCGAGATATGGTTTTCATCTTATTAAGTAAAATTAGAAAAAAGAAAACAATCGTTTTTTGGCATGGCTGGGATAATAAATATGAAAAAAGAGTAAGTAATAATCCTCTTCTAAGGAATTTATTCCGTAAGTCTTTTGGAAACGTGAGTGGATATGTTGTATTAGGGAAAATTTTTAAGAACAAACTTCAGACAATTGGTGTTAAATCCGAAAAGTTTCATTTTATTACACCTGCTATTCCGAAAAACAATATAGGGTTTAAGCTTGAAGAAAAATATCGCAACATCAAAATTATCAACATACTATATCTTTCAAGAATCATTAAGGAGAAGGGAATTTTTATTGTAGTTAAAGCTTTTGAGAAGTTGATTCAAATGCAGTCTAGTTTTGACCTTCAATTGTTCATTGCCGGAGAAGGACCAGACATGAAGGAAGTTCAGAAATATATTGATCAAAGGAAAATCAAAAACATTAAAGTTTATGGAAAGGTAGATAATGAATTTAAACATGAATTATATGCCAAATCTCATATATTTTTCCTTCCTACTTATTATTCAGAAGGCTTACCAGCAGTGGTTTTAGAGTGTATGTATTATGGTATGTCAATCGTTAGTAGAGAAAATGCAGCAATCTCTGATTGGGTGTTAAATGAGGTTAATGGATATCTTTCAGCGTCTAAAGATCCTGATGAGTATGTTAGCATTATTTCTAAATTATTTGATGACCCAACATTAATCTATCGTTTTGCGATGAATAATCACTCAAAAGCAGAAAAGCATTTTCTGGATGATAAAGTTGCTGAAAAATTAGTTAGAATCTATAATGATTTATAATATTAAGAATTAAAACAAACAATAATTAAAAACCTATCAGCCTGCCAATGAAAATTGGTGATAGAAGAAATTTCTTATGCAACAACTAACACAAAAACTTGGATCAGGAGATATGATTATACAGGAACTCCCTATTCCACAAGTGGGAAAAGGTATGATCTTGATTAAGAATTATTATTCATTAATTAGTGCTGGAACCGAAGGGAGTACTGTGTCAACAGCAAGAAAAAGTTTAATAGGTAAAGCAAAAGAACGGCCACAACAAGCAAATCAGGTGTTGCAGGTCTTAAAACAACAAGGCCCAGTTCAAACCTACAGAGCTGTTATGAAGAAATTGGATGCATATTCACCATTAGGATATAGTTGTGCTGGCGAAGTTATGGAGGTCGGAGAAGGTGTAACTGAATTTCAACCTGGTGATAAAGTAGCTTGTGCAGGTGTTGGTTATGCCAATCATGCTGAAGTTGTATCAGTACCCAAAAACCTTTGTGTTAAACTACCTTCCGACGCAAATATGAAAGATGCTGCATATAATACATTAGGTGCTATTTCATTACAAGGTGTTCGTCAGGCAGATCTCAAATTAGGAGAATTTTGTGCAGTGGTTGGTATGGGTTTACTTGGTCAATTAGCCGCACTAATGCTAAAGGCATCTGGGATTAGAGTTATTGGTATAGATATTTCTGATGATTCTATTCAGTTGGCAGAAAAAAACAATAGTGTTGATCTGGCATTAAACCGCAATGCATCAGGTA
Source organism: uncultured Porphyromonadaceae bacterium (assembly GCA_964444375.1). Classification (GTDB taxonomy): domain Bacteria; phylum Bacteroidota; class Bacteroidia; order Bacteroidales; family UBA12481; genus JABHCC01. The sequence continues at coordinate 7,444 of CAYUGX010000057.1, read as the reverse complement.
TAGAAAATAAAATAAGCGAATTTTCAAATGGCTTAGGGGTTGATTCAGTTATTATTGCTGCCGCAACTTCAAGCAACGACCCTATTAATTTTGCAGGAGCTATTGCCCGAAAAAAAGGGTCAATAGTTATTTTAGGTGATGTACCAACCGGTTTTGCACGTAATCCACACTGGTACAAAAAAGAATTAGAATTAAAAATGGCCTGTTCATATGGTCCGGGCAGATACGATCTGAATTATGAAGAAAAAGGGATCGATTATCCTGCCGCCTATGTTAGATGGACTGAAAAAAGAAATATGGAAGCCTTTCAACATCTAATACACTCCGGATCAATTAATCTTGGCTATTTAACAACACATGAATTTGAATTTGAAGAAGCTCCTGAGGCCTTCGATCTAGTTGTTAATAAAACAGAACCCTTTATTGGTATCACACTAAAATATGATATTGAGAAAGAGCATCAGCCTGAGGAACTTATTATTCGTGAGGCTAAAAAATTATCAGACATAAATATTTCATTTATAGGAGCAGGAAGTTACGCACAAGGTAATCTGCTGCCCAATATTCCAGTAAATAAGCATATTAACAGGATCGGCATATTAACTAATAATGGAACCACATCTAAAAGAGTATCAGAGAAGTTTCAATTTGAATTTTGTACTTCAAAGGAGGAGGATGTGCTTGACGATAGAACAAATGTACTATTCATAGCCACCCCTCACCACACGCACTCTTATTATGTGAAAAAAGGATTGCATCAGGATAAGCATATTTTTGTTGAAAAACCCTTATGCCTGAATATTGATGAGTTAAATGAAATAAAAAATCTGGTAATGCAAAAAGGGAAATCTATTATGGTAGGTTTCAACCGACGTTTTTCACCTTTGAGTAAAATGGTTAAGAATAAGCTTGGTGATGGACCTATGTCAATGATTTACCGAGTTAATGCCGGTGTCATACCAAAAGACAACTGGATTCAAGATATGGAAATGGGAGGAGGTAGAGTAATTGGTGAAGTCTGCCATTTTATTGATTATCTGACTTTCATGAATGGTAGTTTGCCAATTAAAATATCAGCACAGGCTCTTCCTGACCCGCATAATTTAAATGATACATTAAATATACTTGTCCAATTTGAAAATGGCTCAACAGGTGTTGTAGCTTATTATGCAAATGGAGCAAAAAGTCTATCTAAGGAGTACATTGAGATATTTCGTTCTGGAACTATCGCTATCATCAATGATTTTAAATCCGTTTCCATCTACGGTGGTCGGAAAACCGTTAAAAAGAAATTGATAAATCAGGATAAAGGTCAAAAACAAATGATGCAAGCTATGTTTATTGGGTTCCTTGAAAAAGGAAAGACTCCAATTTCATTTAATGAGATATACTCAGCTACCAAAGCCTCTTTTGATGTATTAAAGTCTATTAAAACCGGTGGAAAGTTAGTTAATATTTGATATGCAGGATGCTTTTAGATCACTTCGTGATTATTGTGAAAAAGAAGAGTTTAAGGGTTGGGATCCATACGACGGCCTGAACTCTAAAGTATTTGATTCATTGCCGATTAAAAACTGGGGTTTTGCGAAACTTGCTTGGATACAATTCTTCAAGCGATCTCCAATTAATTTCCGCCCTATTTTAAAGGTTCCTAAGCAACTTAATGCAAAAGGAATTGGATTGTTTCTTACGGGCTATTGCAATATATTAAGTATTGCAAATACAGGAAATGAGGATTATGGAACTGTAGAGGATTTGAGGACAAGAGTAATTGAATTTGCCAATCTATTAGTCTCAATGCAAAGTCCTGGATATTCAGGAGCCTGTTGGGGTTATAATTTTGACTGGCAAGCTCGTAGGTTGTTTTTGTTTCCGGCATATACGCCAACTGTTGTAGCAACAACTTTTTCTGCATGTGCTCTTTTTCAGGCATACGAAGCGACTGATGAACAAAAATATATGGATGTAGCGTTATCGTCGGCCGATTTTGTTATCAACGACTTAAATAGAACTAAAAAGAACAAAGGTTTTCTGTTCTCCTATTCTCCTTTAAATGGGAATAATACAGTTTACAATGCATCCCTTTTGGGCAGCAAGTTATTAAGTTATTGTTACCGTTACTCTGGTAATAAAAAGCATAAAGAACTAGCACGTGAAAGCATTATTGCTTGTGTTGATGCACAAGATGAGAATGGTTCATGGATATACGGTGAATTACCTACCCAAAAATGGATTGACAGTTTCCACACTGGGTATAACTTGGAAGCTTTGGCCTTATACCAAAAAATAACAAAAGACAATTCATTTTCAGAAAATGTTGAAAGAGGGTTTAAGTATTATATAAATAACTTTTTTCTAAATGATGGTACTCCAAAATATTATAATAACAAGATATATCCTATAGACATACACAGTCCGGCTCAGCTTATGGCTACTCTTTATCATCTTGATAAGTACGATGAGTATTCAGATTTGGCTAATGAGGTTATGATTTGGACAATCAATAATATGCAGGATAAAGAGGGGTATTTTTACTATCAGTTAAAAAAAGGTATAAGTTCAAAAATTTCTTACATGAGATGGAGTAATGCTTTTATGCATTATGCAATGTCATATTACTTAAGATTGATAAATAATGGAGTATAAAAGTATCAACGGTGTTAAAACATACGCGTTTCATGATCGTATCAAATTGATACAATATGCCGCTCAGGAGAAGAAGAGTTTAATTGCAATAAATGCAGAGAAACTATTACATGCTACAGACCAAACAAGAGATTTAATAAACAATAATATAGGATATGCTGATGGTATTGGTGCCGTTTGGGCATTGAAAAAAAAAGGGTTAAAATATTCAATTAAGATCCCCGGTTGTGAATTATGGCTCGATATAATTGGGAGTTATTACAAATCCAAATCATTTTATCTAGTAGGGGCAAAAAATGCAGTAATACAACAAGTAGTTGAAAAGCTATCTATTGATTTTCCAGATATAAATATTTTAGGTTACCGGGATGGATACATCAACTCAGAAACCGAGCGAAAACAGCTAATAAATGATGTTAAAATAAAAAAGCCTGATGTTGTTTTTATCGGAATGGGATCTCCTCTTCAGGAATTATTAATGAAGGATATGCAAAAAGAACATAAGGCAATTTATCAAGGACTCGGTGGTAGCTTTGATGTGTATACAGGAAACGTTACGAGAGCTCCCAGGTGGTGGGTGAAAAATAATCTTGAATGGGCTTATCGTCTATTAAAGCAACCGAAACGTATCGGGCGAAATTTGCACCTTATTAAATTTTATATCAAACTTAAGTTGAATATTATCTAAAAATGAAAATACTATCCGTTGTAGGCGCACGACCCAACTTAATGAAAATAGCACCATTTGTTCATGCCATTGAGCAGTATAATTCAAGCAATAATAATTTATTAGAGCATATCCTTGTTCATACCGGGCAGCACTACGATGATCGAATGAGCAATTCCTTTTTCGAAAGATTAGGTATCCCAAGCGCTGATATTAATTTGGGAATCGGATCTGGTTCACATGCAGAACAAGTTGGCAAAACCATGATTAAGTTCGAACAGATTTTGATCGAACAGAAGCCCGATTGGGTGGTTGTTGTGGGAGATGTTAATGCCACTCTAGCCAGCTCGGTGACTGCTAAAAAACTTCATGTAAAGGTTTGCCATATTGAAGCCGGTTTAAGGTCAGGCGATGAGCGGATGCCAGAGGAGATTAATAGATTGGTGACAGACAGGCTAAGTGACCTCCTGTTAACTCCTGACATGCTCTCAACAGAAAACTTATTAAAAGAGGGTGTTTCAGAGAAGAAAATCGAATTCGTTGGCAATATAATGATAGATACCCTGGAAAATAACAAGATTGCAGCACATAAATTAAGCATCGAAGAGATTGTTAGGCAGAATAAGATAAGTTCTATTTCCCGGGATGTTGATTCCTTAGGCAAAAGATTTGCTGTGCTTACCATGCACAGACCATCAAATGTAGACGAAGAAACGGTTTTAAGACCGGTATTTAATCTTCTTAATGATGAAATATCAGAAGAAATACCTTTAATATGGCCAATTCACCCACGGGCACAAAACAAACTGAGACAATTCAGGCTTTGGGATATCGCATTGAAGAATCCCAAATTATTTCTTTTAAACCCGATTGGTTATCAAGAAATATTAAAACTAAATATGGAGGCACGAATAATGCTTACGGATAGTGGTGGGTTGCAAGAGGAATGCTGTGTCTTGGGAACTCCCTGCCTAACACTTCGTTGGAATACGGAAAGACCAATAACTCTTCGAACGAATGGAGGAGCAAGTGTGCTTGTTGGCAACAATGTTGAGAGAATCAGAAAAGAGTTTTTTGACACCTTGAAACTTGACCGACTTCCACATAGACCAGACCTTTGGGATGGCAATACAGCCGGAAGGTGTGTAAATGCGATATTAAATTATAGAGCCAAATGATCACCTGCAGATGCCTGTCTTATCTGATGCACCACCTCAATCGCCGGCAAGGCATCAGTAATCCCAAAACCGTTACCGTTTAAGACGTTCTGATATGAAAGAGTGTGCAGGTCACTGAAACCCTCAGAAAAGTTGAATGCTACCTCGTCAATTGATAATGACCGGTTTGATGCCCCAGTTCCATCCGAGGGATCAATACTCAGCAACCACCTGACGTCAGCCCGCTCAAGTTGGAGAAAACCACTCATTTTTCTTGGTCCTTTTAAATGAAGCTGACTTTCTTGAACTTCCCCAAACAACCAAATCAACAGGTCGAAGAGGTGAATCCCAATGTTAGTTGCTATCCCACCCGATTTTGTAATATCTCCCTTCCAACTGTAATCATACCAAAGCCCACGCGGGGTTATATACGTTAATTCTACCTTTTTCCTCTTGCCCTGATGATGACGATTCCCTAACTGCTGTTCTTTCAACCTGATTACCTCAGGATGTAATCGCAGTTGTAAAATTGTTGAAACAATTTTGCCGCTTTGCTTTTCTAACTCGGCCAGTGCCTCCACATTTTCGGGATTCAAACCCAAAGGCTTCTCGCAAATCACATTACAGCCCGATCGTAAAGCCCACCGAATATGTGCATCGTGCAAGTAATTGGGACTGCAAATGCTTAAATAATCAAGGTTGCTCAATTTCGACACATGCCTGTCGAAACGCTCAAACTCAGAAAAAAACGCAGCATCCGGAAAGTATGAATCAATAATCCCTACACTGTCGTGTGGATCCAGTGCACAAATCACCCGGTTACCGGTTTCCTTTATTGCCTTTAAATGCCGGGGCGCAATGTACCCGGCAGCACCTATCAATGCGAAATTCTTCATGTTTATTTCTAAACGTCTAAAGATACTTATTATTTTTACCCACAGGAACCATTGACGAAAACATGAATACACAGGTATTTAATCTTGGGTTGTTTATTTCAAAGAAAATCACCCAGCGAAAAAGGAGCCTCCTTCTACATGACTTTGTACGGTATTCAACTGAATTAAAAAAACAGATTGAAAATAAAAAAGTAATGGTCATTGGTGGCGCTGGAACAATTGGTTCACACTACATCAAGGCATTACTTAAATTCAAAGTGGCAAGCCTGGTTGTCGTTGATATAAATGAGAACGGATTAACTGAATTGGTGAGAGACTTGAGAAGTTCTCAGGGATATATAATCCCCGAGAGATTCATAACCTATCCAATCAATTTTGGAGACAGGGTTTTTGAAAAATTATTTAAAGAACATGGGCCCTTTCAAATTGTAGCCAATTTTGCTGCACATAAGCATGTGCGAAGTGAGAAGGATATATTTTCTATTGAAGCAATGGTTGAGAATAATGTACTGAAAACAAGAAAACTTTTGGACTTACTCCTGGAGTGCCCACCAGAACATTTCTTTTGTGTAAGTACCGATAAAGCAGCCAATCCAGTCAATATCATGGGTGCCAGTAAGAAATTGATGGAAGAATTGATCATGGTATATGCTGATCAGATTCCTATTACAACCGCCCGGTTTGCCAATGTTGCTTTTTCAAATGGAAGCCTGCCTTTTGGATTCATGGAACGATTGGCCAAGAACCAACCCTGGTCATGTCCATTGGCGATAAGAAGGTTCTTCGTTAGCCCAGTAGAATCAGGAGAGCTTTGTCTCGCAGCTTCAGTATTGGGTGAATCAGGTGATATTTTCTATCCTAAACTGGATAAGGAAAAAGACATGATTCCTTTTGATCAAATAGCAAGGGACTTACTGGATGTAATTGGTATGGACATTGATGTTTGCGAAACAGAGGATGAAGCCAAGATAAAAGCTGAAAAAATAAGATGGAAGTTGGAGGCCTCAGAACAAAAGGCTGTACAAAAAAGTGAAGATCGAATCGCTTGGCCTGTCTACTTTTTTGGCTCAGACACTTCAGGAGAAAAGTCTTTCGAAGAATTTTACACTGACGAAGAGATAAGAGATGAAAACAGGTTCAATGCCCTTGGCGTAATTAAGAGTTCAAGAAAACGACACAAAGATGAGATTGATGAAATCTTTCGACAGATGGAGCATCTTTTTAACTCAGATTCGATATCTAAGTCGGCTATTGTAGAAATTTTGAAAAGTTATTTACCAAACTTTGAACACATTGAGACTGGTAAAAGCTTAGATTCTAAGATGTAGGCAACAATGTTTTAATACTGGGATCGGTTAGACTCATGTTGTTTTGCAGAGTGTTATTCCGTTGACTGGTATCTTTAATTATTCAGCATTAGCTTTTGGGTGCAAATAGGAAGCCCATGTTTAATCTGTAAAAATGTTTAAACAAAATAATGAAATACAAAGTGAAAGATTTGTCCTTAGCAGAATGGGGACGAAAAGAGGTTGAGCTGGCCGAAGCTGAAATGCCAGGTCTGATGGCTCTGCGAGCAAAATATGGAAGGACAAAACCATTATCAGGTGCCCGTATAATGGGTTCTCTGCACATGACCATTCAAACCGCGGTACTGATAGAAACCCTAGTTGAGTTAGGTGCATCGGTTCGGTGGGCGAGTTGTAATATATTCTCAACCCAAGATCATGCCGCAGCTGCGATTGCCCAGGCCGGAATACCCGTATTTGCATGGAAAGGAGAAACACTCGGAGAATATTGGTGGTGCACCAATCAGGCTTTGACTTTTGCGAAAGGAGAAGGCCCCACTTTGATTGTCGACGACGGAGGTGATGCCACGATGATGGTCCACCTGGGCGTTAAGCTTGAGAAGAACAAGGGCCAGTTTTCCCTCCCAGATGACGCAGAGGGTGATTTTGTTGCTTTGATCGAGAATATTCAGGAGAATTATGTCGAAGAACCTGATAAATGGACCCGGATGGTCAAAGAGATCAGAGGCGTATCTGAGGAAACTACCACGGGAGTTCATCGCCTCTATCAGA
>CAYUGX010000056.1:0-18474 GCA_964444375.1 uncultured Porphyromonadaceae bacterium | reverse complement strand
CTCTGGAAGGGGATACTTCCATGCATAGAGCTTAGGATGTCCTACTTTGGTAGAAACCATATACATTTCACCAACGCCCCGGCCATCGTGCCTGAAAGTGGCAATTTTTCGAGAATCAGGTGACCACAAAAGTACAGGAGCATCACTTTTCGTCCAACCCGCATTGTTGGTTGCATAGCCAAAATCTTCCTCCCCATCGAAAGTCAACTGGATTTTTTCTCCAGTATTGAAATCATTGATCCACAAGTTGTAATCTTCAATATAAGCGGCTTTCATGCCGTCGGGTGATATGGTTCTTCCCCCTCTTCTGCCACCAGCAGGAATGAGTTCTTGTCGTTTCTCCTCGGTGATCTCCTTGACTTTTTGCTTTTTGGCATTAACGAGAAAGTGCTTCAGCTGACCTTCTTTAGTATCGCTGTATACAAACTCGTGCTGACTGATCCAATTGGGTCTAACACTGGCCAAATCAACTAATTTGTTGACATGCTGTCTGTTGGCTAACTCAGCATTCTTATAATCTTTTACGGTAAGTCTTTCTGGTGCATTTCTTTCAATGCGATGCATTTTGTAGACTTTATATTTTTTAGCTAACCCGGCATCATCAATGTCAGTGGTTTTTTTCAATACATCCAGCCAGTGCTGCACCTCATCCTCATTTGCCGGGCAACCCGAGTTGGTGCCAGGTTCCTTCATGCTTTGACCTTCTTTACGCATAAAGGCATCGGCCAGCAGCTTGCCATCCGCGTTCAGTACGATCCAGAAAGGGATGCCGACCTTATCACCATGATACTTCTTAATGAGTTCATCTGCACCCGCATTTTCGAGAATCTTCTTTTCACCATATTCTCCGTTCACCAGGTGAGTAATAACAAAATTGTCGGTAAAATAATGGGCTACATCAGCCCGGGCCATCAGCGTATCCATCCGGTGACACCAGCCACACCATGAGGCATGCCACATAAGGAAAACATTCTTGTTTTCTTTCTTCGCCTGAACCAAAGCTTTCTTTAAGACTTCGCTCGCTGTAGGTGCTTTCTCCAGTTTCTCCTGGCCAAAACTGATTTGGCAGGCCAGTAGTGTAATAATTACAAGGGTGAGTGTTTTTTTCATGGCTATAGTATTTACAACAAGTAAAATTACAATCAATTTTGGTCTTTAGGTATGTTTTGCGATAGTTGCTTACTTTTTCGATTGCCCCACGATTTTTTCGATATCATCCAGCTCAGATGGTGCCAGAGCAGTGAAATTCTCCATCCCATTTTGGGTCACGACAATCGTGTCTTCAATGCGCATATACAACTTTTCTTCAGGTACCCGTAATTGTGGGTCGACTGCAAAAACCTGCCCGGGTAGCAATGGAGCACCACGATAACTCCCAACATCATGAACAGCCATTCCTACCGTATGTGAAAAGACTCCTCCACCAGTTGTGATCATTTTTATCACAGCGGTTTTGTAATAGGGCTTGATAAATGTTGTTTTCTCCACTTTGGGTAGAAGCAAATCTTCGACTTCATGAATGATTTCATCCGGGGTTTGTCCAGGTTTGATGCGTTTCAAAACCTCTTTGTGATAGGTAAGGATCCATTCGCAAAGCTGCCGCTGCCAGGAATTGAATTTCCCGTTCACCGGCCACATCCGGCCAATGTCGCTCGTATAGTATTGATAGTCTGGAGCGTAATCCATTAAAACCAAATCGCCAGATTTTAATTGTGAAGAATTGTAGTAGTAGTGACCATCACTGGTATTGCGTACACCGGAGGCAGTAATTGAACGGTATCCTTCAAGTCGAGCACCGCCATCCAGAAATACATAATGGGCCAGTGCATCCAGTTGGTACTCAAAGAGGCCTTCTTTGGTGTGTTTCATCGCTTCGATGATCCCCTTAGCTGCAAGTTCACCGGCCTTTCTCAATAGTGCGATTTCCTTTTCACTTTTAATGGTTCGCATCTGATCCAGGAGCGGAGTTAAATCCAGGATTCTGGATCTTGGATTTCTTTGCTTCAGCAATCCGATAAAGTGCTGTTCTTTGGAGATCCGTCCATCCCAATAATCGGTAGCGATGGTTCTATCTCGCCATATCATTTCGCCTCGGCTCTGTCCTTGTCTTTCGGCCGGACTAAAAGGAGTATAAATGATGCGAGCATCCAGGCCCCTGAGTTCTTGCTGGTGTTTTACGGTTTCGATGCCAGTCAGTTGCCTGACTTTTTCTATATCAGCCAAAGATAATTCACGTTCCCAGGCTCTTGAGCGCTCCTGAGTAAGATAAATCGTAGATTCTTTAGATCTGCCATCAATAACCAGATACGCATAGGGATTCTCTACACCACACAAATAGTAGAATGTATTGCTTTGTCGTGGATAGATATAACCACCCGGATCAGCAGCTCCTTGAATGATGGCAATTGCTTGATCTCCAATATGCTCCATTACGAGCATTCGCCTGGCTGAGAATTCTTCAGGCTCAAAATGGCTCTGATATTCCTGAGCAGGTAAGGGGGTGATCGATAGAAACAATGCGATGATCCCGGCTCGACTATTCATGGCTTATTTTACTTTATGAAGTTGATCGCTTGCCCAATTGCGACCTATGAGGTCATCGTTTTGACTCTGATAGCTGAGTTCTTCTTTTGATTTGGAAAAGGTCCATTCTTTCAATAACCAATTGCCCTCATCGAAACGAACCATGAGCGGCTTTCCATCCACGGGTAGATGGAAAGTTTCTGCTTCTTTGCTTAGCCAGATCTCATGATGCTTTTTACCTTCAGCGGTAGTAATGCCAATCACTACCGGCAATTGATAAATGGGTGTTCCAAGACTTCTATCTTGCGTTTGCTTAATGGTCAAATTAATAGTTTGACCTGCCGGATGGTAGCTGTAACTGATATCAAAAACCGGATGCCCGGGTTTGAAAATAAACTGATCGAAAAACCAGTCCATGTTTTTCCCAGAAACATCTTTCACGGCCTTCATAAAATCATGGGTGTCGACCGGTTCAAAAGCGTGTTTGTGCAAGAAGTGGCTGAGTACTTTGAAGAATACCTCATCTCCCAACTGATATCTAAGCATGTGAAGTACGATGGCTCCTTTGGGGTAGGTGTGGCTGTCGAAGTTGTCCTGGGGTTGGTTGTATCGAGGAAATACAATCGGACGCAGATAGCGTTCCCGTGCCTCCCTGAGATACCGGTTCTTTTTGCGCTCGAGATCCAATGCACCGGCATCTGCACCTTTCATGGCCCTGGTATACAGATGGTCAGAGTAGGTGGCGAAGCTTTCATTCATCCAGGTATGTTCCCACGATCGCAATGTGATGAGGTCTCCCCACCATTGATGGGCAATTTCATGGGCAATGATGCGCTCCCAGTTGTCATCTTGTTCAGGTCTTTTATGTCTAACAGCTCCAAGTCCTAGAATAGTTGCCGAAGTGGCCTCAGCCCCACCACCCTGGTGAGGACCGATCACCTGATCATACTTCGCCCACGGATAGGGATAATCGTAGAGTTTGTTGAAGAAGTCAATGGCAGCTGGTGTTACGGCAAAGACTTCTTTTGCAGTTTCAACATCCTGCTCATAGACCCAATAATTTATTGGTAAGTCACCCAGTGAATCTTCTATCACAGCAAACGGTCCGATGGCCAGCATAGAGAGGTAGGTGCTGTGCGGTTTTAATTGTTTCCAATGCCAGGTTCGTGTACGATTCTGGGGATGATCGGTAATACCCACTAATTTCCCATTGGCCAATACTTTAAGATCTTCCTTCACGGTAACCACTATATCATGTGTTACTTTGTCATTGGGATGATCATAACAAGGGAACCAATACCGGGCATGATTGGGCCAAGAATTCGATGATACCATTTTTGGCCACTGATCTGTTTCGTTGTCAAATAAAAGACCATCACTTGGGTGGTCACCAGTATATTGAATGGAGAAGGTCAGCGTGTCATGTATCCCATGCGATTCTGCAAAATGCAGGCTTACCTCAGTTGTGGTTTGCTCAAAAGGAAGAGCTTCCCCTTGATCAGATCTAATTTGAAGTATGTTCAATTCAGCCAGGTCAAGGCGACAAGATGCAAAGTTATTCATGAGTGGTACCAGGGTAACAGTATTTGTCCCGGCGAAAGATTTCCGATCCAAATCAACGACCAGTTCAATGTGATAATGGAGGGCATCATAGCTTCGACTTCTTTCGGTTTGGAGAGGTCGGTCCAATAAGTGAGGCGATTGGGCCATGCCTGGTAGAACAACAAAAGAAAACCATACCAAAAAAAGATAGCGTTTGAAGAGCATGATTGGTTTATTCATAGGGTAATATTTGCTTATTCGTGACTGGTTCTGACATAACGAGAAGCCATCTCATAGCGCATTTCCATAAAGCCCCTGATTCGGTTTCTCTCGCGGTTAAAATCTCTGGGATCACGCAATTGGGTAAAAGGCTTTCTTTCTCCCTTTTCGCCCACTACAAAAGGCTCTATCATATTCATGTTTTTCATCAGAATAGGCAGCATCTTCTCAGGGTAGAACTCATTGGTGATGAAGTGCTCAACCTGATCCTTAAATCGCTCCTGGTAAACAGGGTCATCCATCAAATATCGAATCAATGGCCACTCATCGGTGACGGTCTCAAAACCAAAATCAGGTGTAGGTTTGTTCATCTTTCCTTCCATCAAGGCTTCATTATTATCCCAGTGAATCCAAACAAGGTAATCATTCTGAGGTTCATGATACAAATAAAAATTGTGATGCATCATGCCGTATGTGTCCCAGTTTTGTACGGTTGTGTTACATGCCAGCCAACGGATGAAGGTGTTGGAGTCGAAAATCTGGTCCAGTTCATTTCGCCAGGCTTCTGGATCTCTTTTGCGATTCGTATGGTGAAGAGCATCATAGAGTTGTTGAATATCACCCATTTCACCACCGGTAGAGCTCTGATGAATTTCAAAGTCATTTAGGGTAAAATCTCCTTGGTTAAAAGTAGCCCCTTTCCCCTCAGGCTTATAGAGATTCCCATCCGGATTTTCAAAGTTCTCAGATAAGAAAACATCGTCTACATCCTCAACCAGGGTGTATAATCCAAAATACTCAGGGCCATGTCCCCGGTCAACATAGACTCGATAAAAGGCTGCCCGGATGGAGGGTAATCCAGCCTCTGAAAATAGTTCATCAATGACCTTTTCTCTGACTAACGAATTATCAGAAAAAGCATTTTTTAGACTCAATTGTCTAAAACCGTAAAAGCGCTGATCGGTGATTGCAGGATAAGTGTCTTCATATTCATCGAAATCCAATTTGAAAGGCAATTTCATGACACCATTTGACCAACTCGACTTGAGGGAAGAATTCCCTTTGGCCCTGATCCCTACCTTGTACCATTGCTTGTCATTGAATAAAATATCACAAGGGATGTATTCCTGATCCTTACCTTCAAGGCCATGTGTCATCTGATGTTGCCCGAATTGCCCCAGCAATGCGGTGAGACGTTTCCAAAATACATTCCAATCGGCCGGATCAATTTGGATGTCAAGGCGCTGTACCTGCGCCCTTGGAAAGACAATCGAATAATCAGGAGCGGCACTGCTTGCATGACTTTTCTCTGCCCAATCCGGTGTTTCTATCTCAATCTGGTACGGTAAAGGGACTTCTTTGTAACAAGCTGCTAAAAGCAAAATAAACAGGATGATTAGCCACTTTTTCATAATCTGAAGTCATACCGTATACCGACTCGATTGATCCACAGAGGGTAATACTCTTCGGTATTATACTCCAAATGGTAAAAGGCCCGTAAACGATGATTTTTATTTATTTTCCAGATTCCACCTGCGGTCCAGCGGATTCCAGGATAACCAAAGCTTGTTCTTCCCGGTAGTTTAAAAAAACCTTCAACAGATGTATAAGGATCAATGGGCAGTCCTTTTGGATTCCACTGAACCCCGGTTTTAAATCGTAGCACATTCAAAGCTTGTGTTTCATCCTGGTCATTGCGCGATTGAAATCGAGCACGTATAGCCAGGTCAACCCGATTTATTTCATGTTCGTAAGTTGACTGCAGATGCCAACGGTATCGATTTTCAAAGTCTCCACTTGTCGTTTTGTGTCTAATATAGCGGAATCCAACAGCTGTGCTCAGCATTTGAAACCAGCTATACCCACCTTCCACTTCTGAGACCCAATCGTCCAGTTGCGTACTATTGTGATCAAATCTGATTTGTTCCTCAAGTGAGAGTTTTACTTTTTCTCCAATTGTCTTTCGAATTTTAAAACCAGCCCACCCTTCAAGGTCTCTCACCTTCACCTGGGCCGAGCTAGAAATAAAACTTATCATTAGGATTGCAATAAGGAATAGTGAAAAGCTAAATGGTTTCTTCATGGCCTTAATTTATAAAATGTCAGGTTCTAATGCCAATCTACCTGCCAAAAGAGAAGTTTTGATAAACATCCCAGAATTTACCGTTGTGACGCAGGAGGGTGATGGCATCAGCCCTAAAAATATGAACAAAAGATCTTTTCTGGTATTGTGGCCAGGCCTGTTCAAATGTTTCATCATTGAGATCGCGAGTGGCGAGGGTTATGTGCGGATTAAAGCGGCCTTCGGTTTCATTCGGTTCAAAATCCAACTGATCTCGGAGCAGCTTTCTGAGTTTTTGATGCACCTGTCGGATGGGATCCGGATTTGCTACATCAATATAGATGACTCGTTTAGGGAAGGCACCGAAGCCCTTTAGACTAATATCAATACTTGATAATTCCGAAGCAAATTTTCTGAGATGTTGACTAATTCTCCCTTCTTCTTCCCAGCTACGTTTGACCGGCATTTGGAGCGTGATATGTGGAGGTGATTTGAGAGCATGTTTTGCACCAAAACGATCTCTGAAATCCAACTTCATCCGATGGATGGTTTGGCGCAATTCCTCATCCGGCAGGAGGGCTATAAAATATAGATTATCCATACTGTTCATCAAAATTGCCTGATTTTGATTTGATTAACAAGCCCATTTCTTCGTAAATTTGAGAATAAACCAAAATACATAGCCATGAAAACGATCACCAGGCTTTCGATTTTGTTGAGTTCAGTGTTGTTTCTATCCTTCTATTGCCCACAATATTCATCTGCCCAATCTGCTTTTGTATTCGATCCAGTGATAGTGGATGTTGGATCAGATGGTGGGTCGGTTACTTTTGAACTTGAATTTAGTGGTGATCCCGCTTATTGGACGGGCAGCTGCGACGCAGACTGGTTGACTTTCGACCCAATGAACGGCGAAGACGGAACTAAAATTACAATCGAATATGCAGCCAATGAAGGAATTGGTCGTCGCGCTGCCATTGTATTTCAAACTCCAGGTGGGGAGCTTTCTGAAAAAAGCCTATACGTTAGGCAGTATCACACTGTTCAGGATACCGACTTGAATTTTGCCTGGACAGTTATGGAACTCGATCCTGCAATTCAGGAATTTATGCCTTATTCGGGTAAAATGACTATGTGGTTTAAGGCCTGGGAGCCAGGAGTTTTCATGAATGTCTTAGCCAGAAAAGGACCGGGTGGCGATCCCGCCTGGATCATCCGTAACCTGTATATCCCTGAATCTGCCTGGTTTGATGATCAGCAAAACTTGAGTTCCGTTTTTGACCTGGGTTTATTGGGTTTTTCGAAAGGCGAACCAGTTGAATGGCTTCAATTTGGGACTACTTTTCATTTACTTCCGGATACAACCCTGCCTGATATTCCAGATCCCTTCTGGCGTGAGGCCATTTTCGAGTTGGAAAAGCAGCGAGGCACTGGTTATTTTGGACCTTCAGGTGGTTACAATGGCTACCCCCTGATTGAGTTTTTCCCAAAGGGATCACTTACTGGAGAAGTGACTAAAAAGCACTATATAGGCTGTGAAATGCCGAACGGTCAACTTGATGGGAGCAAGGCTCCATGGCAGGCAAATGCTTGTGGCCCAGCGGCGGCTGCCAATTCATTAATGTGGTTGCGCGACAAGCACAAAGAAATCGATTTCCCGGGAGAATTTGATCAAATCTGTTATTACCTGGCTGCTTTGATGGGTAAAAGAGCCAATGGGGTGGGCCAGAAAGGTTTTGTGCAGGGGAAACTTGATTTTATTGAAATGTATAAGCTGCCCATCAAGGTGAAGTTTCAAACCAAGAAATTGAGCGGTGATCAAAGCAGCAACACAGGAAATAGTAAGGCAGAAAAGAAAGATAAATCCTCAGACACACATCCCGATAAAGATTGGATATACGAAGAGCTAAAAAATGGTGAAGACGTGGAATTGGGCTATATCAAACCAGGGACCGGTGAAGGCCATATAACAACCATGACTGGAACCTACACAGTCGACGGAAAGACCTACCTCTACTTCAAAGATGATGGTGATCAACTGACTGGCGATACCACTAAAATGGCTCAGGGCTATTCGGTGCTTGAAAGAGATGGTGATAGCATTTGGCGAATGCCGGGTAAAGACAATGGCTACATTGATTTTGTTGTTTCTGAAAGCTTTGATCCTGACCATTCACCACCAGCCAACAATTCATTCTTTTCAAAGTATTGCGAGACTTTCAGAAGAGTTCTTGCTCCGGGGCGTTCCATTACCCTGCAATATCCTGAAATGGAGGGCAGAAACTTCAACACCACCGTCAGGATTCTTGACAAGGTTCGCTTTACCGATTTCTTTACGATGGGTATGTGGGTGAATAACTCTGGTGGGAAAAGAAAAATCACCAACCGGCTAGAATATCCAGTGATTGTTGAATTTCATAACGATGATCGAAGTACAGGGGGAAGTTTCCAAAAAACGGCTGGCTGGTGGGTCGAGATCGATGAGCAAGATGATCCGGATGGTGTAACTGATCCCAATAACGAAAGTGAATCCGCTGGATTCTCAGTTGGTACCGATGACGACAGCAACGCTGAGTTTGGTGATCCAGTCGGACATGAGATGACTTATGTAGATTCTTTGCTGGCCCATTTATCCAGCGTACCCAACGGGATGTCAGCAGAAGGTGTGCATACTTTTCACCTGATAAAGGAGGTACCTGTTTGGTCACGCTATTGGCGTAAACTCGAATTGGTGCTTGGTGTTGAACATGTTCTTCGCAATGGGAATCTCTACATTACCAGTCAGGCACTCAACCTGTCAGACACCATTGGGATTACCCATGCTGGTGAATACTCCATTCCATTGGGCGGTTTAGATCAAGCAGGCACCTTTGACTTGACCTTAAAAGCTGATAATACCCTGAGTTTTACGCTCGATAACCTGGGTGTTCCGACATTGGTACCCATACTGGCTGACATGGAAATCCAGCCAAAGCAGTTTGATCTGCCTGCTGAAGAAACCGTAGATACGACCTTCACGATTTCGAATCCGGGCGGCCTTGACATGAGCTGGCAACTCACCTATTCAGCCAATTGGTTTGCGGTTTCTCCGCGGTATGGCGATAACGAAACCGATGTGCGCCTGTTTGTAGTACCCAACCAGGGAATCCCAAGAAAAGATAGCATTCGTGTTGTCGCCCCTGGGGTTGCACACAATATTCAATATGTGGTGGTCACACAAGATGGTGACCGGTCAGGTATTGGTTTGATTAATAAGCATGAACTACAAGTAGATTGTTATCCGAATCCTGCCGGTGAGATGGTTCACGTAAAGGTGATACAGGCCGACGCCGGGCCCATTGAACTTACCATCTTGAATCAATTGGGTGCGGTGGTGCTTGAAGATTACCTTCAGACAAGCACAAGAGAACTGGTTCACGAATTGGCTCTCAATCACCTGCCTGACGGGATTTACTTCCTGATCGTTAAGAGCGCACAAAAACAATCCATCCAAAAATTGCTTAAACTACAGGATTGATTTTTCGGATCGGAAGCGTAACAATAAAAGTGCTTCCTTTGCCGATTTCACTGGTGACCATCACCTGGCCTTTGTGATTGTCTACGATCTGCTTTACGATTGATAAGCCCAGACCTGTACCACCTCTGATCTTTTTCTTGATGTTGCTGGCGCGGTAGAATTCATTAAAAATTTGAGGTATTTCTTCTTCAGGTATTCCTTGACCGGTATCATTGACAACAATCTTGATTTGATGGCCAGACCGTGTAATGCTAAAGTCAATCAGACCATCTTCTGGTGTGTATTTGATGGCGTTTGTCAGTAAGTTATACAGTAGCTCTTCAATCGTTAACGGATGTCCAAGAAAGGAGGGCAAGCGTTCGTCTACATGGTGCCTTAATTCCAGTGATTTCTCCCGAATAAGTGTTTTGGCCAAGTTGATCACTTTATCGGCGATTTCCTGTATTCTGATTTCTTCAAATTCAGGTTCTTGGCGCAATCGCTTACGATGAAGGCTGAGCAAGTCGGTAACAAATTTGGTCAGACTTTCACCGCGGTTATAGGATCGATTGATCAGGTCTTCCTGCTTTGGGTTCAGGTCTCCCACTATTTTTGCCTGAACCACCCGAAGGTTACTGATGATCGCTGCCAAATGACCTTTGATATCATGGGTAACCCGCATGACATATTTACTTTGGAGTTTATCTTTCTCCTCCAATTCCAGATTGGTCTGAACATAAGCCTCCTCAACCCGGATAGCTCTTGAAATGATCATTTGGGTGAGTCTGATGATGAGAATGGCGGTAATGATGAAAATTAGACCTGCACCTATAATATAAAACCCATTTTGGTAGAGACCCGGGTCTACAAATCCATCCAGTGGGTAATGGGCAATCGTCCCACTGTACTCAAGCCAACTCAGGGCAGCAAGTAACAAAAAGGCCACTACTGTGTGAATGTATGTGCTAAAGGTCGAAAAGATAGAACTGGCAATAATGATGTGAATGAAGAAAAAAATGACAAAGGGATTCTCTATTCCTCCTGAATAATGCAAGATGAAGGTTAAGATGATCAGGTCGAGAATAATTTGGAGGTGAATCTGCATGATGATGCGCTTGATCATTCGATTTCCTCCCAATACGATGGTACGCCTGACCAAAAAGGTATGAAGCAGGTTAATCGCAAACAGCAATCCCGATGCCAGGTAAATTTGCTTAAACTGGATAGAGATGTGCAGCAAATTGTGAACAATAATGGTTGACAAGACCAATAAAGCAATTGCTGTCCAACGTATCCGGATAAACCATTTGGCGTAAAATACCTTGGCGGGCTTTAGGCGAACCGTCATACTGACTTATTCGAGAAGTTTGATGATTCGATTCACTAATAATAAAGGATCGACTGGCTTATCTTCGTAATAGACTTTGGGGAGATTTTCTTGATCTTCGACAGCCGATCGCAAATTAACCCCCAACTGATCTTTCATGCCGGTTAGTTGGATGATCGGAATGTCACTATACTCAGGATCCTGCTTAATCTGGTGAAGTAGATTGTACCCGTCAAGCTCGTCATCCATCATGACATCGAGAACAATTAAATCCGGTCGTTTTGATTTCAATTTGGTGAATCCTTCTTCGGCATTGCTGGCCTGCTCAGTGTCAAAACCCTGACTCTCAATTGTGATGCATAGCGCGTTGAGGAGGTCCTCATCGTCATCGATAAGTAGTACCTTTTTGTTCATGATCTAATCTGATTAGTTGGTACTAAAAAGATACGAAGAAAAGTTAAATAAAAGGAAATACTGAGTATGTTATAGAAATAAAATTTTCTCAAAAAGGTGAAAGACCAAATCCCTAAAGGGCTGGGCTTTTTTTTTACCCTAAAGCGCAGTAATTTAAGTGCCGTCAAAAACCAATTACAATGAAAACACAAATCCAATTTTTTCTGTTAGTCATACTGATTTCAGTAACCGGATGCAAAGCACCAGATTTTACAGGTGAAGAAATCCTGGATTGGGTAGATGCCTGGAATTCATACGACCTCAATGCTATTGATGAGCTGTTTGTTCAGTCAGATGATCTGAGCTATTTCTCCTCAGAAAAAGAAGGAGTGATCCGGGGTTTCGAGGCAGTTAAAACGCACCATGAAGGTTTTGGATTTGTCCCTGGCGGCAACAAGAGCCAGAAACGCTTGATCTTGGTCGATGTTGATCATACATGCACAGCTAATCAGCCCATTGTCACAGCTATCTGGTATTTTCAACATCCCGACGGACGGTTACAAAAAGGTCCGGTGAGCATCTCTTATGTTTATGATGGGAATGCCTACCGGATCCAACACATGCATTTTGCCAATTATACCTATAAGCACCTGCCGGATGTCAAGGGGGGTACACAGGGACAAAGTCTGGATGGCAAAGCATTGCTACCCGCAGAACCCAATGAGCGTGTTCTGCAAATGCTTGAATCTGCCAGAACAGCCTGGGAACAAGACTCAAGCCAGGTGGAGAACTGGATATGGCTGGGTCGTTGGACTGCCTATGCCGGAGATTACAGGAGGGCGATAAACATTTATTCACAGGCTATGGTTCACTTCCCTGGAGAGCCCAGACTGTTTCGACACCGGGGACACCGGTATATTTCTATACGGGAGTTTGACCGGGCCATTTTTGATTTCGAAATGGCAGCATCACTCATCAGAGGGAAAGAAAATTCTGTTGAACCGGATGGAATGCCCAATGCCCAAAATATTCCGATCAGCACCTTACATGGTAACATTTGGTACCACCTTGGTTTGGCCCACTTCCTGAAACATCAGTATCCGCAAGCCCTGGAAGCCTACGAGCAGGGATTGGTTAGCACAAGTAATGATGACAATGTGGTATCTGTGACCCATTGGTTGTATACCATTCATCGTTTAATGGGCAACGTTGAAGCCGCTCAACAAGTACTTGATCCCATCCGGAAGGAGATGAACATCATTGAAAACCAAAGCTATCATCAATTGTGCCTGCTGTATAAAGGAATGATCGATGATACTGAATTGATGAAGGATGTTCCGGCTTCATCAGCTGGAGATGCTACCCGCTTTGGACTAGCCATGTGGTATCGGTATAACAACGATAGTGCAAAATCTGAACAACTTTTAAAAGCTACGCTCGAAGGACCAGTGTGGGCTAGCTTCGGCTATATTGCAGCTGAAGCTGCCTTGTATTAGTGTCCTCCCAGGATCTCCTGTACAGCCCTCTCAATTTGCGGATCTTTTTCCTTGAGTCGGTCAACGAAGGATTGTTTAACATAAATATCAGGGGCCACACCTTCACGTTCTAGGTTCTTGCCATCCAGGGTATAACAACCCCAAGCAGGCATCCGGTGTGACGATCCATCAACCAATCCCATACCCGAGGTAAAAATAATCCATCGATAGGTTTCGGTGCCAATAATGGTACCTAGCCCCAATTCTTTAAAACCTGCAGCTGTCATCTCAGCATCACTTAATGATTGCTCATTTATGAGTAATACAATGGGCACATCAGCAGGAGCAAAGTTTGATTGATTTGATAAAACACCACCCCGGGATTTCCATTGTAAATAAGTGCGCTGCTGTAGAAAACGCAGCACATCATCATGTACATTACCACCGGTATTGTAGCGTAAATCCAGGATCAATCCTTCTTTATCCTTCAGCTCACGAGTCAAGGTCATGATGAAATTATTCAATTCCCCAGTCCCCATATTCTTCATATGGGCATAGGCAATCTTATCATTACTCAAGGCCTTCACACGATGCCTGTTCTGGTCGGTCCATTCCTCATAGAACAGCCGGCTTATAGAGGTCCCAGGCTGAATGCGAATTATCTTCTCCGTATCACCCCGCTTGAGAGTCAAAGTCATCTCTGGTATTCTTGCGGGTTTATAGAAGTAATAATCTCTTGGCAAATCCTCGTCAATGGCCAGGCCATCGACAGCTATCAGCTGGTCGCCAGCTTGGATGTCAATCCCGCTTTTATCGGCTGCACTCCTGGGGATAACGCGCTCTACAACAAAGGGTTCGTCTTCTTTGAATTGCAGACCAGGTTCAAGTGTGACATAGCGCAGCTGACTACTTTCTTCAGTACCGCTTGAGTTAAAGCCCATATGTGAAGAATTCATTTCCCCCAGCATATCGTTGAGCAACAGGCGCAGATCAGCCCGGTTATTGAGAAAAGGCAGGAATGGCTCATAATAGGTTCTGTATTGTTCCCAATCTTCACCGTGCAGCTCTTCGTGGTAGAAATTCTCTTCAATATTGGCCCAGGTTTGGGCAAACATTTGCTCAAACTCTTCCTGTAGGTTGCGCGTGAAATTTATACTCAGATTGATCTTGGTCGCCTTATTTCCAGCCAAATTCAGGGTGTAGATATTACCACCAGACAAGGCGTACACCTTATCTCCAATTACCTCAAGAGCAGCTCTGCCTGATACCCCGTTGATCTTCTCAGTTTTGGTTTTTTCGAAAGGACTAATTACCGTTTTCCACAGAGCTGAAGTGCCTTTGTCGTGGTTCGATGAAAACAGCAAAGTTTCACTGCTTCCATTTTTCAGTACTGTGGCACCTCCTTGTGAGCCAAAGCGTGGGCCAATTTGTTGCATTCTTTCCCAGATCCGGTCGGGATTAACCTTGATATTCAGAATAGTATCTTTCTTTTTCTTCGTGGTATCGGTAAGGAAAAGCTTATCAAACTCCTCCAAACGGAAGTCCCCATCATAAAAGTCCAGTGCCATTTTAAATAAATGCACATCACCCGCTCCCCTGGGATAGGATGGTCTGAGCCTGTTGGTTACCAGGTAAATGTATTTGCCATCCTGGCTCCAGGCCGGACTCGACTCAGATACCCCACTGCGGGTGAGATTCATTGGCTTCTTATCTGATAGGTTAATCACAAAAACATCGTCTTCAAAATCTCGTTTTGCTGTATAGGTCAGCCACTTACCATCGGCCGAAAAGTCAGGGGCTCCACTCTGGAGACCCCAGAATTCATCCTGTACCAAAAGACTCGATTCCATACTTTCAAGGTCGAGTAAACGCAGTTCATCACGGCCACTCAGATAGACTGCCTGAGTTCGATCCGGGTTCATGACAAGAGCACGGTTATTCCGTTTATCTTTAGTCACCTGCCGGATAGCACCGGTGCCATCAGCAGACAGGGTGAACCAGTTCGTATATCCATCCCAGGTTTGGTTTAGCAAAAGCGTTTGATTATCCTTGAGCCAGGCTACCTCATGAACCCGCTCAAATGGTTTTGGACGCACAATTTTCTTGATGAATTTTCCCTTTATATCAGAAACAAAGAGGTCACCCCTTGACACAAAGGCCAACTTCTTATTATCTGGTGATACAGCAAAATTGGAGATCTTACCACTGATAGTATAGGATTTTTCTTTCTGCAGGATGTTATGTTTGTTAAGCGTCAGCTTGATCTTCGTGGTTTTTTGTGTTTGGGTATGATAAAGAAACAGTTGGTAGTCTTTTTCAAAGACCACAAGTTCACCGTTGGCACTCACCTCCGGGCGACTAATAGAGGTTTTAAACCTCGTTAACAGTGTGGATTCCCCCTGTCCCAACTGATATAGATTGTATTGTCCATTGTGTTTATCCGAGACAAAATATACACGGCCATTTTTATCGATGGTGGCCCACATGTCTTTACCGTCCCAGCTGGTGTATACCTTGTGTTCTTCGGTTTCGGGATGATAGGATTGAATATCAGGATCGTACTGACCTTTGTATCTTTTGCGGGATGTCATCCGCAGACTTTCCCAGGTATCATTGAAAAAGATCTCCTGGGTTTGAGGGTGGATCGCAACATTGTGGATCACATTGAAGTAGTGATCAAACAAGCGTTTGGGATTACCGCCTTCCATTGGAAGTGTGTAAACGCTTGAGCTGTTAAAGCGCGTAGACCTGAAGTAGATAGTCTTGCTGTCCCAGCTCCAATTTTCCATTTCATCCTGAGCAGCATTATGGGTTAATGGCTTTATTTCTCCACCACCGGCCGGCATGATAAATACATCAGCATTGCCATAGGGCCGTGCAGTGAAAGCAATCCAACGGCCATCGGGTGAGTATTTGGCGCCCGTTTCATAGCCTTGCATGGCCGTGAGCCGGGTGGCCAATCCGCTTTTCAAATCGGCTTCCCACAGGTCCCCTTCGAAACTGAATACCATCGATTGTGCATCGGGTGAGAGTGCTGGATGGGTCATGAAATGAGGTTCTGAGGCCATAGATCCCAGGGAGAATAGAAATAGTGCAGTGATTAAGGTATTGATTTTCTTCATGATGACGGAATTTGAGCATTAAAGGTAATTTTTTTCACATTCTTTGTCACAATTCCGAAAACCCTGCGTCTTATTAAAAAATGTTAAAACCAACTCGAATGAAAAAGTTAGTAGTACTTCTGATCGTAGCTGCAGTAAGTCTTAATGTTTCTGCAGAACAAAAGAATAAAACCGTAAAAGCTGATGGGCCAGTCGTTAAAAAGGAAAGAAAGCTGGGCAAGATTGAGGGTATTAAGACCAGTACTGGTATTGATGTTCTACTCACCCAGGGTAATGATAAGTACATGGCAGTTGAAGCCGAAGAGAATTTGCACGAGCACATTAAGACCGAGGTCAAAGAGGGTGTATTGCATGTGTATACAAAAGTGAATATCAAGGGCAGTAAGGGAATGAAAGTTTATGTGACCACGAAGACCATCAACAAGCTATCTGCATCCAGTGCTGGTGATATTATTGGAGAAACGGCAATTGAATCTGATGAGTTAGAAATTAAGGCCAGCAGTGCCGGGGATATCAAACTTAAGGTCAAAGCCAATATGATTAAAGCCTCAGCCAGCAGTTCAGGTGACATAATGTTGGCCGGAAAAGCCAATTTTATCGATGCCAGTGCAAGCAGCTCTGGTGATATTAAGGCCAAAGGCCTCACAGTTAGCGAAGCCAAAGCCAAAGCTAGCAGTTCTGGAGATGTCCATGTTACGGTAACTGATAAACTTTACGCCAAAGCCTCCAGTTCAGGCGATGTTATGTACTATGGCGATCCCAAGGTAGAAAAGAAAGAATCAAGCGGTGGCAGCGTGATCAGAAAATAACCGCAAACAGTAATTATATAATTTATTACGTATTTTATTACGTAATTATCTTGAAGGGGAGTAGCAGGCTACTCCCCTTCACTTTTATGATGCTGGTCTCGACAGGTTTTGTCGGCTCAATATCGTACCTTTATAGGCAACCTCATCGCTGAACCATGTCTGAGTGGAAATGGCTATTGCTTTATATCCCAGTCTACTGGATATTGCTTCCAGCGGTATTGGTGTGTTTAGGCATTTTCACTCAATCTGGATTTGAAACACCTCATATTGAAAGTGGATTTCTCTTTTGGAGTGGTTGGATCAGTATACTGCTTGGCGCCTATGGATTAATCAAGTCTGTTTATCAATTCAAACGATTCAGTGGTAAATGGCCGGTTTCAGCAACACCTCCCACCACTTTGATTAGCAGAGGGCTGTTTGCTATGTGGCGACACCCAATCTATCTTTTTTATGTGTTGACTTTCCTTGGAGTGTCTTTAGTCGTTCAGCAAAAATCATGGTTGATGATTGCCACACCCATTCTCATACTGGGTGTTGGAGTTTATCTGGTTTTCGAAGAAAGGAAATTGATGAAGCGCTTCAGTGGTCAATACCACGAACATCGCATCAGGACCGGGATAATCATTCCCCGACTCCCCTTTGTATTACGTTTGATTATCATCCCATTTTTCAAGCTAAAATATGGCTACCGGATCACAAGACGAGAAAACCTGCCAACTCATTCGCCATTTTTCGTAGTGGCCAACCACCGGAATTACCTTGATCCTTTTTTCATAGCCAATGCCCTGCCTTTTGCGATCAGTTTCATTTCAACCAGCTCAGTATATGGCAGTAATGCGATGAGATGGATCATGAATAAGGCCTTTGCTGTCCCGCGCAAACGGTATCGTTCCGACCCCGTCTCCATCCGGAAGGTGATCAAACTAGTTCAAGCCAAAGCGGTGATTGGTGTATTTGCCGAAGGGGAACGTCATTGGACCGGTTCAGTTCAGGATTTTAAACCTGAGAGCCTGCACCTTTTCAAGAAATTCAGGGATATTCCTATTTTGCCGGTTAAAGTCAAAGGTGCCTACAACAGTTGGCCCCGCTGGGCCAGATCCATGCGCAAAGGGCGGGTCGAACTGGAGTTTGGTAAGGCAATCAAATTGGATCCGGAATACGACAACACCCAGTTGAATGCCTGGCTGAAAGAGTTGGTCAATCCAAACGATTTGGATAACCCAACCTATGCATGCCGTAGTAAAAATTTAACAGAAGGTATTGATAAAGTAATTTATCGTTGTCCTCATTGTCAGCAATTTGATTCTTTGCAGCCCATTGATCTCAACGAAATCGGCTGTGAAAGCTGTGGGAATATCCTCAAGCTTTCTCCAAGCTATGAGCTGATGTATGAGGTGGATAATCAGCAAAAGACAGAATCCCTGGATTCACTGATGACAAGAATCCGGATCACGTCAAATGATTTGCCCGATCAAGATGATGAGATTCTTGTGATGCGTAGCTTCA
>CAYUGX010000055.1:0-18753 GCA_964444375.1 uncultured Porphyromonadaceae bacterium | reverse complement strand
TAGGCGCGGTAGCGGTCGTGACTGTCGAAATTGCAGTTTCGAGCCAATAAACCTCCGGTTTATTGACCCCTGATTATTTTGATATTATTGTTGTGACGTCATTGTATGATTATTTTAATTTTCTTTCACTCATCACCTACTGTTTTAAACGGATGTTCACGACGATAGCAGGGTCAATGATCAGCAATCAGCATGTGAAAATAAACCTGTTTATCTGGGCAGGGGGCTGGATTCTCGAAGAATCATCATGACTGTGATGATTATTGTCGAAACGATGATTTTGCTCGGTTCTGCCCCTCCACCCGCTATTGTATACCATTATCAATACATTTATATTTTATTATTACATCACCTGTACTACAGGCGGTATACAATTGACTGCTCACCATAGTGTCGCCGTACAATTCCGCATGAACAAGGCCCTCGTCGACTGGGTCGAGGCCAATTACAAGCTCCATGGATTCAATAGCCGCAGTGAGCTCATCCGGCAAGCTGTACGGGATTTCCGCGAACGGAAAATCGGCTCGGAGCTACCCTCGATACCAGAGCCTGAAGAGTTGGTTGATGTGGAAGAGCCAGAAGTCCTGGAACGGCCGGTCGTTGATCCTACCATCCTCGTTGCAGCTCCCAACACGGGTTATAAGCCACCGGCATCGATCGAACCCCAGGAGCCGGCCACGGCTATGGACGACACTCCCACATCGACCGACCGAAAGGTCCCGATACCACTGGCCAAACTAGCGGTTGAAGTAGAAAAACCGGAGGAACCGGATGACGAGGATGATAAGGATGATAAGGATGAGAGATCTGTTGCTAGACTACCAACAGAAGAGTTCCTGAAAATGAAGCGGAGGAATAATAAAGTTCTAGTGGCGGAGGAATAATTATCATAGAACCAGATCTAAGTGAGGTAGATAGGATGTCTCGAACGTTAAAGATCGATGAGGAAAATCGCAAAAGACTTGAATCATTTAAGAAGATCTATGACCAGATAATAAATGAAGAACAGGATTTCGACCATTATGTAAATGTGGTCATCGATATCGGACTAGATAAGATGCGACGTGATGTAATACCTGAAGGTCAGGAATGGACCACAATAGAGCTCGCATTCAACAAGGATTTTGATTTCATGTGTAGCTTAATATCTGATATCTGGGAGGGTGGCAAAGAGCTACCTGATGAGCATAAGGAAGCAGTGAAAGAAAAGATAAGTCGGTACATATCATAAGTGAAAAAACACTGTTCATTTATCGCAATCTATCGTGTTGTGGTTACATAGAAGATGATAGGCAGATATCGTAAGATTAATAATCACTTTCTTCTCTTTACCTTACTAACGTATCTTTGCATCATGCCCCCGCATCTTGGACAGTGCACTAAAGGCCTACGATATCTGTTTTTGCAATCGACACAGAAAATGAGGAACCTCTGCTTCTTTCTTGAACCAGATGGACGATTACCACTATCGTTCTTTTTGAACTCTGTACCCCACCAATCCGGGACATCCACTAAGCCTGACCATTCACTGTTCTCTAGCATGATATGCTGTTTTTTCCTGAGCCACAGCGGCCGTTCGCTCTCATCTATCGAGCCATACTCGCGTTCGAACTGAGCCTCGTAACGCTCATGACATTCCTCGCAAAGCGTCTCCATGTTGATCGGATTATCTATACCACCGTTTACGAACCCGAGATTCAAATGGATCTTATGACTGACCTGTATCAGCAGGTCCTTGCTCTCATTCCTTCCACATGCAATACAGGTGAACTTGTAGTAACTCTTCAGCAACCTCGCCAATCTGTGGTCGCGTGTATGCCACCCATCGACCAATCGACGTTCACGATTCGCTCGCTTGATTATCTCTGCTCGGAGAGTTTGCTTATCATACTTGTCCAACCAATAGCTCTCATCGAAAGCTATGAACCTCCTCAATTGAGGATCACGAAAGGCGTATGGGCCCAGTATCTCCGCGACCCTTGCGTAGATGCCGATGTGCTTGTCGGGATTCTTCTTGTTCCTCCGTAGATGCTTGATGATCGATGATAACACTCCACCGGGCCTGACAGATAATCCAAGAGCCTGCCAACTCTTGATGACCTTTTCCAGCTCATCGAACGAATCGATGGCCAATGGAAAATGGCCTCTTCCACCAAGGACCATGTTCCGAATGGTGTGGTGGACGTTCTTCTGCCAGATGTTGAGGAAATCCCTCTTTGGAGCAAGCTTCAGAAGCTTGCGGGTGCGCTCCTCTGCTAGATTCCACATGGCCTCGTCCAGGATGGATATATCTGAATGGAACCTCTCGAACAAGCGGAAGGAGACATCCTTGACTTGGGCATGCTAAGGCTTGCGTCGCAGCTTTTTATCCTCGATGCATTGATCCCAAAGTCTCGAGACGGTAGAGACGTAATCATCCGTCGTGGTGATGTTCTCGAAGTAGGGATCGAGGGCGATGGCTACCTTCTTTGCTACAGCTGTCAAGCTCAGGCATCCCTATGGCATGAAAGACCAGTTGGTACTTAAGACGGACTTTTTAGATTTTTTTTATTTATCTTTTTCTCGAATTCTTCAACAAGATACTCAAGTTCACCTTTATTCTCTGCGTTTTTGACAATTGTTTCAATAAGAACATTTGATAGTAAACCCTTGCCTTCTTCTGAAAGTTTATACCGGGTCTCTGGGGCTCGTGAACTTCGCCTACCAGCCCTGCTCCTCCCTGCCCAATAAGTACAAGTCAGTAATTCACATCGAACCAGATCATTCAAAACATTATCAAAGTTAAAAGGCTGATTATTAAAATTGAAGCTATCCTTAAGAATTTCGCTTTCTTCAATTGTAATCACAGTGTCATAACTTTTAAAGTTCTTAATGAAATTACGATATCGAGGTTCTTTCAATAATTCCCTAATCTTATCTATCGACTCTCCAGTATATATAAAATTCGAATAGTGATAAGGATATTCACGGATATGCTTAATTAGCTTATATGAGTAGATTGGAATCTTGTAATTTTTATGATTATATGCATTAGTGTTTGTATAGTCATAATAAATTATTCCCAATGAATTTAACTCATGAATGATTTTACCAGGGTCATCTACTACGTGGGAGAATAATATCTCCAAATGTCTGTCTTGAAAAACGGTGTATGGTAAATCAGTATCATGTCGTAAATAAGGTTCAAGATACCATAGGGCCCCAGCCAGTTCATCAATGTTTTCATGCTCTTTCAAGTTTGCAGAGATATGGTCCTCAATTTTTTCGATAATATGTTCATCGAACAGAGATTGTAGTAAAACATCATAGAAGCATACATCATTATCTGTTCTGTCACTACGGTCTGTGATACCAATATTCTCAAACATGTTGAGCATTTTTTGCTCGATTTCTTTCCCCTTTTCTTCGAACATCACCTCCATGTTCTTACTTAGTGGACGGTACATTTGTTCATAAATAACAGAATACAGATAGAATGTTCTCATCAATGGCATATCATCTTTATTAATTTGGACAATATTGGTCACTTCACTAACAATTTTATCTTTTTTTGTTTCCTTTGATATTGTTCCTCTGAGCTTCTCAGGCCAGTTAACGTCCTTTCTACGTTGCATTTCTTTTTTATCTTTTTTCTTCAATCGGATGGTTAGCCTATCCATTTCATCGTTATTACTCTGTTTCTTTTCGTTCGATTCTGTCACGTTATCACTACCTATGGGGTTATACATTTTAATATTGAATCATCGGGAATTTCACAAAACGCGAAGATCTTTTCAATCAATTCGCGTGATTTTTCATCAGTTTCATCATTCTCCCAAATGTCGAGTAATAATGGTTTAATGTCATGGCCTTTCGGAAGGAGCTTCTCAATAAAATAATCTCCGATGCAGCAGGACAAAAACAATGACTCGAGTGAATCTCTCATTATTCTCTGTACACCAATATTGTGGTTATTGCTCAATATCGAGATGATTGCAACAATAGAAGCAATTGTGTTGATCTCGAACAAAGAATCGATAATTTTCTGGCGAGTTAATATTGAAGCATCGGGATATCGTCGGCCCAATCCCTGAATATCCTTCTTGGACACTAGTACATCGATCTGTTCAACTTCGTCCTCGTCCATATCGGGGGGGGGCGCTGTGGGTTTTGGTTTGGTTGGCTCGGTCTTCCGGGGCATACTAGTTCATATGGTTACACTATTTAAACCTTCGCATACTTTGTCACAAATGTCAGACATGTCATACTTAGTAGCCACTATTTGCATCAACACCCCTCCCACCAAAGCACAGTGCCACATTCACGTTCCTAAGCCCGAAAAGCCACAGGCTAGATGTTCATTACCAGATATATGAAATCGGATTGCTAGATCAAGAGATTGGTTGCTGTTCATGTCTACGGTTGTTCACATACCCATTAGCTTCAAATGAATTTCAGGACTGAGATTCAAAGGTCATAATGGGTCGGAGCGAAAAGGCTATAGATTATATGGCATATAACACCTTTGAACCATCAGAACCACTGGGACGCAGGTTTGGATGGGGAACATGGAGGTAACAATGAAACAACGGTCTCTGAATCATCGCTCTTCCTTGGTCGAAAAGGCTGTAGTGGTCAAGATAAAGCAATCCAAGGGTGTCGGTGATGTGTTCAAGATCAAGGACCACCTCCAGAAGCAGCACCATCTTGATTACAATCGAATATATTGTGATACACAGCAGCATGAGGTATGCGTCCTTGGTTGTGAGATGGGCGAGGTAGAACAGATAATGCAAGGGTTCGCGAGGGGTTTGAGCCTGGGAGGTCATGGAGGCTATCGGTGGAATTATAAGCTCGAGCATCGTGATATCAACCTGGAACCTCTCATTCGTGCTGACGAGCAGAGGAAGATAAAGGAGCAGATAGACAGTTCGAAGAAGGAGAGAGCGAGGCTGGAGAACAAGTGGTCGTTGGACAAGAAAGATTATGAGGATCGTATCGCAGACCTGGAGCAAAAGGTGAAAGATAGCCAGGATAGATTGGAGCGGACCGAATGGCTTCACTTCGAGGATATGAAGAAGGAATTAGATCAAAAAGAGCTCCTGGAAGCGAAGCTTCAGGAATATGATGTTCCACTGTACAAACTGATAATTAGAAGGATGAAAAGTTACTTCTCAAGATGATGTATTAGTAATATCCACCTGTAATCAGCGTCTTCATTCAGAAAGGTATCTAGAATATTTCGGACATGAAGTTGGAGTCATTTCATTTGTTGCCCTCAGTGTCAAAGATTGGCCGAGAGCTTGTAGTAATTGAGAGATTTCATCATTTGGAGGCGAAGCCAAAGAGTCTTTACAAATGATTGTCAATATGTATTAATCAGGCAGAATGTTTATATACTTGACGACTTTTTAGTCAATAAGAGCATGCAACCGAAATCCAATGACGAGAATACCTACACACGGAAGTTAGAATATGCAGCCAAATATCTTAGTCCAAGCCATGGGTGAATCTCACAACCTAGAGATCCTTGGGTTCTTCCTAGAACGTCCATTCCACGCCTTCAGTCAAACGACCATTCATGAGTTCTTAGGTATTTCTCGCGATACTGTACGAAAGCACATTCAGGATTTTGAGAGTAAGAAAATTCTTATCCGCCATGGAAGACGTGGACCATATAAGCTAAATAGAGACCATCCAATTATCTCAGTCTATGAGGAATTTATGGACAGATTAGGTGATGCAATTCTCAAATTTGAACATCCAGATATTTATGCACTTGGAGAAAGATCTCTCCATAAGGTTCAAGAACCAATGGACTTACAAGAATTTGCCAGTTCAGAGATTATTGCTGAGTGCATCAGTGCGAAGAGAGTATGTAGCATAGCTGCTGGATGAGGTAATACACATGTCCGAAGGTGAATGTCCAGAATGTGGGAAGTATTTGAAAAATGTAGAAAACCACATGAAAAGAATGCATGCTACACAGCCAGTAAAACTCAGTCTTGTGCAATCACAATCATTCTCAAAAACTTATGCAACTCGTGCATTAGTTCAGATGACAGAGTATGATTTTAGAATAGTATTTGCTAATGAAAAACTACAAATAAGCCCAGACGCTGAGGCCATTGTGAGTGATTCCATGGCGATATTAACACCAACCGCGGCGGTGGAACTATCTTTGCAATTGAATAAGTACATCGAAAATTGGCAAAGAGTGTTTGGCGAAATACCTCCGAGATCGAAGGAGTCAATTTTCACTCCGATGGAGATGGAGACATAAACTTGGAGGTTAGAAGTGTCCCGAACAGGTGGACACGAAAATGCTAACCGACGGAGCCCGAAAGGTAAAATTCTTAGTCACACAGATAAAAAGGTCAAAGATCGCTATGGAAGACGGAGTATTGATAAGCATGGCCGAAAAAGGCATATAAAAGAGACAAAAATACATAAAGAACCAAAAAATACAAGAAAGGAATTGACTCGCAACGAGTATGAAATCGTGAGAATTCTCCATTCAAGGAAACAATACTATCCAGGGTATACGATAGAGGATCTAAGTCGTGAATACCTACCAGAAGGAACTGATTACAATGTGGAGTATCATATTAACTCGATTAGCAATAAAAAGGACGGTTGGATAGTAAGGGATAATCGGAATATTTTCATAAATCCAGAATTTAGAGTTGAGATAGAATACTACCTGATTTGGTACCGTGGTGAGTTCATAAAATAATATCCTCAAATTATTATATGCAAATAGAATCTAAATGAACCATACACGGTTAATCTCATGGAATAATTCAATATCTTCATGTCCTTAGGAAATCTGTGTGCTCATAAACCAATGACTTTGATTTATTTTAGCAGCGTGATATCAAGATCACCCAAAGATATTTAACCCCTGACTCGTTAGGATATTTATGAGTATAAAAGACAGCGTAGGTGACGAGATCTACAAGATCCAGATAAGCGTCACCGAGGACCTGGTCCACCGTCTCTTGAGCAAAGGTGTCAAGCCGACCGATGTCCTATCAAAGCTAGTCCAGCGCTTAACTGAACAGGAGGACGAGAACGACATTATCCAGATGGCAGAGGGTAAGAAAGACCTTCCACGGTTCAATAACATTGACAAGGATCCCTCCTCGGACATGTATGCCAAGATTCCAATAAACTTCGTGTTATTGAAAGGCAACACGGACGGTTCGATCATTTGTGAAAGATGCAAATTGAAGAGCAGTCCGAAGAATCCAGTGCATAAGACCGATATTGATTCATCATGCCTAGTATGTAACTCATGGCCCAATGCAGTGAGCAAGTTGATGAAAGGCCTTCTTCATCGAGCAGAGAAGGGTGATAAGGAAGGTGTGGGCAAGCTGATATCGCTGATGGTCGCATATTATGATACAACTGCCAACCCAACTACCCATGAGCTTCAGGTCGCTCGCCTCGAAACACCCGATGACCGACAGTTGGATCCCGACCTGATAGATGATAAAGAGAAATGGGACACATTGCTACGAACATCAAAGTCCCGCCTAACGATAGCGGCAAAGCATCTAGGTCTGTTGAACGGTCCATTCCGTAATCCATATGGCACTGGACCCAAGCGCCATCATCCCATGTATCCTATCATCCACAGGCAACTATGCAAATGGTTCGATGAGAACCCGGATGTGGCAGAGGAATATCGTAAGTTTCCCACTCGCAGTATAGAGCTTGATGAATAATAGGCTAACAAATACAGTAACAAAGCTTATATATTAGCCTATCCTATACTAGTCCGATACCAATGCACTACGCACTCAACGACAAGTGGGACCTCAATAATGATGATGGGGCCCACTACCGTGGAACGCGCTATCATTTCAACGACAAGAACGAAGTCTACTGGTACCCGACCAAGGAGGAAGGCCAGGCGGGTCTGACCTTGAAGGTGATCAAAGGGCATGAGAGAATACTGCCGAAGCTGAAGCAGGTAAAGCCCCTTTGTGGCTCCTTCCGTGTCACTGAGCTGGGGGACGTCATCACCAAGACCCCAGAGAAGAACGGTGACTGGCAACCGAGGTATGTCTGTAAGCTCGATACACCGTTCGAGTTCTCTGAGGTCGACCCTCGACCCAAGGATTGCAAACCACAGGATCTTTGGCCAAGCTTTTACGACGGTGCTCGGTATACGTTCCTTGGTAATGATATCTGGTGGAAGAATCCTGATGGCCCCAGACAATACATCACGAACGAATTACCTGTGTCAATCAGACAGAACCTGAACATGGTCAAGAACATGGGAGGCTCGTTCCGTATCACCGAGAACGGGCATGTTATCACGCTAATACATAAACAACCATTAAGAGAGAATGTCAAAAGGCAATGGGAGAAATTGAACGCGATCCAACAACAGCTAATTGCTGCAAAGGTGGGACGGACCGATATGCTACCGATATACATCGGTGAGTGGCGTCCAGACATCAGATTGAGACCACCAAAGGATTATTCAAGGCCATTATCAGGTGACGACAAGGCGAAGATGCTCAGTTTCTTAGATGCGTTCAGTTCAGGTCCGGTCCATGAGCCATCTTTGGTAGATGTCTTTGATGATGATCCAGAGGATTTCTTTGAGGAAAGAGGGGATGATTGATGCGTGCTAAAATAAGTCATGAGCAAGTAACCGTTCCAGCAATGGATGGTCGGATGGTCACATTGTCACCCGGTGATAACTGGCCATTGCCATTCCGTGGTTCAAGATACACTGTGAAGACAGTGGACCAGAAGCCGCAACTATGTTGGACCTGGACAGATATAGTCTATACCAGTTCCAACGGTATTTCTGGATTGATCGATGCGATGAGAGATCACAAGAAGGATACCAAAGGTAGTATTCGTATCACCCCTCACAGTGAGATAATCACAAAACGCAAGGAAGGGAACAAATGGCGTCCTGTGTATCTTGGCAAGCTTCAAGGTGTCCTGGACTTCCCTGGCTTCGATCTGGACCCATCCAACCTGACAACCGGTCATCTATGGCCGGGCCTCCAGTTCAAGCATGGTGAGGAGTTCTCGGTCTGGAGGCGACATGGGAACAAGGATTTCCTCTATTGGTCGTTCCGCGGAATGTACTTCAGGACCATCCAACGTTATCCACTACTTTGTGGGAAACTTCGTGAGATACGACCTAGGTGTGGTCGGTTGTACGTCACCGAGACCGGTCATATCTGGATGAACCTGCCGATCGAACAGGTATCTCAACTATGGAACAATGCGATATCACAGAAGCTGACCAAGGATAGGAAAGCATTACAACAGAACGATACCCTCCTTCAAGCCACTTACGATAGGTTACAGGCAACCAAGACCTATCCTATCTATCTTGGGACCATCTCAGATTTTGATATCGGCACACCACCGCGGACCCACTTCACTAGCAAGGTCACGAACCTGTTAGGCGCAGGAGGCGAGGATTACGATGATGGGGACCAGTATCGCTCGAAGTATTGGAAGCGGATGAAAGGGAAGAGGTGACGTACAGAACACCGGTGGTCCAAAATGTCGAAGGCATTCCCGTCCCGATTCAATCCGATGCCCAAGGATGAGGATTACTATCGACGGTTCCTCGAGCAGGCCCAGGACGGCCTTCCACGCGCGGATTATATCGAACGTGTCCAGAATAACGTTCTCAAGGATTATCAAGAAGGGTTACAGTATGATAGCACTTATGTAGATGGGATAATTAATAACCTAATATCATATGGATTCCTTGATAAAGAAAAGGCAGAAAAAACAGTTGTAATATCAATTCCAGAGCACACTCGAAACTATATTGATGGTCAACTAGATGATGGTTTTTCTGGTCTAGTGACAAACTCTTTATTCTATGCGTTCTCTAGAGAAGGTGTTGATCAATATGCAATTGACGTAATCTTAGATGTTTTAGGGAGAATACCAGATTATTCTGATGCTGGGATTTCATTCAATGATCTTAAAGAATCGCTTGACAGAGAGCAAGATCATCTCAATGGATATTTTTTCCATGATAGGAATTTAAGAACATTACGGGAGCTCATCAAGTTGCTAACGTTTATGGAGTTGATTGTCACTAAAAAGAAGGCCAGATACAATAGAACTCCAGATTTGAACAAATACACTTCAATGATTAACAGATTACACAACACATCGATTCGACATATCTCTGAGCATAGCGTTCGTATTCTAGGGGCGAAGCATCCAGCTATCACTAAGCGATTTCTCGAAAGTATAGCAAAGTATCATGTGTATTGGCATACCTGTGGTGTCGGTAAACAAAGAAGGTTACTACGTGATTTAAATAAACAAATGCAAAAGGTAAATGGGAAACTGGTAAAGGATTACTACAAGAAGAATATCAATCGATACACCGGTGCCAATGTGAAAAGAGGAACAACCTTACTACACACAAGCAATAATTATCGAACAAGATTACGATACTATCTTTGTGAAAAATTAAATATTGGTAGAGAAAAAACACTCTATGATGAACTGAAGGGTATCGAGGTCGTTTCCCTTGAACGTTTTTGTGAGGAATGTGATACGGTCGAGGAGCTGGCCTTGGCTGTGAAAGCCAGTAGCTCGAGGAGGTTCGATAGAAACATTCTCAACAACCTCAAGCACGATAATGGTGCCTTTTCCCTCCCACAGGATTTCAAACCATATCATTGGCAACAGAAGGCCGTCGATATATGGTTAAAAGGCTCACCTGGACGCGATATCAAACCGATGACAGGTATCGTATCAGCAGTAACAGCCTCTGGAAAGACAATTATGGCCTTGATGGCGATTAGTGAGTATCTCTCACGGTATCCAGATTCCAGGGTGTCGATCATTGTCCCGACAAAGGTTCTGATGTATCAATGGGCGACCGAGCTCTCGAAAATGCTTGGGTTAGGTTCAGATGAAATAGGATTACGCGGAGACTTTTTCCAAGATTCCTTCTCAGCTGGTAAGCTTGTGATTGTATCCATTGTCAATTCAGCGGTTAAAGACGAGAGACTCAAGAAAGACATCGAGACGTTTGGAGCAAAGATTCATCATCTATTAGTAGCTGATGAATGCCATCGGTATGGTGGTGAGAAATATCGCAAGGTCTTCGAGTGTAGGACAACCGCGAAGTTAGGTTTATCCGCTACACCACCCAGTGATGAAAAGGATGAGCAGCAAATGGATTCCCAATTGAGCCCAGTGGTCTCTGCACTGGGAGGCCAGTTCTACAAGATGTCATATTCGGACGCGAGACGAGATAAGTTGATTTGCGAGTTCACAGTGAAGTATGTAGGTGTCGATCTGATACCAAGGGAACGGTTGGAATACGACAAATTCACAAAGGCCATTCGAAAAGCAATCGAAAAGATACAGATGAGATACGGGCATCGCTTGGACTCTTTGGACGTGATGTCCTTGGACGAGAAGCTCAATATTATCTTGAAGACCGAGGACCACCCAGATCCAGCTATTTTCAGGTATTTTGAGAATACTAGGGAGAGACGTGATTGTATCTACAATGCGGTGAATCGGAAGACTCTATATAATTATCTTCTAAAGAACGGTTTGGAAGCGAATAAGAAGATAATGATATTCCATGAGCGTATCCAACAAATGGAGGACGTTATCTCTCCATTGCAGAGGAGTAGAGTACTTAAAGCGGCGATGGGTGATTATGAGTATGGTGTGGACCTGATGTTAGATTCTTGGTTCACCAAACAGAAGTTCAAACCGGTCATGTACCATTCAAAGCAACAACCCTATTGGAACCAATGGGCAATGGAATGGTATCGTGATGATACGGCCAACGTGATGTTATCGGTCAAGGCCTTGGTGGAGGGAATCGATGTGCCGGCTGCTGAGCTTGGCATCGTACGGGTATCATCAAGCTCCATCCGCCAGCGGATCCAGACCATCGGGCGGATCTTGCGGAAAGGAGGGCATGAGAAGAAGGCGGAGATATTCGTGTTCTTCGTTAAGGACACGGTCGATGAGAACATGTTCAGGGCATACGATTGGCAGAACGAGCTGGGCCAGAGCTCAATTGAGCTTTATCACTGGCATCCAGCGCTGGATGATGGGACAGCTGAAGAGCTGGAACTGATGCCAATAGAGATGTTACCGGTGAAGGAGGAGTTCGTTGATAATCGTCCGCCCATAGATTTTGATGTGACCGGTTTGGAGGTAGGTGATGATTATGGCGGGAGGTTGGTGGGCACCCAGTATGGTGTGGGTGCCGATGGCCGACCTTTCAAGAGATCCAAGTTCGGCCGTATCTATTTGACAAACGATACGCTGCAGAAGGCTGCTCAGCATCTCATGGGATTGAAAGGCGGGGGTAAATTGTTCCATACCCAAAAGGGCGATCTTATCACTCGGACGAAGGACCGGACCATCTTCTTGGGCACTGTTGACCCGGACATTCTTTCGGCCGAGTTCGAGCAGGAGCTGGTGAGAACCAAAGAGAAGCGAAGTCGAAAGAAGATAAGTTTTGAGGATCTTTTCACAAATTAGACCATCGTATTGGTTGTTATTGGATTGGTTGGCTAAACTATGAGCGTGAAACGAGTCATTATCAAATCATAAACCAACCATCAAACTTATGTTAGGGTAATTATTAGCCTAATGAAAGGTTTAAGTATTGGCATGTCATTGTACTATTGAGGTGTACAGCCATGCTCCATCCTATCCTGACATTCCCCACATCAGCAGCCCAAAACGTCACTGCCAGTCCTGACCATGCGGAGGTGAGCGAGTGATACGCGGTTTGCCAAAGGCCCATCAGCTACAGTTCCGGACCATCACTCTCCTCACCCGGAAGCCCATACCGGTCGACCAGGTCAAAAAAGGCAAGACGGTCCCCATCCAGGACGGCGTGGTCGTGCCAGAGAAGGCCACACAGTTCGAAGGATGCGACGTCGACCATTGTGTCAAGGTCAAGGACGGCTGCCTCTGTGCCGAGCAGATAAAAAGGATCAAGCACAAGGTCCGGGGCTCACGCCAACACAACAAGTTCTCGTACAAGGTGCGGGCCGGCATCATCACGGGCTCGGCCGCCGCTTAAATATTCATTCTTTATTCTAACAAAAAATGGAGCAGGTAACATGATAGATGAAACGACATATCAGAAAGCGTTGGAGAGGCTACGTACGGTCCATAGCTCGATCCCTCGGGACGGAGACCTATCACATATCATGGCCAACCAGGAAAATGTGATGGCCACCTACCAGCGAGTGTTCGCTAAGGACAACATCGATTCGCTCACCGATGGTACGATGATTGGGTTCCTCAGCTTCGATAACAACTGTCACTGGTCCAGCCTGGACAGGCTTGCACCGATCACAAGGGACATGGGTGAGCTCAGGCATGCATTGAAGGAGCTCGTTGATGAGACGATACCCATCAAGGAGCGGTTGGATTCCCTGGTCCCTCATGGAACGGGTCGCGTCCCCAGATTGAGCAAGGCAGTGCTCACCCCCATCCTATTGATATCGTATCCTGACAAGTATGGGGTATGGAACGGAGTATCAGAGCGGGGGCTCTCGGTCCTTGACATCTATCCGGCCGAGGCTCACGGGAAGAGCTTCGGCGAGAAGTACGAGATACTGAACAAGCTGTTCAAACGATTGGCCAAGGACCTGGGCATCGATCTCTGGACGCTGGACGCACTTTGGTGGAGGATAGCCGATCCTATCTGAGGGTATCACCAACAGGACACTAGCGACCTGCTATCAAGGCCATCATCGCACAATCCTTAAGGTCCCACCAAGCCTCGGAGCCTACTTATGACCGACTATACTGCTATCGATTTGTTCGCAGGCGTGGGTGGCTTCCATCTGGCTGCCAAGAACAGCGGTTGGAAGGTCATCTGGGCCAACCAATGGGAGCCGGGCAAGAAGGTCCAGCACGCTTACGATTGCTACGTGCAACGCTTCCCGGACACACCCTGCGTCAACGATGACATTGCGGTAGTCCTGGATGACAAAGCGCAGAATATCCCGGACCATGATATCGTGCTCGGGGGATTCCCCTGCCAGGATTATTCTGTTGCAACGACCGGGGCCAAAGGTATCCGGGGACACAAGGGTGTGCTTTGGTGGGAGATAGCCAAGATAGTTCAAAGGAAGCAACCGGACTACCTCCTGTTGGAGAACGTTGATAGATTGTTGAAATCACCGACATCACAACGAGGTCGGGATTTCGCCATCATGCTCGCTACGCTTGACAATCTCAAGTACAAGGTCGAGTGGCGGGTCATCAATGCTGCCGACTATGGGTTCCCTCAAAAAAGACGGAGAGTATTCATCTTCGCGTGGCGTAATGATACTGCCTGGGAGAAGATGTTCAAGGCATGTGAGAATCCAAAAGCATGGTTGAGCGAGGATGGATTGTTCGCTCAGGCGTTCCCTGCTGTTCCTCAAGAGCTGAAGCGAGTGGATATCAACGAGCGACAAGCTGGATTGTTCGAGTTCGGTGATGATGATGAGAACATGGATGTTGATTGCGAAGATGCATCCTCTGATTCACCCGATAACGACCCGCGCCTCCTTGCCATATCCAAAAGCTGGCAGAAGCATAAGGTCAGCCCGTTCATGAATGCCGGATTGAAGGTCGACGGTACCGTACGAACATGCCGATACAAGCCCGAATATGACGGCCCGTTCAAGACGTTGGGTGAGATCCTTGAGAACAAGCCCTCGGACGAGAGCGTGTACGTACCTGATGAGGCGCTTGAGGAATGGAAGTACTTGAAAGGCTCCAAGGCCGAAGAGCGTACCGTGAAGAGCACTGGCTTCAAGTACTTCTACAAGGAAGGTGCAATCCCTTTCCCAGATAACACAGACACACCATCGCGGACCATCCTTACAGCAGAGGGAGGCAAATCACCATCACGTTTCAAGCATATCATCAAGGCCAAGGATGGACGATATCGAAGATTGACCGCCGTCGAGGTAGAGCGCCTGAACGGCTTCCCCGATGATTGGACCAACACCGGAATGCGTCCGAACCAGCGATACTTCTGTATGGGGAACGCGCTCGTCGTTGGTGTGGTCGAACAGCTCTTGAAGACCATCAAGGACGGCATCCAGGATGGATAAGACCAAATATGGTGAGGGGGTTCTGAGAGCGTGAGACCAAAACCTTTCGTGAAATGGGCCGGTGGCAAAGGCAGGTTGCTATCACAGCTCGAGCCCTATTTCCCGAAAGAGTACAAGAGATACTACGAGCCCTTCCTTGGTGGAGGGGCCGTCTTCTTCTATCTTACACCACCGAAGGCTACCTTGAACGATTCGAACGAAGAGCTCATGAATATGTACACCCAGGTCAAGGACAATCTGGACGACCTGATGAAGGCCATCGATGTCCATGAGCCACACAAGACCGACAAGGATCATTTCTACGACGTCCGCGCCCTCGATGTCAAGGATTTATCGGATGTCGAGAGGGCCGCCCGACTTATCTACCTCAATCGGACCTGTTTCGATGGCTTGTATCGGGTCGATAGACAAGGCCGTTTCAACGTTCCGTTCGGTCGGACGTCAACAGGCAATCCACCTGAGCTCTATGATACCGACAGGTTACTGGCATGCAGCGAGGCATTGCAGAAGGCCAAGCTGCTCAATCACGATTACAACAACATCCTTCGAAGAGCCCGCAAGGGTGATTTCGTCTATATCGACCCACCTTATCATGCCCCCAACAAGGCCTCCATGTACTCAGCCAATGGCTTCAATGATGAGGCTCAGGACAAGGTCGCCCGCTTCTTCATGAAGCTGTGCGATAGGGGCGCCTTGGTGCTGATGAACAACTCCACGACCCTCGAGCTCTTGAAGGATGAGCACTCGAACATCAGGGAGCTGTTCGAGGTCGACGATTACTATCGTGGCGTCCTTGGCTCACAATGGTCAATAGGCGCTCGGGCAGAATGGAGGATAAAGAAGGGTGAGTTCGTCGTTGCGAACTATTCGCCCCAACCATCAAAACAAACGAAACTGGGAGTGAGCTAATGCCGTATGTAATCCATGCAGAATGCCCGCAATGCGGAAAGAAAGCTGAAGGCATTGAGGAGCTAGAAAGATTGTTCGGCTTCCGAGTGATCCAACAGAAGAAGATACCACAATCATGGTGCAGGGATTGCCGGTTCGATGATTGGCCGAAGAAAGAGTAAGGTCCAGGAATAATACTAACACTCATGTGATAGAATCCAATAGCCTTATTATTGGTGTGCTCTCTTCAACGATATGGCCCAACTTCGAAGGCACACTAGTGAGATTACATACTGGGATTATGCAATTAATTCAATATTATTACCAATAACTAAACCATCTGATGGTACAGTTCCATTACCGAAGAGAATTAAGAATGAAATCAAAACATCAGGCGGTACAAAGTTTATACAGTCAAATATTTATTTTATTGTAGTTCCCCCATTTCAAAGGGGAATCGAGTGGAAAAAGACGCAAATCGATGAACTATTAAAATCTGATACTCCTGTATATGGTACAATAACTTTAGCGGAGTTTGATTTTGATCCAAATAACGATGATTTATTTAAATCTACTAATTGTAACTATTTAAGTGATAAAGATTATGACAAAAAGAATTGTAACGACCCATGTATTAATAAATTTCAATATTTGGCAGATGGCTTACAACGTTTTGCTACGATTACAGCATTACTCTTTGCATTAAAAGATTACGTTCTCCTGTCAAAAGGTAGCTGTAAGAATCTAGCAGATAGATCTAAGGATACGTATTATAATAGACCTGGTTTTGTATATCTAAGAAGTAAATTAGGCGGTAGTAATCTACACAAAGACCTTAGTAGGATAATAATAGAACATAATCACATAATATTATCTACGTATCATAGGAGTGCAGTTAAAGATCAATATAAATCGTTCTATGAAAAAACAGTGATAAAATATGTAGAAGGACAGTTAAGAGACAATCCAAAATCCTTTTCTGAAAATATCTCAAATTGTTTTTCAAAAAAACTTGCTATAGATAACTGGGAGGGGATGGGAAGTATTCAAAACGTTATGTCGACTTTTATAGGTATGAATGTCAACCGAGTAGATCTCGATGATTTTGATATAGTCAGGGCTTTAATTATTATGGAAGGTGAAAAAGTAGGTTGGAATCCAACAGAAATCAAAGATATAGAAAATGAATTAACCGATGCTTTCCTAAAAGAAAGGAAGTCGTTCCTTAAGACTTTTATTAAAAATATTAGGAAGGTGATGGATAAAGAACCAGCTCAAATATTCCCAAGCTGGAAAAGACAATTCGATAAACAAGATGTAATTGATCTTGCGAATTTTGTTAAAGAGTTTAATATCAATTATCTTCGAGAATCATCGTCCAACAGAACACAAACTAATGAATATTTTGATGAAATACAAGATTTATCAAATACTGCTTATGCAATTATTTTATCATATTATTATAAGGAATTTTTAAAGAATAAGAGTAGACAAAATAGTAGCATTAAGAAATTTCTACCAAAACAAACAGATGATGAATTGCTTCATATGTTCTTAATTGTCCTATATCGTTATCATCTCGCTGGCACCTTATTCCGTATCAACGAATATCCTAAAGAGATTTTATTGGGGTATCCAAATTATAATAAGAGTGGGATTCATAATAAGTTCAAAGGATGGCTTATTGATCACATGGCGGCGAACATACCAGGCTTATCAGTGAAAAGTATCCGCGATGCATTGGACAGAGATTGGTTAAAGAGTGCATTAAATGAGATTAAGGTCGATGGTGCTAAGCGGATATTTAGTGCATATTTATTGCCAACGATAAGAAATCGAAAGACATGGAACTTAGATAAAATAAAGTTTAGAAAACCGCCATGGGGTAATGGTAAATATCAAGAAACCATTGATCATATTATTGCCAAGAGTCTCTTTCAGGGGCCATATAAAGATTCAATACGTAATCTTAGTCC
The DNA here is from genome assembly GCA_964444375.1 of uncultured Porphyromonadaceae bacterium. GTDB lineage: Bacteria > Bacteroidota > Bacteroidia > Bacteroidales > UBA12481 > JABHCC01. Next base: position 800 of record CAYUGX010000055.1, on the reverse strand, counting down.
AGTATCAAAATCCTTGAACTCGTATTACAACCAATGTAAAGCATCAACAAAATTAGATCCGAAAAGCCAGATTGCAAAGACTTATCAAACTCAGTATCTTGATAAAGAATGGAGAAAGAAAAATAAGATAGATTATCCACATCATCCGTATCCAGAATGGTTAGTCAAACATCAGGCTCAAAGACTTTTCAATAACTCTCAATTATCATATTTAGACATCGAAGAAAATATTCACCCAGGTAGCAAAGATCCAAAGATTGGGGATGAGCGGATAGAGCACCTGATTGACAGATTGATAGAGCGAATTTGAAATGAAGTTTACTCTTTTTTGCTAGCTACAATATCATCCAATATTGTGTTGAACAGAATCTTAAGCTCATCATAATCCAGAGCATCGAAGACAACGGTTGAACCTAAGATGTTCACCCTTCTCAAGAAGGTCGTGCGATAATCTTTCTTGAGATCACCGGATGTTGGCATGGGTTTGCCTTCAGTCTTCCAAGTGGGCCATTCTGTGAAGATAACATCTAGCAAAGCCGGTAACATCACTGGCAACCGGATGAAAGCGTTTCTGAAAATGACTTGGAACACGTTCATATTGAACAGGAGCATTTTCGTATAATCTTCATCCAAGCCTGAATTAATGGTCACTTCAGCACCCCACCAAAGGTTGTGGAATGTATTGCGATCCCTCGCTCCCAAACCAGAATGACCACCTGTGAACCTTTCGGACTTTCCACTCGGCTCTTTCTGATCGATTTCATAATTCCATCGCCAGCGAACGAAATCTGGAAAACAGT
>CAYUGX010000054.1:0-18771 GCA_964444375.1 uncultured Porphyromonadaceae bacterium | reverse complement strand
GTTTTCATTGTCTAGCTTATTTGCGTGAACAATTAGGTACACCTGAACATCCGTCCATGGGATTGCCGGTGTAGTCACAACATGCCTGCCATTCATATTCTTTAACCATTCTGGAGAATGGAGCACCGGCCCACCCGAATTGCTCAATCCTGTATCCGGTAACTACCTTTTCTTTTGATGCTCTGAATTTTTCTCTGAAATCGTCAGGTAGTTCTTGATTGTTTTGGCCATCATCTGTAGCAATCAGGTTTAATGGAGAGCAGATTAGACATAGGCCGGCTATAAAAAGTGCAAGAATGGGTTGTGTTTTAGATAGTTTTTTTCTCATAACAATAAAGTTTTCATGAATACTATTGTGTGTTTACTGATATAGATGCAAGAAAGGAGGCGGAGTGGAAAAAAAAGTCAACTTTTTTGCTGTCATTCTTAAATTCGAAAATCATACATTTGCATCAAAATTTACCGGATGCTGTTATTTGAAGATGCCTTGGCACTGACTCTTTCAAAAGCAAAGGTCATTGGCCCAGAGATGATTTCCCTCAGTGAGAGCTTAAATCGAGTTTTAGCTGAGGATGTTACTGCCGATTTAAATATGCCACCATTTGACAAAAGTGCGATGGATGGATATGCTTGCCGAAAGGCTGATCTAAGCAGTGCAATGGAGGTTATTGAGGTGATTCAGGCTGGACAGTTCCCAAGCAAGGTGGTCGGCAATGGACAATGTGCTCAGATTATGACTGGTGCCATGGTTCCTGAAGGGGCTGATGTCGTCATTATGGTGGAAGAGACCCAGATAAATGATTCAGGAAAAATAAGTTATACTGGGAAAGCACACAGACCTAATATTTGTTATTTGGGTGAGGACCTAAAGAAGGGTGATGTGGTGTTAAAAGCCGGAACGCTTATTAATGCAAGACATATCCCTATTTTAGCTTCTGTGGGATGTGCAGAAGTTCCTGTGTACAGGCAACCCCGGATTGGAATAGTTGCAACTGGCTCTGAACTGGTAGAACCGAATCAGAAACCGGGCCCCTCGCAAATTAGAAATTCAAATGCCTCGCAAATGATTGCCCAGTTACAAGCCATTGGATTTTATCCCACCTATTTTGGAATTGCGATTGATGATGAGGAACTAACCTACCGCTTGTTGGAGTCAGCTTTGTCAAAGACTGACGTTTTATTGCTCTCAGGCGGTGTTTCGATGGGAGAATATGATTTTGTTCCAGCGGTATTAGAAAAACTAAATCTGTCGATTCAGTACCAGAAGCTGGCAGTCAAACCAGGAAAGCCAACCACCTTTGCAGTGAATGAGACTCAAGCAGTTTTCGCCTTGCCGGGCAATCCTGTCTCGTCATTTATTCAGCTGGAGTTGCTAGTAAAACCTTACCTGTATCAAGTAATGGGATGTCATTGGCAGCCTGCTGAATGGGTGCTTCCTGCAGGTGAAGCATTCAAAAGAAAGAAGGCTGATCGCAAAGCCTGGATACCGGTAATGATATCTTCAAAGGGTCAAGTTAGAAGCCTCGATTACCATGGATCAGCTCATATTTTTGCTTTGAACAAGGCCCAGGGATTTATACATTTTGATATTGGAAAGTACAGTATAGAAGAGGGAGAACTTGTGCATGTTAGACCCATTTGAGAGACAGATTAATTATTTACGTGTCTCGGTTACTGATCGCTGCAATTTGCGCTGTGTTTATTGTATGCCAGCCGAGGGGGTAGAAGCCCTTCATCATCGTGATATTCTTCGTTTCAATGAAATTGTTGATGTTGTCGAAAGGGCAGTCGACCTGGGCGTGAATAAGGTACGAATTACGGGTGGTGAACCCCTGGTTCGAAAAGGATTGGTTGAGCTGGTATCTATGTTGTCAGGCGTCAAGGGTATCAATGACTTGTCAATGACCACAAATGGAGTTCTATTGGATCAGTATGCAAAATCCCTGAAAGATGTCGGGTTAATGCGGGTGAATATAAGCTTAGATACACTTGATCCTGATAAGTTTGCTCAAATAACAAGAGGCGGTGATCTGGCCCAGGTTTTCAAGGGGATTCAAGCAGCTGAGGATGCAGGATTACTGCCAATTAAGCTCAACTGTGTGGTGACTCAATCTTCATCAGAGCCTGATGCCCAGTTGGTTAAGGAATTTGGTGAAAGACATGGTTTTGCTGTACGCTTCATTCATCTCATGGATCTCGAAAACGGTTATTTTGAACCGGTTGAAGGTGGTGATGGTGGGAATTGTGTAAATTGCAACAGGTTGAGGTTGCCCAGCAATGGATTGGTTAAACCCTGCTTGTTCTCAAATCATGCTTACTCGGTAAGGGAATTGGGGGCTAAGGAAGCATTATTACAGGCGATTTCTAATAAACCAGCTTGTGGTGGGGAAAATCCCGAAGGACAGTTTTTTACCATTGGAGGATAATAGTATGGAATTGACACATCTTGATCATGAAGGCCGGGCTAAAATGGTGGATGTTGGACACAAAGAGAGCCAACATCGAATGGCTCAGGCTAGCGGTTTTATTCAACTGCAACCCGAAACCATAACGCTTGTCCGACAGAATGAGATCAGAAAAGGGGATGTATTGACAGTTGCTCAAATAGCCGGGATCCAATCTGCAAAAAAAACTTGTGAACTAATACCTCTCTGTCATAACCTGATTATTAACAAGGTTGAAGTGAACCTGAACGTTCAGGATGATGGTGTTCAGGTAGTAAGCGAGGTCAGATGTCAAGGTAAAACTGGAGTTGAGATGGAAGCACTAACGGCTGTTTCGATGGCTTTACTGACCATCTACGATATGTGTAAGGCAGTGGACAAGAGCATGGTGATTTCTGAAGTTAAACTCGATCATAAGGAGAAAAAATGAGTTTACCCGACCCTTTTAAAATCCAGGTCATCACATTGAGCGATAGAGCATTTCTAGGAGAATATGAGGATCGAAGTGGGCCAGAAATTGTTCAATTGACCCAATCATTCTTCCAACAACATCGTCAAGAAGTAACTATTGACCTCAAACTGATCCCTGATGATCCAACCAAACTTCGTTCAATGATTGATCAGGCCCTATCGGATAAAATTACTTTTCTTTTTACAACAGGCGGAACGGGGCTGGGGCCAAAAGACTTCACACCAGATGTCATAAAGGAATACTTACAGAAAGATATCCCCGGTATCATGGAGATGATCCGGGTTAAATATGGGATGAAAAAACCCAATGCACTAGTTTCAAGGAGCATTGCAGGCGTAATCAATCAAACACTTGTATTTGCCTTGCCAGGAAGTGTAAAGGCAGTGCGGGAATACATGCAAGAGATATTACCCACACTTTTTCACAGCTTGAAAATGGTATACGGAGTAGACGATCACAACTGATTACCAGTTATCAGCACCTTCTTGAAGGTCGTCTCCTCTCCGGCTATTAGCTCAATCCAATATAAACCCTGATGAATATGTTGAGTTTCAACAGGTAGAACCAGATGCTGAATAGAGTTGAACTCCGCCAACTGCAGTCGTTGCCCTAAAATACTAATTAGATTGATTTTTAAGGCCTTTGGGCTAAGTAATTCTAGTCTGATGGTGAAGAGGTTAACACTTGGATTGGGGTATATATCAAGCGATCTAATGTGCTTATGTGTGATTACCGAACTGACTTGCGAATTGCTTAAACCAGGTGTGCCAAAATCACCGGCACCATACACTTCAATTGCCTGATGCCAATTCGAGTGTTTGTCATTTTCAATATGGTCCATTATGTCGAGATTCAATTCGTTTGAATATCCCGGTTCTATCACCCAGTCTTTCAAATAGTTTAGTTGGTCAATAACTATTCCGTCGGTATTTTTAATGATTATTTCATCCTCGGCGTTCCCTAAAGAGAAATTCTGATAGGTGTAGTCCGGGTGTATTCCTCCGTTCTCTGTGTAGTCATTGTTCCTAGCAAAAACTACTATTTCACCAGGTGAAATTGGAAAGCTATCGTCAAGCTTAATGCTATGTTCGTTGCTTCCCTGGTCGGCAATAATCAGACCGTTCAATTCTATTATGGCATTCGAAGTGTTCATGATTTCGAACCACTCACCTTTCGTATCACTTACGGCAGCGGGATTGGCCATGAATTCGGTGATAAGCAGTTGACCGGCCGAGGGTGTAATTTGGGCCAGGCTGGAAGATCCTAGCATCATAAGAAGAAAACACGTAATGAAGTAAAAACGTTTGTACATGTTGAAATTGATTTAGTTGAACAATGGTGTCTACAGATATATATGACAAGCTTGCCCTTCAATGGAAAAAATCCAAGCATTAATTTCCTGTCAAATGCAATATTCGTATACTTGTGCCGTATTAAATCGAAATACTTTAATGGATACAATACTGAATCACAGATCGATAAGAAAATACAAATCCAATCCTGTAGAAGCTGAAAAGCTTGATAGAATTCTAAAAGCTGCCACACGTGCATCAACCACTGGGAATATGCAGGTATATAGCATAGTGGTAACCCAGGAAGAATCGAAAAAAGAAGCCCTCTGGGCTGCCCATTTTAAACAGGATATGGTAAAAGAAGCTCCTGTTCACTTAACTTTCTGTGCTGATTTTAACCGGTTCACTAACTGGTGTGAGGCAAGAGGGGCAGATCCAGGGTATGACAACTTCTTATCATTCTTTACAGCAGCTATTGATGCCTTACTGGCTGCCCAAAATGCCGCACTTGCAGCAGAGGATCTGAATTTGGGCATTTGTTACCTGGGCACGGTGACCTGGATGGCCGATCGCTTTGTTGAAATACTTAAATTACCAAAGTTGGTAGTACCCGTTGCTGCTCTTGTTCTCGGTTACCCGGATGAAGATCCTGAATTAGTATCTCGACTACCGTTGGATGGAGTTGTTCATTACGAATCTTATAAGGATTATCACACAGAACAAATTGATGCCATCTACTCTGAGTTAGAAGCCCTTGAAAGTACCAGGCAAATAATTGAGGAGAATAAGAAGGAAACACTCGCACAGGTGTTTACCGATAACAGATATAAACGCAGCGACAACCAACTCTTTTCTGAGAAATTCTTAAGTCTTATAGCCGATCAAGGCTTTATGAACAAGTAAAACGATCATTGAACAGAATCTCGGTCCTGACATACTGCTTTTGCTTAGTCGTTGGCATGCCTTTTCAGCCATCGATCGGGCAACTATTGGAGGTCGATAGCTTGAGTAAGCTGAGCTGGGAAGTTTTGGCCGTGGAGGTTGTCGATAGTGTTGATGCGCCAGAGATCAAGTCCAAGTGGCTTCCAAAAACAAACAGTCGCGTATCTGGACATCAAATTCAAAACCTCTTTGATCGGGTTGTTGAATTGTTTGAAAATCATGGCTATCCATTTGTGACGGTACAATTGATTGATGTCACAACAGACAACCATAAACTAAATGCAACACTTGAAGTCGATCCAGGTCAGTATATCCATTTGGATAGCCTGATTTGTCGAACCGATAGAGTGTTGTCTCCAGCGATTTTGCAGCAAGTTACAGGATTGAAAACTGGTGCTGAGTATAGTGAAGGCAGCATTCGACGGGCTGAGGAAAGAATTTCAAGTAGCGGATTCTTAAGCAATCATCAGGCACCTGAAATCGGATTCTTTGATGAAAAGGCCTGGGTATATTTAAGTCCAATAGGTCGCCCGTCAAATGTATTTGATGGATTATTAGCCTTTTCTCCTTCTTCATCTGCCGGAGGTCTAAATCTCACCGGTCATATCCTTTTGGATCTAAAAAATATCTTGAAGCAAGCTGAATCAATTCATATGAAATGGAAATCCCCAGGTGGAGGGTCCCAGGAACTGCATTCAAGCTTGACCTTTCCCTATCTGTTTGGATTTCCAATGGGTGTGCACACTTCATTGGATTTGTTCAAAAAGGATTCAAGTTACCTAAACCTTAAATCAGTAATGGGTCTGTTGGTAAGTTTCGCTCCCTTGCATTCGATAGGAATCGACTGGCAGAACAGCAGCTCAAGTAAGCTGGATCTAACCCTGCCAGCAGGTTTACATGATTTCAGAATGAACCTTTTGACAGTGACCCATAGCCTGGATTCAAGGGATGATCCCTATTTTCCCCGTACTGGTTTATTTGTGAACTATTCAGCAGGTATTGGACAAAAAAGTTACCTAATTGAAGGACAAGCTGAGAATACGCAACAAGCTCTAGAGCTCAAAGGTGAAATCGAGTATCATCAATTTCTGTCACCACTTTGGGGACTGACTATTGCCGGACATGGAGGATACCGCCCTGGTGATGGACAGACTGAAAATGAATTGTTCAGGTTGGGAGGCATTAATAATTTCAGGGGTTATCATGAGCAATCTTTTTTTACCGAGGCATATGCGGTGGCTTCCACAGCAATAAACTTTTTCCTCTCTGGAGAATCTCATGTACATTTGTTTTGTGATATTGGTTATGTGGAAGCTAATCCCAACACAGAGATCTCTTCTGGAGTTCCTATTGGCGCTGGCATGGGATTGAGTCTGAAAACAAGAGCAGGATTGGTCAATTTGGATTACGCCATCGGATTTGGAGCTGGTCAAATGTTTTCGCTGCAAAATGGGCTTGTTCACATCGGGATTCGTACGATTTTTTAATTGTTTTGATATTGCATTCATGGAAAAACAGACCATTTGTATAACTGGAGCAACAGCCGGTATTGGAGAAGCCTCCGCTGTTTTACTTGCCAAAGAAGGTCACCGACTTATCCTTACTGGCAGACGGCAAGACCGGTTACTTGAACTTCAAAACGAATTGAGGCAATCCTTTGCAGTGGATTGTATCACTTTGCATTTCGATGTGAGGAAAAAGAACGAGGTCGACCTTGCAATAGATTCACTAAAAGGGGAGTGGTCGGCCATCGATGTTCTGATCAACAATGCCGGCCTGGCAGCCGGCCTGGATCCAATTCAATCAGCTTCTGTTGATGATTGGGAGCAAATGATCGATACCAATATCAAAGGCTTACTGTATATGACACGAAAAATAAGCCCAGGCATGGTTAAACAGGGTGGCGGACATATCATTAATATTGGATCAATTGCGGGCAAGGAAGCGTATCCAAATGGTTCAGTCTACTGTGCGACCAAACATGCAGTGGATGCCTTATCAAAGGGCATGCGCATGGATCTGCTTCCCTATGGAATAAAAGTTACTGCCATTCATCCCGGTGCAGTTGAGACAGAGTTTTCATTGGTGAGATTCAAAGGAGATGAACAAAAGGCGAACCAGGTGTACAATGGATTTGAACCCCTTCATGCCGAAGATATCGCTGAAGCTGTATTATTTGCGCTGAATCGTCCACCACATGTTACGATCAATGATTTGCTGATTATGCCAACCGCACAGGCTTCGGCCACTCAGATAAAGCGCAACTGACAGAATCCGAGCACCATGGAAGAAGTTAGACCCTACGGAACATCAGGTTCGAAACGGGAAGAGATCAAAGAGATGTTCGACAATATTGCACCAACCTATGATTTGTTGAATCACTTGTTGTCACTTCATGTGGATAAGATATGGAGACGAAGAACCATCCGGGAGGTAATGAAATTTAAGCCAAAAAGCATTTTAGATGTCGCTACTGGAACCGGTGATCTTGCATTTGCTGCTTTGAAAATGCGGCCTGAGAAAATCGTTGGTGTGGATTTATCACCAGGCATGATTGAAGTAGCATTGAAAAAAAATGTCAATTATAAGGGGACCAGTCAAATCGAATTCAAGACCGGAGATGCTGAAGATCTTGACTTTCAGGATGAAACATTTGATTTGGTGATGGCCGCATTTGGGGTGAGGAATTTTGAAGATCCTGCAAAGAATCTGACTGAGATGTGTCGGGTGACCAGGCCCGGTGGACATATTGCTGTATTGGAATTTATGCTACCCAGACGATTCCCGGTTAAACAATTGTATTTGACCTATTTTCGGCGAATTCTGCCTTTAATTGGCAAATCCGTATCTAAAGATTTCTCTGCTTACCAGTATTTACCTGAATCTGTAAGTGCCTTCCCCCAGCGGAACGATTTTTTACAAGTATTGAATCAATCAGGGTATTCAATGGGTTATTACCGAAGTCTGGCAGGTGGAATAGCCGGTTTGTATATTGCTGAAAAGGCTCAATCAAATCTTTTATGAATACTATATTGAAAATATTTGAGTTATTTTAAGAAAGAAAAGCAACTGACCATGTTGAAGAAATTCATAGTGTTGGCAGGTATCATGATGTTTGGACTCGGTGCATTTGCACAGAAACCCAAGCCAATGAATCTGACTACTTTTGACCGCGAAACTTTCCATTTCGGCTATTCAGTTGGGATTAACTGGATGGGTCTCACTACTTTTGTTGATAATGATATGACTGTTGCTGTCAAGCAAAATCCAGGTATTAATATCAATCTCATTACGAATTTAAGATTGGGCAAATACCTCGACCTTCGCTTTTTACCGGGCATTCAATTCGGGCAACGAGATATGTCTATTGTGAACAGTGTCGGTGGCACAAGTTGGGATGCCCGTATTGAAAGCGTGTACATGGATCTGCCCTTTCTTTTAAAATATAGGGCCATGCGAGTAAATAATTTTGCCCCATATCTAATTGCTGGGGTCAATCCACGTATTGATCTGACTGGTGGTGAAATTGAGAATTGGAAGCCGGTCCAACGGCTGGTCAAACCTTTTGATGTATTCCCTGAACTCGGCGTAGGCATTGATTTTTATCTCGATAAAGTTAAAGTTGCAACCGAACTGAAGTTTGCTGTCGGCATGTTGAATGTGTATAACCCTCCTCCAGAAGAGCCCGAGTATGATCTGTTCAGGCTGAGTATGGACCGGATGTTGTCAAGAATGGTTATTTTGAGCATTCATGTGGAATAAACCAAGCATTTGTCTGGAGTCAAGACCATAGAGATCAGCCTGAGTCCAAAACAGGCGCAAGACGACCATGCGATAAAACAACTGGTTGGAAAACGTCTTGGTATTATACCAACAGAAATCAGGAAATTCAAGATTACACGTCGATCAATCGACGCACGTCGTCGTCCGGTCAAGATCAACCTGCAACTGGTGATCAATCCTGATCGATCGCCTGAACAAAGCAGTAAACCATTCGATCCAAAACCCACTGGAGGTAGGGAAGTGCTTGTTGTTGGAGCAGGGCCGGCAGGGCTTTTCTGTGCACTTCGATTGCTCGAACTGGGCATCAAACCCATTGTTCTTGAACGGGGTAAGAAAGTCAGTGAACGAAAGAAGGATATTGCACTCTTAAATCGCAATCAAGAGTTGAATGGAGATTCGAATTATTGTTTTGGTGAGGGTGGGGCTGGTACCTTTTCTGATGGAAAGCTTTACACACGATCAAAAAAGCGGGGCGAAAGCCGACGTATACTCGAATTATTGGTCGAGTTTGGTGCCCATCCTGATATTTTGGTTGATGCACATCCTCATATTGGCTCTGATCAACTGCCGGGGGTGATTACCAAAATCCGGCAAGCGCTGATTGATGCTGGTGGCTATGTCGGATTTAATCAAAAAGTGAGTAAGCTATCAATCGGAGCTGAAAAACTTCAGTACGTCGAAACCGAGCACGGCGATCGATTTGATGGTATTCCAGTTGTTTTGGCCACTGGTCATTCAGCCCGCGATATTTACAACCTGTTGCACCGAAACAAAGTGTATCTTGAAGCCAAGGGCTTTGCCATGGGGGTCAGGGTTGAGCACCCACAACAGTTGATTGATCAAATTCAATATCATTCCCCATCCGGCAGGGGAAAATATTTACCTGCGGCCGAATATCGCTTATCTGCTCAGGTTGATAATCGAGGAGTATACAGTTTTTGCATGTGTCCGGGAGGAACCATTGTTCCCGCTATGAGTGCGGAAGATGAATTGGTGGTCAACGGAATGTCAAATGCAAAACGCAGTTCAGATTGGGCGAACAGTGGTCTGGTTGTTGAGATTAGACCCTCTGATTATGCCAAACAATTTGGCAGTGATCCACTTGCTGGACTGAGATACCAGCAAGAACTGGAAAAGTTGGCTTTCAGAAATGGAGGAAATGGTTATCAGGCTCCGGGACAACGAATAGGTGATTTTATTGCAGGTAAGATTTCGCCAGCATTGGCTGAAAGTTCATATCATCCGGGTGTGGTGTCTTCACCTATGCATTTTTGGTTGCCTGAACCGCTGGCTCGAAAACTTAAACAGGGATTGAAACTATTTAACAAGCGCATGCCAGGGTTTGGTAGTAATGCAGGTCAAATGCTTGGTGTTGAGTCGAGAACCTCTGCGCCTGTAAGGATACCCCGTCAATTAAATACTTTTGAACATCAGACTATACAAGGTTTATATCCCTGTGGTGAAGGGGCCGGATATGCAGGTGGAATTGTTTCGAGCGCAGTAGACGGCCTCTTAGTGGCTGAGGCCATTAGCCAGCAATGGGTCGATTGATTTCATACAACAGAATTCCTGTAGCTATTGCAACATTCAAAGACTCTGCACTCGGTTCAGAATGGCTATATTTTGTAATGCCTACCGGATGGGTGATAGTTGATCTCAGATTTTCTTGAATACCTGCCGACTCATTCCCCATTAGTAAAATACCTGGTTTTTGGATGGAATCTGTGTAACTGGATTCACCTTCAAGTACGGCTCCAAAAACCCTGATGCCAGGTCCGCCAGATTGAATCCAAGGTTTTAAATCGGATTCAAATACAGGAATTCGAAAAATGGATCCCATACTCGCCTGAATGACTTTTTGGTTTAAAGGATCAACCGATCCTTTTGACAAGACAATACGATCTACGCCAAACCAGTCTGCAGTTCGAACTATAGTGCCAAAGTTGCCAGGATCCTGTAAACGATCAAACGCTAAAATCAATTCGTCGGATTTTGGGGCTTGGGCAGGCTGGTCATGATTAATCTGCATCAAAGCCACAGCCATATTGGGTGTTTTTTGTGAACTGATTTGATGCAGTTGTTTATCGCTGATGGATGTTAGAGTTACTTTTGATCGGTCTAGTAGATGATTGTGAGTTTCTATCCAGGCTGGCAAGGCAAGGATTTCAACCAAGCTGATATTTAACCGTTTATGGATCTTTAGGGTTTCTAAGACCAGTTTTTCTCCTTCAACAATGAATTGGTTTGAAGCATTCCGGTATTTCTTTATGTGCAAACTTCGCAAGAATTTTACGCGAGTATGACTTAGCATATACAAGATTTCAGTTTCTTTGCAAGATACAAACAATTCATCCAAGAATTGATTTGGCGGTATACCGGATGAATCAACGATTGATTAAATATATAAGTCACACACTCTTAATCGCACTGCTGGTTGTGGCGGCCGCCTGCAGTTCATCAAAATACATACCTGAGGGTAAATACCTGCTGAGTAAGAATACGATTGCCGTTTCTGATGAGGTTTTTACTCAAAAGGAACTCCAACGCTATGTCAGGCAAAAGCCTAACAAGAAAATCTTTGGTTTCTTTCGATTTCATATGGGACTCTACAATTTATCTAATCCAGATAAGGAATCCAGAATTCAGGATTGGCTCAGGCGAATTGGTGAGGAACCAGTGGTTTTTGAACCGGGATTAATGTCAAGAACCAATCAAGAACTATCGGCATTTCTTAAAAATAAAGGATACCATCATGCCAGTATAGTAGATTCGGTTACCTACCGTAAAAAACGTGCTGAAGCCAGTTACACAATTGTCCTGGGTAAACCCTTTATGATTGACGAGATAGACTGGTCATCAGGACGCCTCATTAAGAATCAAGCCATGCGTTCGCTGATAGCTGGGGATTCAATCAATCGGCTTATTTCACCAGGGATGGCTTTTGATATGGATGCATTGCAGGCAGAGAGAATAAAGTTGAATCGTTTGATTCGCAATCAAGGCTATTATGCTTTCTCAAAAGAATATATTTGGTTTGAGGCAGATACTTTTCCCGAATCAAAAACGGTCAATTTAACACTTGGGATCAAAGAACCATTAGCCAGTTACGGTAATCAAGATCTCGACCATAAGAAATTCAAGATAAAGGATATTCGCATCGTTGGAGATTTTGATCCCAGGGAGTACATGAAGAATCCAAGCAGCTATTTCGACACAAGCGATACGGTTCAGTACAACAATTTGGATTTTATCTATTCTGAGGCCTTAACTGTTCGAAAAAATTTACTTTCTTCTTCAATATATTTGCATGAAGATTCTTTGTTTTCACAAGATGCAGTAGATAAAACCTATGCAAGTCTGGCCGGGCTGCGTAATTACAGTCCAATCAACATTAAATTCATATCCTCAGCCGTTAATCCAGGAGATTCTATTGTGCCAATGGACTGTCAGATTGAATTAGCTCCTCTTACCAGGCAATCCTACGATGTTTCTTTTGAGGTAACTCATTCTTCGGGTAATTTTGGTGCCGCTGGAAATCTGATTTATAACCACAGAAATCTGTTCAAAGGAGCTGAGAGTTTCGATCTAAAGTTTAAGGGGGCCATTGAATTTTTAACTAACTCAGGCAGTGATTTTAACCGAATGATTGAATACGGTGTGGATTCAAGATTAAACGTACCCCAGTTTTGGCTACCAATCCGGCTTGAGCGTTGGCAGCAAAAGTACAAACCCCGAACTTTTGTGAGCATAAATTACAATTATCAATCCAGACCTGAAATCACTCGGACCATTGCTGCTGCCAATTTTGGTTACCAATGGCGATCTTCAGCTTTTGCTAAGCATGAGATCAAACTTGTTGATCTGAATTATGTAAATGTGCGTGAGATGTCTGATCGTTTCAAAGAGGTTATCAGTGGTACCTATTTCGAAGACAGTTATCAGTCGCATGTGATCCCAGCCTTCAATTATACTTTTACCTGGGATAATCAAACATTGCAAAAGGATCGTGATGCTTTCTTCTTCACTTTTCACCCAGAGATAGCCGGCAATTTATTCTCAGCTGGGTACCAATTGGCGGGCACTCCACGACCTGAAGAAGGGTATTATTTTTTTGACACACCTTATTCGCAATACTTTTTGGCCGATATCGATTTTCGATTTCATAAAGTGATTAATCCGGCCAACCGTTTTGCGTTAAGATTTTTTGCCGGAGCGGGCTATCCATATGGAAATGCTGATGTGATGCCATTTGAAAAGAAATACTTTTCAGGTGGATCTAATGGTATTCGAGCGTGGCAGGTACGTTCACTTGGTCCTGGGTCATATGCATTACCAGAGAATCAGGATGATTTATTTCCCAACCAGCTAGGCGATATCAAATTAGAAAGTAATCTTGAATACCGTTTTGATCTGTTTGGATCGGTCAAAGGAGCTGTTTTCCTGGATGCCGGTAATGTATGGACTGTTAGTCCTGCTGAAGATCAGCCAGGCAGTACCTTCAAATGGGATCAATTCTATAAGGAAATTGCTTTGGGTACAGGTGCTGGCATGAGGTTGGACCTGACCTTCTTTGTATTGCGACTGGATCTGGGAATGAAGTTGCGTGATCCTGGAGTTCAGGAAGGATCGGGCTGGATCCCCTTCGTAAGGCCATATACCTTCAGGGATTTTGTCTTGAATTTTGCGATTGGTTATCCTTTCTGATTGCTCTTTATTATCTATATTTGCCTCCAATTTAATCGATTCCAGACATTATTGTACAGACATATAACAATTCATAAAGATGAAAATTTCGGAAAAAATTAAGCCAGGTGTTGTTACAGGAGATGCGTTAACTGAACTGTTTCAAATGGCAAAAGCAGATCAATTTGCTTTGCCAGCAGTTAATGCCGTTGGAACGAATTCAGTGAATGCTGTGATGGAAGCCGCACAAGTTGTAAATTCACCTGTTATTGTTCAATTCTCCAATGGCGGTGCAGCTTTTTGGGCTGGAAAGGGAATGCCTAATGAAGGGCAAAAAGCAGCCATTCTGGGTGGTATTGCAGGGGCAAAACATGTGCATGTAATGGCTGAACATTATGGAATACCGGTGGTCATGCATACAGATCATGCTGCTAAAAAACTACTTCCATGGATTGATGGATTATTGGATGCTGGTGAGGCCCATTTCAAAGAATATGGTAAACCCTTATACAGCTCTCACATGTTGGATTTGTCTGAAGAATCACTCGAGGAAAACATAGAGATCTGTAAAAGATATCTTGAGCGGATGAGTAAAATGGGAATGACACTGGAGATAGAACTAGGCGTTACTGGTGGTGAAGAAGATGGTGTTGATAATACTCAGGTAGATAATTCACTTCTTTATACTCAACCCGAACATGTGGCCTTTGCTTATGAAGAATTGAAGAAAGTGTCCGATAATTTTACTGTTGCAGCAGCTTTTGGTAATGTCCATGGGGTCTATAAGCCTGGTAATGTTGTTTTAGAGCCAAAAATTCTCAAAAACTCACAAGATCATATTAGAGAAAAGTACGGTACTGATGGTAAACCTGTAAATTTTGTTTTCCATGGCGGATCTGGTTCGACCCAGGAAGAAATCAGGGAAGCAATATCCTATGGTGTTATCAAAATGAACATCGATACAGATACACAGTGGGCATGTTGGGTTGGTATCAAAGACTACTATGTAGAGAATGAAGGATATCTACAAGGACAAATTGGCAATCCGGAAGGAGCTGATAAACCGAATAAGAAGAAGTATGATCCCAGAGTTTGGCTACGTGAAGGCGAGAAATCTATGGTAGAGCGCCTAAAAAGCGCCTTTGAAGACTTGAATTGTATCAACAAGTTTTAATTATCGTTAAGGTATTCATTTCATAATTGAAGTATAATGGCTGGTATTACACCAAAAAATCGGGATAGTTTTGGAAGTAAATTTGGAATCATTGCAGCAGCAGCGGGTTCAGCTGTAGGTTTAGGTAATATTTGGAAATTTCCTTACGAAGTTGGTAATAATGGTGGTGGCGCATTTTTGGTGTTTTACCTCATTTTTGTTTTTCTGATCGGTGTACCGGTCATGATATCAGAGTTTACCATTGGTAGAAATGCCCAGCGAAATGCAATTGGAAGTTTCAAATTTATCCGGCCTGGCAAACCTTGGTTTCTGGTTGGTGTCATAGGGGTAGGAGCGGCATTTATGATTTTTGCATTTTATGGCTCAGTCGCTGGTTGGACGCTGGAATACATTTTCCAGGCTGTAACCAATGGATTTGCAGAAAAGAGCCCGCAGGAATTGACTGGGATGTATGATAACTTCATTGAAAAGCCTTTCAGACCCATATTTTGGCAGACCATTTTTATTGGTCTTACAGCTGCCGTAGTTATTGCAGGTGTGAAGAACGGGATTGAGAAGTATACCAAGATTCTAATGCCAATATTGTTGGTTATTATTCTTATTCTGATTGTTCGATCTGTCACTTTACCGAATGCTGGCGAAGGATTGAAATTTTTATTCAAACCTGATTTCAGTAAGATCAATGGTACAGTAATTCTTAGTGCTCTCGGACAGGCATTTTTCTCATTGAGCCTGGGTATGGGGACCATTATAACCTACGGTAGTTACATTAGTAAAAAGGATAACCTTGGAACCACAGCCATTCAGGTGTCGATAGCAGATACACTGATAGCGGTACTTGCAGGAGTGGCTATTTTTCCGGCCGTATTTGCATTCGGTATCAATCCTTCACAGGGAGAAGGCTTAGTGTTTGTGACCATCCCATCGATATTCCAGGAAATGGCAGGTGGATACTTTTTCTCTTTGATATTCTTTGTGCTTTTGGGTGTTGCAGCGTTAACGTCAACCATATCATTGCTTGAAGTCATTGTTGCTTATTTCTCTGAGGAATTTAAAATGTCAAGAAAGAAAGCAGCCATTGTATCGTCATCAATCATATTGTTCTTAGGTATACTATGTACTCTGTCGAATGGAGGTGTTCTGGCTGACTTCAAGATTTTCGGAATGACGATTTGGGGTTTACTAGAGTATACCAGTGCAGATATATTATTACCATTGGGGGGATTGTGTATCGTTATTTTTGTCGGTTTTGCGATGGGGCGGAAACGTGTTCGTGCTGAGCTTGATAATAATGGCACATTAAAAGGTCGACTCATTCCCATAGCTATGTTCCTAATCCGGTTTATTGCACCTATTGGTATAGCCTTGGTATTCCTAAATATTATTGGATTACTGAACTTCTAAAATATTCCATCTGATTTTTCCATTTGGGTGGAGGAAATGCATCTATATACATATAGGTGCATTTTTATATGAAAACACGATCAAGATTCTGGTTTACCCGTTCTGAGCGAAAGGCTCTTTCAATTTTATTGGTGTCTACGGTATTGTTTAATGTCGGCTCACGTGTGATGAAAGTGCGTAATCATCTTAATTCGCAGGACATCAAGGACTTGCATTTGAGTAGTCTACGCTTAGAATCAAGAGCCAATCAGTTCTCACAACAAAGAAAGAAGATTGAGCTCAATCAAGCGGATAGTCTGGAATTAACAAAACTGTATGGCATAGGCCCGGTTTTTGCAAGTCGGATTGTTAAATACAGGCGTTTATTGGGTGGGTTTCATGATACTTCCCAGTTGAATGAAGTATATGGGATGGATAGCCTCCGTCTGGCTGGCTTTATTGATCAGGTTTGCATTGATACGTCATCACTAAGGCAATTCAATCTGAGAACTGTTACTTTTAAAGAGTTGCTACGACATCCATATATTTCGTATGACCAGGTTGTTGCCTTCGTCCGATACCGGGATGTCTCGGGTCCTCCAACACAGGTGAATGAGCTTTGGGCCGAAGGGGTTTGGCCTGACACTTTGAGGAGGTATATTGTCCCATATCTTTCAATTGCAGCGAAACAATAAGGCCTGAACTTTTTTGAAGATTAGATAAAAATGCTTTTCTTTGCACTCCCAAAATGAGTTTGATCGTAATTAAAAAGGAACGCAAATGATTATCATTCCGGTAAAAGAGGGCGAAAACATTGAAAGGGCTTTAAAGAAGTTTAAGCGGAAGTTTGAGAAAACAGGCACAGTTAAAGAGCTACGTACTCGTCAAGCCTATCAGAAGCCTTCAATAAAGCGTCGTCAGCAATATCTGAAAGCTGTTTATCTGCAGCAAATGCAGTCACGGCTTGAGAGCGAATAGTCTACGCACTGTCAGGTACCGAAACAAAAAATCGGGTTTTACGTTAAATATAATGTAAAACAGCCTGTCTTTTCTTTATGGCGATCCTAGATCAATTTCTGCGTCAATTGGAGTTTGAAAAGCGCTTATCGCTTAAGACTGTGCAGTCTTATCGTACAGATTTACATCAATTTGAATCTCATCTCCAAGCTTTAGGTTTTCAGAACGACATGCATCAAGCCAGTTTAGATGAAATCCGTTCATGGATTGTGGAGCTGATGGACAAGGGAATTCAGCCTCGTTCAATTCACCGGAAGGCTTCAGCCCTGCGTCATTATTTCCGCTTTGTCATCAAGGAGGGGCGATTGACCCACAATCCGACTGATGCGCTTGTGCTTCCGAAAATGAAAAAGCCGCTACCTGTTTTCGTGGATCAGGATGCAATGGAAAGCCTTTTAGACGAATATCCCTTTAGTGAGGATTTTGCAGGCAAACAAGATCGGTTGATTTTGGAAATGTTGTATGATACTGGTATGCGATTGAGTGAACTGGTTGGTTTGGCCGATAATGATATTGATTTGGATAGGCAACGAGTAAAAGTCATCGGAAAGGGTTCAAAAGAACGTCTCATACCCCTTGCCAATAGCATTCAACCATTGATTCAGGAGTTCATCAGCTTGCGAAACTCGACTTTTGGGAAAGAGGACCACGAGGCTTTCTTTCTGACAAAAAAGGGGGAAAAGCTTTACCCAAAATTTGTTTATCGTCTGGTAAACAAATATCTTAGTTATGTGACATCCGTAAGAAAGAGGAGTCCACATGTAATCAGACACAGTTTTGCTACTCATTTACTTAGCAAAGGAGCGGATTTGAATGCAATTAAAGAACTACTGGGGCATGCCAACCTTTCAGCTACGCAAGTTTACACACATACGAATTTATCAGAGTTGAAACAAATTCATCGGATGGCTCATCCACGTGCATCTGACGAATCATAATATATAAGGAGGAAGTATTTATGAACATCAAGATTCATTCCGTACACTTTGATGCAGACCAGAAATTATTGGGTTTTGTAGAAGGCAAGATCAGCAAACTTTCGCAGTACGAAGACAAGATATTGAATGCGGAAGTATTTCTCCGGTTGGATAAGGCACCTGAATCGGGAAATAAGGTGGCAGAAATTAGGATGAAAATAGCCGGTGGTGAGCTTTTTGCAAAGAAGCAGTGTGAGTCTTTTGAAGAGGCTACAGATCAGTCAGTTGAGGCAATTCGCCGTCAGCTAGTAAAGCAAAAAGAGAAAAAAATAGGTCGATAGAAAAAAAACTCACATTTTTTATTTTGAGAACTGTAAATTAAATCATACATTTGCAGACCAAAATTGAGGAATAGTTGAGTTCTTTTTCATGCTTGTAGAAAAGTGAAGTTGCCAATGTAGCTCAGTTGGTCAGAGCAGCTGATTTGTAATCAGCAGGCCGTGGGTTCGAATCCCTCCATTGGCTCTTTTTCTTTATAATATATATTGGGGAGATACCAAAGTGGCCAACTGGGGTAGACTGTAAATCTACTGTCTTATGACTTCGGAGGTTCGAATCCTTCTCTCCCCACTTGTATTTTTTGCGGGAGTAGCTCAGTGGTAGA